>CANBOV010000122.1 GCA_947371275.1 Flavobacteriaceae bacterium | reverse complement strand
GTTCTTTCTGGGGAAGGTTATGAATCGGGTTGCTATGTGAAACCCGCCATTATCGAAGCTGAAAACTCTTTTAAAATCGTTCAACATGAAACCTTTGCCCCTATTTTATATTTAATGAAATATAGTGGTGAAGTTGAAAATGCAATTGCACTTCAAAATGGTGTGGCTCAAGGATTATCATCAGCGATAATGACCAACGAAATGAAAGAAGCTGAAAAATTCTTATCTTTTGCGGGCTCGGATTGTGGTATTGCCAACGTCAATATTGGAACCTCTGGTGCTGAAATTGGTGGTGCTTTTGGTGGAGAAAAAGAAACGGGTGGTGGAAGAGAATCAGGTTCTGATTCTTGGAAAGTATATATGAGAAGACAAACCAATACGGTTAACTATTCTGATCAATTGCCCTTAGCGCAAGGGATTAAGTTTGATTTGTAGTTTTTAAGAAAATAGACTACTAGATGATAGATAAAAAGCCCCGAATCTTCGGGGCTTTTTTCGTAAGAATAGCATTTATATTTGACTGCTTGAGAATTATTATTACTTTTAGCAAAAAAATCCGTTATGCGATTTAAAATCAAACTTTTAGCCTCTATTATTTTTGCTTTTTCAACTAATTTGATTACTGCACAATTGGTTAATACCAATTTTGGCACTAATGGTGCTGTGGTAACCGATTTTGCCAATGCAGTAGACGGTTTTTGCACGATGACTACCTTACCCGATGGTAAAATTATGTTGTTTGGTTCTAGTACCTTGGCTGGAGTCGATTATTTTGGGTACAGTTATTCTGCTATTTACAGCTTTGGTCAAACTAATGTTTTATCGATGGTTAAATATAATACCGATGGTAGTTTGGACACTACCTTTGGGACCAACGGTAAATTGTTTTACCACGTGGATTCGTATCAACGCATCGTGAACGATGCTTGCTACTGTGTGGCTCAAAATGACGGAAAAGTTGTTTTAGCTTTTACAACAGGTGGTCTCACCAAGTCTCGTGGTATCATGTACCGTTTTCTTCCCAACGGCACTTTGGATCCTGATTTTGGTGTAAATGGCACCACCTACCTTGAAACTGAAGACGTTTACCATGTGGGCCTTGATGCTAACAGTAATATACTGGTCCTTGGAAAAAAAGGATTAACAGGTACGCTTGAACGTTTAACCCCTAATGGCTTCGCTGATCAAACCTTTGGCACTTTAGGAATAACGTTAATTACTGACAACGGTGCACTGGTTTATCCTAAAAAAGCCAAAGTGATGAATGACAACACCATCCTTTGTTTTGGAGAAACAACCAACAATAGTGCTAGTGATGATGTCATCTTTTTTAAAGTTTCAGACAATGGTACTTTTGATACTAGTTTTGGAATTAAGAAAATAACTAACGGACTTTATGAACAAGACAATTATATTTCTCAATTTGAGATACTCCCTGACAACACCCTTTTAGTTTTAACTGTAGGAGGTTATTATAATTCTAATTTTACGGCTCAGTATCCTGGGCGATTGTATAAAATAGATTTAAACGGCACTCCATTAACTTCCTTTAATGGCACTGGTTATATTAATTTATTCTATAAACCCTATCGAGGGTTAATCAAAATCCTTCCCAACCAAAACATCTTTTTTAATTACGTTACGGATTCGGGTGGTCTTAACAACGTCATTGTAACAAGTAATGGAGGTGCGGTATCCCAAACCTATCCACTTGTCAATTTAGGAATTTCGGCTGCTGCTGTTTTTGACAACTATTTATATGTTGGTTATGATAACGGCGATTTTAAAATTAATGGCTTCTTATTTGATCCTTCCTTGTCTCTCAGTCCTCATGCAACGATGAATAGTGCGGTATATCCAAATCCCGTAAAAGACTTTGTCACCCTCACAGTCGATGCCTTAGAAAGCGACAATGTAAAAGTTGAAGTATATAATCTTGCCGGTGAATTATTGGCTGTTTTTACTAAAAAAAGTATCCAAGACGATAAACAGGTCTTTTATGAAAACATAAGCAATTATGCTTCAGGGATTTATTTTTTAAAAATAAAAAGTGAAATAGGATTTAAAACCGTAAAAGTCATTAAACAGTAACTTTATGAAATCAAAATACTTATTGTTCTTCTTTTTAATTAGTTCGTATTTCTATGCCCAAAATGGGCAAATCGACCTTACGTTTGGAACTAATGGCATGAAAAACATTTATACAGATTTATATGATTATGCCAGTCAAGACAAAATCCTTTTTGGCAATACCATTACCAACAGTACCCCTGACATTGTTTATCTAACGAATGATAAGGTTACAAGAGGTGTAATGTATTCTGGTAATTGTGTGACTTTTTCAGACCATGTCACGGTATGGGATCAAATTACCTATTTTAATGACGGTATCTTTGAGTCTAATAAAATTTATGGCACAGGTTACACTTCAAAAGACGATGACAATAAAGCTTTTTTTGTGTTTAGGCTGATAAGAGGTACGGGTTCAAACTATACTAGATGGTATTTGGATACCGGGTTCAATTTAGATGGTAAAATCGTATTTGATACCAACGAAGTTGATGAAGAATCGGTAGCGATAAAACTGGCGGCTAATGACAAATTCTTCATCACAGGCTATTCAGGCAGCAAAGGAATTGTGGCAAAGTACACCTCTGATGGTTTTTTGGATAAGACGTTTAACCAGGGTGGTTTTTGCAAGTTCCAGATAGGCTTGAATTGCAAGCCAACTTCCATGGTCGTTCAACCGGATGATAAAGTGGTTGTAGCAGGTAATTGTTTTAATGGAACCGATACCGATTTTTTCATAACTCGATATAATACCGATGGAACGCTAGATACTTCCTTTGGCAGTAATGGCATCATTATAAAGGATGTTGCTAATCATGACAATACCGGAAATTCGCTGGTGATTGCTGCTGACGGTTCGCTACTTGTAGCCGGTAAAGCCTACGGCACCGGTAATTTATTTGGTTGTACCAATGCCTACGGATATAGTAGAATTGTCTTTCGTTATGACACCAACGGACAGCTGATGACATCCTTTACCAATGGTGCCATTCCGGGCGCCTATGTACAGTCGGTTTGTTATGTAAGCGGAACGCAGAGCACTGTTTTGGACAGCGAAATTAGAAACCTAATCTACAATAACGGTTGGGTTTATGGTATTTGTGATCAAAAACAGTTGAATTCTCCATACAGTACTGTGCGATCCTTTCAGGTTCCGGTTGATGGACCGATTAACGCTGGGCTTTCCTATAATATGAGTGGTCCCGCTGTTACTTTTAATGTTAACGCCGTCTCTGTGGCCGTTAAGCCTAGCGACAATACGTTTTATTCAGTAGTAAAATATGATAACTGTACCATAGGGGGTCAGTCAACCTTTTTAAAAACGCCAACAGGTAACTTTTTTACAAGTTGCAATCCCAACAATAAGATAAACATTAAAAAAATCATCAAAAGCAGCACGGGATACTATGTGCTTGACAATAATAAAACACTTTTTAAGCTGGATTCCAATTTTACTATTGACAAATCCTTTGCAACAATTGGGTATCTTACCGACGTGTTATCTTTTAATGTCGATTTAGATGATAAGGTAATTTGTAATTTAGATTTACAAGATAACAATTATAATAAAGTACTAATTGCGCGGTACAATCCCAATGGGAAAATAGATCTTCCTTTTGGCTTATATGGGAAAATAATCAGCAATCAATTTTTTCGGGTAGATAACATAACCATTACTCCGCAGAACGACTATTTAATAACAAAAAATTATGGCATGAATCCTGGCGCATTATATGTCGTTAAGATCAATAATGCGGGTCAGACCGATTTGACTTTTGGAGTTGACGGAATTATGGCATTAACTGCTGTCCCTACAGGTTCCAATTTCTCGTTCCATGTAGCCTCTGAAGATTTGGCCATGGATGCGTTAGGCAATTATTATGCCCTAGCTTATGCTTATAACGGCGTTTCTACCTATTCTACTAAGATTATCAAATTCAGTCCAAGTGGGGTGCTAGATGCCTCGTTTGGAAATAACGGTGTAGCTGATGTAGGCATTGCTCTTAATGCAAGCTATAAAATAAACTTTGTAGGTAACAATACAACTAACAAATTATTGGTTTACAATAAGAACAACCTTGTACAATTAAACGCAAACGGGACGATTGATACTAGCTTTGGTACGAATGGTACTTTTGACCTTAGTACACTTGCGACTGACTTTACTACAGGTGCTATAGTAGTTAAGGGAACAGATTATTTTATAGGAGGGACATCCAATGCCGGTGCCATTCTTTTTAAAATGAATAGTTCAGCTGCTTTAGACCCTACTTTCGGCACGAATTCTGGATATTTTATGGAAAACGGACTAAGTAATCCGGCTTACGTACCTATTAAGGACCTATTTTTCTGCAATCCTGATACTATTTTGATTTATTCGGCACTGGGGCTTAAAAAAATACAGTAAGTAGCTTTTTAGGTTAATTGCCCTTGGCGCAAGGGATTAAGTTTGATTTATAGAAAGTGTAGAAAATAGATGATAGACTAATAGATGATAGACTAATAGACAAAAAAGCCCCGAATACTTCGGGGCTTATTTATTTTGTACTAACTTGGTTTTATTTTGTTTTCTTGACGTATTGGGTTAGGATTACGATGTGTTGGCCTTCTACTCGGCCTTCTATTTGGTCGGCGTTGTCAAAAACCAGTTTGATGTTGTGTACGGGAGCCCCACGTTTTGCGGTGAAATTGGCACCTTTTACATCTAGATCTTTGATTAGCACTACTGAATCTCCATCGAATAAAATATTACCGTTGCTGTCTTTATGGACAATTTTCCCTTCATCGTCTTGGTCTTCTCCTGTAGCTTTGGCCCATTCTAGCGCGTCTTCGTCTAGATACATCATTTCTAATAGATCGATGTTTTTTAAGCGCGCTAACATTCTCCAAGACACGATTTGCACGGGTAGATTTTCATTCCACATGCTGTCGCTTAGTCCTCTCCAATCATTGGCATCGGTCGTTTCTGGATGTTCGATTTGGTCTCTTAGGGCTTTAGTAATCAAGATACAATTCTCGGGTGTAGCTTCTGTTTTTGGAGCTACTAAATAGACTACTAAATTTTCTTCGCTTCCGCTGATTTCGCATTTGGAATCGCTTCTGTCTTTTAATCTTTTTTCTGT
>CANBOV010000121.1 GCA_947371275.1 Flavobacteriaceae bacterium | reverse complement strand
TGGGATAAGCCGTGTATGCCTTTTGACTTCATTGGGGATAAGCCACAGGGGCGAATGATCTCTTTTATTTCCTCTACGGTTAGTTTTATCATATCATAGGGGTTGTCTGCTTTGGCAAATAGGAGCGGGGTGATTTGGTTTACCCTTACATCAGTGCATTGTGCTGAGAGTAGGACCGCAATTAATAAGGTGTAGGGGTCTTTATGGTCTAGCGGTATAGGGATTTGGGGATAGTATTCTTTTAACGTATTTATAACAAAGGTTGAACGTTCTTGTTTGGTCATTTTGAATTAAATTTGACTGTAAATTTATAAAACTTATACCTCAAAGATATGACAACATTACAAAAGGGCGATCAAGCGCCTTCCTTTTCAGGGAAAGATCAAGATGGAACTACGCATAGTTTGGCCGATTATAAAGGAAAGAAATTAGTAGTCTTCTTTTACCCTAAAGCTAATACGCCGGGTTGTACTGCTGAGGCTTGTGATTTACGGGATAATTATGAGCGCTTTACAGCCAACAATTATGCTTTATTAGGAGTGAGTGCTGATAGTGCAGTGGCTCAAGGTAAGTTTAAGGCCAAATTTGACTTTCCATTTCCCTTATTGGCCGATGAAGACAAGTCGGTTATCCAAGCCTTTGGGGTTTGGGGACCTAAGAAATTCATGGGGAAGGAATATGATGGCATCCACCGTACTACTTTTGTGATTGATGAAGCGGGGATTATTGATGAGGTAATCACCGAGGTTAAAACTAAGGCCCATGCGGCGCAGATATTAAAATAGTTACTATAAAAAAAGCCAAGACTTAGTCTTGGCTTTTTTATTATGATTCTAATAGCACTTTGTTTGGATCGTAACCAAAAAGGTGGTGTTCTTTTATAATTTCTCCAATACCTTCGGGTAGTAGTTTTTCCCAGCCTGGGGTACCGCTAGTAATCATCTTTAATACTTCGCGAGAGAATATTTTTAAGTGTTCTTTATCAAAGTCGGTTATGTCGACCACTTTACCGTTGTAGGCGAAGAATTTGTACAATTCTTTCATACGTGGGTGTACTTTTAGGTTCTGCGACGTGATGATTTCTCCATTCTCATCTTCCATAGGGTAGAGGAATACTTTTAAATCGCGGTAGAACAGTTTGCCAAATGCTTCTAGGATTCCTCCACTGAGGTGGCGGTAGTATTTCTCATCGAATATGTCTACTAGGTTGTTTACGCCCATGGCAAGTCCCATACGAGCTTTGGTATAGCTTGAGAAGTATTCGACTACTTTGTAGTATTCTTGGAAGTTGGAGATCATTACCGTTTGTCCGATAGAGCATAATAATTCGGCTCTATCCATGAAGTCCCTTTCGTCAATTTCGCCTTCTGAGCGCAAGTTGGATAAGGTGATTTCGAAGATGACTAAGGTATTGTCTTTTTCTACTTTGTTTTCATCGAGGAACATCTTCAAGGACTTTTCATACATGTCGGTGCTCACTTTGGTTACCGGACGGAAACTTCCTCTTAGTGCTAAGATATTCTTTTTGTATAGAATCGAAGCTGGAAGTATGTTGGTACCGTCTGGGCCGAACATTACGGCATCGGTCATGCCATTTTTAACAAGCTGAAGACTCATTAGGCGGTTGTCTACATTGGCAAAACGCGGACCTGAGAAGTTGATGGTGTCAATTTCTAATTGGTCTTTATCAAGATGGTCGTAGAGGTAGCGCAATAACTTTTTAGGGTCATTGTATTTGTAGTAGGCTCCGTAGATGAGGTTTACCCCTAAAATCCCCAGCGTTTCTTGTTGCAACTTTGCATCCGTTTCTTTGAATCGGATGTGGAGAATGATTTCGTTATAGTCCTCGTCTGGTTCGACTTGGTATTTTATACCGACCCAACCGTGTCCTTTGAACTGTTTGGCAAAATCAATAGTGGCTACCGTATTGGCATAACTAAAGAATATTTTGTTGGGATGTTTATCTCTTTTTAAACGTTGTTCTATCAATTGCACTTCGTGGGAAAGCATCTTTTTAAGACGGCTTTCTGTTACGTATCTTCCGTCATCTTCCACTCCATAAATAGCGTCACTAAAGTCTTTGTCATAGGCCGACATTGCTTTTGCAATGGTTCCTGATGATCCTCCTGCACGGAAAAAATGTCTCACGGTCTCTTGACCAGCGCCAATTTCAGCAAACGTACCATAAATGTTTTCATTTAGGTTAATGCGCAAAGCCTTATCTTTGATTGCCGGAATCGATTCAATGGCTTTATCGCCTTTCAGTTTGATGTTTGAAACAATATTATCCATAATAGTTTATATACAGGGCAAAGTTAGTAAAATAGCTATTTTATTAAAAGATTATTAAGTCTATTTTTGTAATTAATTACAATTAATCGTTGCAATTAAAAACACCACCACAAAAACCGTGCTATTATGCAAGTTTATTTTTTAGGAACAGGTACATCTCAGGGCATACCGGTAATAGGGAGTGCGCATCCTGTATGTTTGAGTAACAATATCAAAGACAAGCGGTTGCGGGTATCGGTGTGGGTTTGTTGGGAGGGTCATTCCATTGTGATTGACTGTGGTCCCGATTTTAGACAGCAGATGTTGGCTTCACAGTGCGAGCGCTTGGATGCGTTGTTGTTTACCCATGAACATTCGGATCATACGGCAGGATTGGATGATATACGGCCGTTTTTCTTTAAACAGCAAAAGAATATCCCGGTTTATGCGCATGAGCGCGTCTTGATGAATTTGGAGCGACGGTTTGATTATATCTTTGCCACGGAGGATAAATACCCTGGGGCGCCTAGTGTTGATGCCTTTGAAGTGAAGAATGACACCGATTTTAGTATTGGAAACACCATGATAACGCCGATAGATGTAGGGCATGGAAATTTGCAAGTATTTGGGTATCGCATTCAAGACTTTGTCTATTTGACCGATGTGAAAACGATTGCTTCGGCTGAAATAGCCAAGTTAAGTGGTGTAAAAGTATTGGTAATTAATGCCTTGCGGGTCGAATCCCATCATTCCCATTTTAGTTTGCAGGATGCCTTAGATTTCATACATTTGGTACAACCAGAGAAGGCTTATATTACCCATATCAGTCATCATATGGGATTTCACGAAGAAGTACAAGAAACGTTACCGCCTAATGTATATTTGGCCTACGATAATTTAAAAATAAACCTATAACCCTTATGAGAAAGTCCTTATTTCTTTATTTGTTTATCATTGCAGCGTTGATGAATGTTTTTACGTATAAATATTTTACCTCTAAGGATGGTGCTGCTATTGCCACCTTGACCGAGACTAATAAGAAAGTTGCCGACAGTTTGAAGTTGGTCACCAATCAATTGTATGATGCTAATGCTTTTTCTTTGGAGCACAATGATCGTGCGCAGAATTATTTGCAGCAAAATGATTTGCCCGCGTTTAGCGAAAAGGTGAAGCAAGCGTTGTTGGCTTATAATGATGACCCAGAGGGCAATAAATATACCGATCAACCTAAGATGGGAGAGCAAAAGTATATTATCAATAAAGTAAAACTATTGAACCACCGTTGGATTATTGCGAATTATAGCAATGGAGAAATATGGGGAGAGGTGTTGTTAAAATACTTTGTTGCCGAAGACCAAACGATATCTTTTGAGATTATGAACTCCTACTTATACCCAAAAGAATTAAATTAGCCCCTTTGAAGATACGATTATGAAAAAAACGATTACACTCTTACTACTTGTACTGGCTTTTGGTTCGTGTAAACTAAAAGACGCTGACGAAGTCGTTACTAATCCTAAGCCTACTGCGACGACCAAGGACTCAACGGTAGTGAATGATAAAGATGAAAATGGTTGTTTGGCCTCAGCGGGTTATATCTGGTCAAAGGTGAATAAGGAATGTGTTAAGGTATTTTCGGGTTTGCAATTGAATCCGATGGACCAACAAGAGAATGCCGATGAAGCGTTGAGTGCTTATATCTTGTTTAGTGAAGACTTGAAGCAAGCAGAGGTGTTTTTACCTAATGAGACGAGTTCGATGCTCTTGACAGGCAGTGGTAAAACCAAAGTATGGACGATGGGCGATTGGCAGTTGGTGGCTTCGAAGGGCTATGTATTGAAGCAAGGAGGTGTTGATAAGTTTACTGGCGATGGCGAGATAGGAAAGAAAATAACTGGTTCGGATAATGAGCAATAATAAAAAAAGGTCTTGAAATTTCAAGACCTTTTTTTTATGCTAAGATTGCAACCAGTTTTTGAAGTCAAAGAAGTTCTGTGGGGCCACGCCATGGCCAACGGGGTATTCTTTGTAGGTGATGTTTATCCCAAGCGCTTGAATGGCCGGTTGTACTTTGCGTGCCCAGTCTACGGGGATTACTTGATCTACGGTACCGTGGGAGGCGAATATTTTTAAGTTAGAGAAATCATTAGAAGTATAATTGGCTGTGGCCATATCGGTATTGAGGTAACCGCTCATGGCTACTACCCTTTGGATTTTTTGAGGATAGGATAGGGCTACGGCATAGCTTAGGATGCTGCCTTGGCTGAACCCTATAAGCGTCACCTTATCGTTATCGATGGGGTAGGTTCTTAGTAATTCGTCGATAAAGTTGGCTATCAAATCTCTTGATTGTTTTGCTTGTTCGATGTCGGAGAATTTGTTTTCATCGGCGTCGAAGTTGATGGCATACCAGGCGTAGCTACCGTACATTAAATCATAGGGCGCGCGGGCTGATACAATATAATAGTCTTCTGGGAGTTCGCTAGCAAAGGAGAACAAGTCTTCCTCGTTACTGCCGTAGCCGTGAAGCAAGAGTAGTAGCGGGTTGGTTTCCTTTTTTATTTTGGGTTCTCTTATGAGGTAGTGTAGGGATAAAGCCATTAGATGTTTTTAAATACTTTTTGGAATAGGCTACCTAATAGGGGTAGTGGAGTCGTTTCCCCTTTGGCGGCGGTAAAGATGCCGTACATGGTTAGTACCGAAATAAAAATCCACATGGGAGCGGCCACATAGATGCTTTCGAAGCTGCTGATGGACACTCCAAGGATGATAAATGTAAGCGTTAGTCCCAGTCCTTGACGGATGTGGAAGGAGGCAAACTTATTTTTATTCTCTGAGTTCATGGAGAGGGCAATTAAGACCCCTACCATTAAGATATAGCTGGTAATCGCGATTGATTTCCCTTCGTCTATGGTTTGTTTATCCATTGCAAACAAATAAATGGTTGTTGTATATTCCGACTGCTTTCCCTTTCATGGGTTGGCCTAAAAAGGCGGAGTTCTTCGATTTAGAG
>CANBOV010000120.1 GCA_947371275.1 Flavobacteriaceae bacterium | reverse complement strand
GCAGAAAAATCCGTTTCAAATACTCCGTTCACACGAGTCATAGAAGCGTTGATAGCGGCTAACGCCAAGGCTTTAGTTCCTCCAAAATAAACCGTATACTCACCAGTACAAGACATGGCTAAACGGAAGGTTCTTAACAAACCATCGTCAGCATTGGGACGAGCCGTACTAGCGGATACGGTAGGTGTTACTACGTCAATTACTTTACACTCAAAAGGTGTTAAAGTAGCTGTTTTATCTTGTTTTCTATATACTGTATAGGTTGTTAAATCTTGTGATACAGGTTCGATGAACACTGCTGGCTTATCGGAAGCTAAAACCATCGATTTGAATCCAAGTGGCGAAACACTAAAATAGGCTCTTGCACTTGGGTCGGTTATACCCACTCCTAAATATGATTTGATGTTAGGGTATTTTGCTTCGAGCGCAGGATCCATGTTTGAGTTTTCGAAGATGCGGTAACTTTCCATTGTTCCTTCTGCATTTGGAATGGACAAAGTGGTCGAAGACGTACTTAGGTCGGTTCCTCTTTTCGGACTGTTTTGAAGCGCTGATTTTAAACCGTCAATGTTTAAGGTAAATAAGTTGCGCTCTGGTAAATTCATTCTGCTGTCTAGCGGCGTCATGTCGCTTTTCTTGGTAGTAGCATTCCATAGGGTGTTTTTGTTTTGGGCAAAAGCCACACAACTCACCGCAAGCCATACAATCGAGAGTAATTTAAATTTCATAATGTGCTCAATTAGTTAAAATTAGAAATCAAATGTAAAATTAATTTTTAGGATACTATTAGGTAATTTATGAAAAATACTAACAAATCGATGAACAACCATGCTTTGTCGTTTAATAAAGGGTAAAAATTAATTAAATAGATGATGATATGATAAATTTAGTGCTTAACAGTGTGTTATTTTCACTGAAAAAAGTATTTTTAAGGAAAAATTAGGGGTATGAACTTAAGTTATTGGGAGCTTAAAAACTGGTTTACCGGGGTAGATTATACGATAGTGGGCAGTGGTATTGTTGGTTTGCATGCCGCTTTGGGTTTGCGAGAACGTTTTCCTGAAGCTAAAATACTGGTGTTGGAAAAAGGGATGTTGCCTCAAGGGGCTAGCACTAAAAATGCTGGTTTTGCTTGTTTTGGAAGTCTTTCAGAAATCATAGACGATTTAAAAACCCATAGTGAAGAGGAAGTGTTACAACTCATTCAAAAGCGTTGGCAAGGATTGCAATTGTTGCGCAAAAATTTAGGTGATGCCGTACTAGATTTTAAGCCTTATGGTGGTTACGAATTGTTTTTACAAGAAGAGGAAAGTACGTATGCGGAATGTTTGCAAAAACTACCTTTCATTAATGAGTTATTGAAGCCTTTGTTTCGCAATGAGGTATTCTCTAAGGAAGTGGATCGATTTGATTTCCATGGGTTACATGACTACTCGATTTTTAATCCGTATGAGGCCCAGATTGACACGGGAAGTATGATGCAGGCTTTGATGCAAAAAGCCACTGGCCAAGGTATTTTGATTTTAAACCAAGCCACCGTTACGAGTTATCATGAAAGCGATAGTCAAGTCAATGTAGCGCTGGGGGATTTTTCGTTTAACACCCGAAAATTGCTTTTTGCCACAAATGGATTTGCAGGGTCGCTTACTCAAAATCAAGTGAAGCCGGCAAGGGCTCAGGTTTTAATTACGGAGCCTATTCCTAATTTGGATCTCAGAGGCACCTTTCATTTGGATAAGGGCTATTACTATTTTCGCAATGTGGGGGACCGTATACTGTTGGGTGGTGGTCGCAATTTGGATATTGAAGGAGAGACCACTTCGGAGTTTGGCCAAACAGAAATCATTCAAAATCGTTTGGAGTACTTGTTAAATAATGTAATTTTACCCAACACCACCTATACCATAGCGCATCGTTGGAGTGGTATTATGGGATTGGGTACGACCAAAACCCCGATTGTGACACAGCTTTCGACCCATGTTTATTGTGGTGTACGTTTAGGCGGCATGGGCGTTGCGATAGGGAGTTTGATAGGACAAGAATTAGCAGCATTAGTATGATAAAAAAAATAGTTCGTTGGTTTTGGAAAGCAATGCTTTGGTTTTTTGGGCTTTCTATTTTATCGGTTATCATTTTTAAATGGGTTCCTATTCCGTTTACGCCTTTGATGGTTACTCGTATTGTGGAGTTTAAGCTGGACGGTGGCGATGCTATTTACAGTCATGATTGGGTTCCTCTTGAGGAGATTTCGCCCAATTTACAAAAGGCGGTGATTGCTAGTGAAGATGGGAATTTCTTGAAGCATAGTGGGTTTGATTTTAAAGCCATGCAAAAAGCCTTTAAAAACAATAAAAAAGGGAAACGTCTTAAGGGCGGAAGTACCATATCGCAACAAACCGCCAAAAATGTCTTTTTGTGGCAAGGGCGCAGTTATTTGCGCAAAGGATTGGAGGCTTACTTTACCGTATTGATTGAATTGATTTGGGGTAAGGAGCGTATCATGGAGGTGTATTTGAACAGTATTGAGATGGGGAATGGCGTTTACGGAGCCCAGGCGGCGGCGCGTCATTGGTATAGTACTACGGCACAAGATTTAACCCCTAAAGAGGCCGCAGGTATTGCTGCGATATTACCAAACCCTCGAAAATATAAGGCTTCAAATTCGTCTTCCTTTATCAGTCACCGCAAAGAAAAAATCATGCGGGTGATGCGGTATATTGGTAAAATTACCTATTAATGTGGCGCTATTTACTAGTGTTCGGATTGTTTTCCTTTTTGCTACAGGGACAATCTAAGGTCCCGATGGTACTTGGGGTGCAAGTGGACAATGATTCTTTTACTTCTACTTATAATGATTTTTATTACACTAGCGGACAGTTTATCTATGGCAGTAGGTTGGCAAAATCCAGTACTACTGAGAAAACCATCATTCATGGTTTTAGGCTAGGACAACAAATTTACAATCCGAGGTGGGTGAAAGCGGTGTTGCCTCAAAATCAGAACCGACCGTATGCAGGCTATTTGTTTGCCGAATATACTACGACCCACATTAGTAAGTCTGACCAAGTAAGTGCAACTACTTTTCAAGTGGGGATTGTAGGTCCGGGTTCTGGAGCAGAAGGGTTTCAGAAGTGGTTGCACCACAGTTTTGGTTTTGGCGCTTTGGAAGGGTGGCATTACCAAATTCAGAATGCGGTCGCTTTGCAATACGAAAGGCTTTATTCAATACCCGCTTTACCAGCGTTAGCGACTGACCTAGTGGATTTTCATTGGTACGGTAAAGCGGTGGGGGGTACTGTTTTTGATGGATTATCGGCGGGGATGTTGACCCGAGTACGGTTGTCTCGTGCAGGTGCTTCGTTGAAGACTACTAATTTTTTTAATGAGGTATCGAACATTCGATGTGGGTTTTATTTCTATGCTTTGCCTAAAATTAATTGGCAACTGTATGATGCTACTATCCAAGGCAGTCTTTTTGATACTAGAAGTGAAGTCACTTATCGTATCCGTCCGTTGCGATTTAATGTAGAAGTGGGTTTGCGTTATAAATATGAACGTTTTAACCTCGCTTATTCGGCTACTTATACCACAACAGAAATAGAAAACAGCAGTGCTTCGGGTTATTTTTTTGGTACCCTAGCTGGTTCTTATTTGTTTAATTAAAAAACGCTTCTAAAAGAAGCGTTTGATAAGATTATCTTAATAAAATAAGGGTTTGTATTGTTGCCAATGTTTGTAAATCAGAATCGAGTTAAAGCAGGTGATGATTAAGGCAATCGCTACTCCTGGGATGTCTAGGAACATATGGAACAGTAGAATGTTGATGGAAATGGGGGCTAGTAATATGAGTCCGAATGCCACCCATTTTTTGAGTAACAGTAGTACTCCAATGATTACTTCTAATACGCCCACTACTGGGAATATATAACCCGTTGCGCCTAATGAATTCATGAATTCCCCTGCTGCTCCGGTGGGAGGCTCCATGGGGATGAAGTGTAAAAATTTGTTGGCTCCAAAAACAACCAGTGCCAATCCCAGGGCAATTCTAATAATTTTAGTAAACATTGAATTCATAAGTCGATGGATTTGAATTAGTAATATTATAAAAATAGTATTAAAATCTTAACGTTATTACAATTAACCAAGCTATTTATTAACATATTATTTGTTTATATGCTTATATGTTGAATGGTGACAGTAAATTGTAACAATAGTGTACAATGAATTACTAATGGATATCATTTAAAAAACAATCAGTATGCAAGCACATGAAATAGATTACCATATTTATGGTGAAGAAATGCAATATGTAGAAATAGAACTAGACCCACAGGAGATTGTGATCGCTGAGGCGGGGAGTTTTATGATGATGGACAACGGGATACAGATGGAAACCATCTTTGGCGATGGTTCGAATCAGCAATCGGGTTTGTTCGACAAGTTATTATCGGCTGGTAAGCGCGTGTTGACTGGAGCCAGTCTTTTTATGACGGCTTACAGCAATCAAAACCATGGAAAAAGTAAGGTTTCTTTTGCGGCACCTTATCCAGGAAAGATTATTCCGTTGGATTTACGTCAGTATGACGGAAAGTTTATCTGCCAGAAGAGTTCGTTCTTGTGTGCGGCTAAGGGCGTTTCTATTAGCTTAGAGTTTTCTAAGAAATTGGGGGCCGGATTTTTTGGAGGAGAGGGCTTCATCATGCAAAAGATAGAGGGTGACGGATTGGCTTTTGTGCATTCGGGCGGGACTTTGGCTAAAAAAGAGTTGGCTGCCGGCGAAGTGTTGAAAGTAGACACGGGATGTATCGTTGGGTTTACCAAAGACATTGATTATGATATTGAGTTCATAGGCGGTATTAAGAATTCGATTTTTGGCGGAGAGGGTTTGTTTTTTGCTACGCTTCGCGGACCGGGTACCGTTTATGTACAATCGTTACCGTTTAGTCGCTTGGCCGACCGTATTATTGCTACCGCTCCTAGAAATGGAGGTAACAGTAGAGAAGAAGGCAGCATCCTTGGTGGATTGGGTCGTATGATTGACGGGGATAATAGTTTTTAAGCTTACAAATTATAAAGCAAAGCGTCTCGAGTATTCCTCGAGACGCTTTTTTTTAGATCATAAAGCTGATGCCTAGGACTATGTTTCTTCCTATGTTGGGTATCCCATCGGATTTAAGTCGGGATAAGTGGGATACATAGGTTTTGTTTAGTAGGTTATTGGCATTCAAGTTCATTTGGACGGTTGAATGGAAGAGGGTGATTTTGCCTCCTAGGCCTAAGTTGATTAACGTATAGTCATTGGTTTTTGTTTCGAAGGCGCTGGGGTTATTTTGAGCCATAGTCGTTTCGATATTTAAGGTAGCAAAACCTTC
>CANBOV010000119.1 GCA_947371275.1 Flavobacteriaceae bacterium | reverse complement strand
GTAATATCATGTTTTTTCCCTGCTATTTTCAAGGTTTTCTCATAATCGTCTTCCACCATAAAATCAGAAATCACAAATACTATGGCTTTCTTTTTTTGCGTACCCGAAAGGAATTTTAAAGCTTGTGATAAATCAGTTTTTTTACTTTTGGGCTGAAATTCAATAAGCTCACGTATAATACGCAACACATGTGATTTTCCTTTTTTGGGAGGGATGTACAATTCAATCTGCTCGGTAAACAATATCAACCCTATTTTATCATTGTTCTGCGTCGCCGAAAAAGCCATAGTAGCTGCAATTTCGGTTACAATTTCACTTTTCAATTGGTTTTGGGTACCAAAACTTTCCGAGCCCGAGATATCAACCATCAACATCATAGTCAATTCACGTTCTTCTTCAAAAACTTTTACGTAAGGCTCATTATAACGCGCCGTCACATTCCAGTCGATGGCACGGATGTCATCGCCAAATTGGTACTGGCGCACTTCCGAAAAAGTCATACCTCGACCTTTAAACGACGTGTGGTATTCACCCGAGAAGATATGATCACTCAACCTTCGGGTTTTGATTTCTATTTTACGTACTTTTTTGAGTAAGTCTTTTGTTTCCATTTTTTTGTCGAATGTCTTACTGTCGCTATTTTACGACTTTTGACTTATGTCTTTACGACTTATTAAGGAACTTCAATTTCGTTAACGATTTTGTTAATGATGTCTACTGAGGTAATGTTTTCCGCTTCTGCTTCATAGGTAACCCCAATACGGTGACGCAATACATCATGTACTACAGCACGCACATCTTCCGGAATTACATAACCGCGTCGTTTAATAAAAGCATAACATTTTGCGGCATTGGCCAAGTTGATACTTCCACGTGGTGAAGCTCCAAAGCCAATAAGTGGTTTTAGACTTTCTAATTTATATTGCTCTGGATAACGGGTAGCAAAAATGATATCCAAAATGTATTTCTCTATTTTTTCATCCATGTAAACTTCTCTAACCGCTTCTTGTGCACGCAATATTTGTTCTACCGATACTACCGGATTCACTTTTTCATAGGCGCCCTTAAGGTTTTGACGGATTACCATACGCTCTTCATCAAGCTTTGGATAATCAATAACGGTTTTTAACATAAATCGGTCAACTTGTGCTTCAGGTAATGGATAAGTACCTTCTTGCTCAATAGGGTTCTGAGTAGCTAAAACCAAAAACGGCCTGTCTAATTTAAAAGTAGTGTCTCCAATTGTCACCTGCTTTTCTTGCATCGCCTCTAACAACGCCGATTGTACTTTTGCCGGAGCACGGTTAATCTCATCGGCCAAAACAAAATTAGCAAAGATTGGCCCCTTTTTTATAGAGAACTCATTGGCTTTAATGTTATAAATCATCGTTCCGACTACATCGGCAGGTAATAAATCTGGGGTAAACTGAATCCGACTGAAACTTCCATGAACAGCTTGTGACAAAGTGTTTATGGCTAAGGTTTTGGCCAATCCAGGAACCCCTTCCAAAAGAATATGGCCTTGTCCTAAAAGCCCAATTAACAATCGTTCTACCATGTGTTTCTGACCCACAATTACCTTGTTCATTTCCATAGATAATAAGTCGATAAAAGCACTTTCTCTTTCTATTTTTTCATTAATTGCTCTGATATCTAAAGCAGTACCATTTTCTTCCATAATGATTTATTTATTCGAATGTATTATAGTTATAATTTTAACATTTCAAAAGTGAAAATTTAATCCCTTACGAGATGTTAAGAATGCGTTAAAACTTTACAAATCACCTTAATTTTAAGGATGATTTATGATTTTCTTTTCATAATTTTAAGACCTGATAGCCTTTTCAATTTTGAAGCGCCAAAATACTAAAATTTTCAAAAGAGCAAAATCAGCAAATCTACTTTTACACACTAAAGAAACTAAAAATGCAAACAAAACTTTCTCCCATTGTAGCCGGTACCATGAATTGGGGAATCTGGGACAAAAACTTGAACACTTCCGAAATGGATCATCTCATACACCTTTGTGTTGAAAATAAAATCACTTCCTTTGATCATGCGGATATTTATGGTGACTATACCACAGAAGGTGATTTTGGAAAGGCTTTTGCACAAAGCACTATTAACCGAAACCAAATTCAATTGATTTCAAAATGCGGCATTCAACATGTAAAAGGAAGACCCAATAAAATCAAACACTATGATTATTCAAAGGACTATATCATCTGGTCGGTTGAAAACTCACTAAAAAACCTCCAAACAGACTATTTAGATGTGCTTTTACTGCACCGTCCAAGTCCGCTAATGGTTGCTGATGAGATCGCAGAGGCAGTAGCTAAATTGAAACAGGAAGGTAAGATTATTGATTTTGGAGTTTCTAATTTCACTGCTTCTCAAACTGAATTGATAAGACAAAAAACAGCCATTAACTACAACCAAGTACAATTTTCAGCTACCCATCACGAAGCCATGCTAGACGGTAGTTTTGATTATATGCAAGTCCATAACATAAGACCAATGTCATGGAATCCACTCGGGACCGTTTTTCGAGAAGATATTGAACAAACAAGAAGGTTAAAAAAATTGTTAGCCGAACTAGTACAGAAATACCACTTTGGAGCCGATACCCTCCTGTTAGCCTGGATTCTAAAACATCCAGCCCAAGTAATTCCTGTAGCCGGGACCGTTAACATTGCCCGAATCCAAGCCTTGTTTAAAGCCACCGAATTGCAATTAGACCAAGAAGATTGGTTCGCCATTTGGACCGAAAGCATGGGAAATAAAGTGCCGTAAAGTGTTTGCAGTCTTAGTCCCAGTTTACAGTAGTTATACTTAAAACTGGGATTGCAACTGCGACTGAAAACTAACGTAATGATCAATAAACGCCTTCTTATAAAAAACCTACTAGCTCACAATGATGAGAGTAGTTTTTATGATAAGAAACGCCAATTAAATTTACATACCAAAGAAGGGAAAGCCAAGTTCTTAAAGCATATTTGTGCGTTGTCCAATTCCAATCCTTCTAATAATTCCTATATTGTGGTAGGGGTGGAAGACCAAGATAACGAAATCGTAGGCGATGACTTTTTCGATGATAGCCGTATTCAAAATCTAGTCAATGCCTATTTAGAAAACCCACCCAAAATACAATACGAAAACGTACCCTTTCCTAATCTTCCCAAAGATCGTGTAATAGGATTAGTTACCGTCAAACCCAAACACAAAACGTCCTTTTTCAAAAAAAACATCCACACAATCGTTGCCAATACCGTTTTCGTGAGAGTGGGCAGCAATTCAATGCCCACAGAGGATAAAATCCCCTACTCTAAACAAAACATCGAAACGGTTATCAGCATAGAAAATAGTTCTAGAAACAGTATTGCCCACACTCTTGATGGGGTCATCGATTTCATCAATAACCGTCACAAGGATATGACCTCTCAGTACAATGTTTTTAAAGAATTGTTTGTGATTTGCTGGGCTGGTATGCCCAAGAAAATTAGAGATACTACCTATCTTTCTAGAGTGGATATTGAATTGATAAACGAACAAGTTAAACTCTTTTACTCAGCCCTAGATGTAGTTTCAATTCGCTATGACGAAGAAAGTTTTACTATCATCGAACACGTAGCGCTGGGCCTAAATGATAAAACCAGTTACTACCCGTTAGAGCAAGTCACAATCCGCTTTTTCGATAACGGCTATTATAAAATGGAAACCGAAATGCTCTTCGAACCTCCTGCCTACAATAAAAAAATGTTGCACCATGTTTATAACGCTACTTTGGTTTTAATTAATAAATTGCGGAAGCAACAGGCTATTTCAGATCGAGAAGAAAAAGATCTAGAAAATATAGCCTCCATCTTGATGATTTGTTACCTCAATGGCTTTGAAGAGGCCAAACAAAAATTAGTCGACGCCAAACCCTTGCTAAAAGCACAAAGCAATCCAACGGTTTACTTGAGTTTTAAAGAAGCCATGCGCATTTTAAGAAAAATGAAATACAATAAAAATAATGCCTAATACTTTTGTAATCGGAGATATTCACGGTGGCCTCAGAGCCCTACATCAAGTACTGGAAAGAGCAAAGGTTACTCGTGAGGACCAACTAATCTTTCTAGGCGACTACGTTGACGGATGGAGCGAATCACCGCAAGTACTCGACTTTTTAATGGAGTTAAATGAAAAGCAAGACTGTATTTTCATTCGGGGCAACCACGACGAATTAGTGTTGGAGTGGTTGTTGGGTAATAACCAAAACTTTGATGAATCGATGTGGTTCAAACACGGCGGCGAAGCCACCGCCATAGCCTATTCTTCCTTAAGTCAGGAACATAAAAGCAAACACATCCTTTTTTTACAATCCTTGCAGAATTACCATTTAGATGATAAAAACCGCCTATTCATTCACGCAGGCTTTACCAACATGAACGGAATTAAATATGAGTACTTTCCAAAATTATTTTATTGGGATAGAACTTTATGGGAGACGGCTTTAGCCCTTGATACCACTATTGCAAAAGACAGTAAATGCTACCCTAAACGCCTTACCTTATACCACGAAATTTACATCGGGCATACTCCCGTTACTCGAATAGGACAAAGCATCCCCATACATAAAGCATGCATTTGGAATGTCGATACAGGGGCCGCATTCAAAGGGCCTTTAACCATTATGAATGTAGATACTAAAGAGTATTGGCAAAGCGAACCCCTAAGCGATTTGTACTTTAATGAAAAAGGGAGAAATTAATTTATATTTTTGTACGCAATAAAGGCAGTATACCATGAAAAGAATCATAACAGTAGTAACGTTACTAATCATAAGCTTAGTAAACGCGCAAGCCTATAAAGGCAAAGGGGACATCAAAGGGCAAGTGGGGTTAAATACCCAAGACCACGGTACCGGAATTAATACCTCTGTCGATATCGGGATAGGGGAAAATATGTCCTACGGTTTCGTTGCGTCCTATTTACTATCTGTGGAAGAAGCAGCGGGCATCAAACCTAAATTTGAAGATAGAGCCGATGTCAAAGTGCGTTTCAATGCCAATATTGGCAATGTAGTAGGTTTAGACAAAAACATGGATGTGTATCCAGGCCTAAGCCTAGGGACTCGAAATTTTGGTGGCCATCTAGGATTTCGCTATTTCTTTACTAATGGATTCGGAATTTATGCCGAAGCCGGAGCGCCTATAGCCAAATATGATACAAATACCAAGGGCTTCGAACATTACAACAACCAGTTTGTGTTTAATATCGGAGCTTCCTTCAATTTATAAAATTTACTAAAAGCAGATAAAATGAGTATTGTTACAGAAAAAAGATTAAAAGACAGAAGCGATTCCAAATGCGAAATCAGCGGAAGCGAAGAAAATTTAGTAGTCTATTTAGTAGCTCCAAAAACAGAAGCTACACCCGAGAATTGTATCTTGATTACTAAAGCCCTAAGAGACCAAATCGA
>CANBOV010000118.1 GCA_947371275.1 Flavobacteriaceae bacterium | reverse complement strand
GAAAAAATCCATTCAAGTAAACTTGATGGATTTTTTCATTTACAGCCGCAAGGCGATTGCACTTCCAGTGGAGTCGCCGAGAATCGAACTCGGGTCCAAACAAGCAACTAAAGAGCTTTCTACACGTTTAGTCTTTACTTAGGTTTTCGACAGCAGGCTATGCTAAAGACAGCGACCTGATGCTTAGCTCTATCAGTGTCAGAAAGGATTCAGAACATTACCTTTCCTAGGTTTACATTTACGGTTCTCCTAATCCAGACGCCATAAACCAGGGCTTCTGAGGAGAATCCAGCTTCCCAACCTAGTTGGGACGAGGTTAATCTTACTATAATTCGGATTAAGCAGCTAAAGCGTAGTTATTTTCGCCGTTTATAAGTTTGTATCCTTGGATTAACGAGCAAAGGGTACCCTGCTCGACGTGCTTACTGTTCAATTCGACTTGCTGTCAAAACCAGTCGACCCCAGTGGGGCAAAGGTAGGGTATTTTTGGGCTAATCGCAATAGGAAAAGGGGCAATTATTCTTCGCCGTCTTCGGTTAGTTTGAAGGGGTAGTCACCAAAAAGGGAAGCCAGTTTTTTGGTTTGGTATGTTTTTTTGGTAAACTTATTGGATAGTACGATGATGGACACTTTTTCTTTGCGAAGGGTAATGAAACAAGAAGTGTTTCCGTGCCACCAACCGTTGTGGTAATAGAAAGGTTCGCCTTTATCGAATTCCATCATTCTTACTCCGAGTCCGTAGTTACGTTGCCCTTTACTTTCATAGCTATACCCCTTATATACTTTTTTTAGCAGGTCGGGGTTCAAGAAGAATGGAGCGTATCTTGCTTTATCGAATTTAAGCAGATCTCTTGGGGTGGAGTAGATGTTTTTGTCTCCGTAGATGCCGTCTAGGTAATCCACTCCGATTTCAACATTGTTCCCTTTATAGGAAGGCGCAACACTGCCGCGGTCTTTAACTATATCAAAGACGAACGTATTGGTCATTCCTAGGGGTGTGAAAATCATTTCTTTCATGGCCTCGGGGTATGCGAGTCCGGTGATTTTTTCAATGATAAGCGCTAGCATGGCATAATTGGTGTTGCAATAGCTGAATCGGGTATCTGTTTTTGATTCTAGAGGGATTTGGCGGTCGACCATTACTTTTACGATATCTTCATTGGTCAGGGTTTGTTTTTTATCCCAGTTTCCATTTTCGTAGGTGAAGTAGGCGTAGTTTTTCATGCCGCTTCGGTGGTTGAGAAGCGTTTGGATGGTTACGTCGGGGTAAGGGAAGTTTTTGATGATGGTATTAACCTTTTGATTCAGTGTAATTCTTTTGGTATCGATAAGCATTAAAATCGCTGTGGAGGTTAGCACTTTGCTTACGGAAGCGATGTGGAGGGGGGTATTTTTGGCAATCATTTCTCCGGTAGCTTTATTGGCATAGCCCATATAGTTTTCATAGATGATTTGGCCATTCTTAGCTACGAGGAATGCTACATTATCATTCTTTTCGGACCATGTTTTTTCAAAATAGCGTTCGACCCCATACTTTTTGTCTTTAATAAAATCGGCCGTCAGGGCAGGCAGTTCCTCTTGCAAGGGTTGCATGATAGGGATGCCACTTTTATTGACTTTGACGATTCCTTCCTCTGTTTTTTCTAGTTTAGTGCAGGAGGATAATACTAGTAAAACAGTAAGGATTAGAGAGGTATATAGGGAGTTTGTAGTTGTCATTATTTAAGTAATAGGAAAACAAATATAAGTATTCATTAAAAGGATAAAACTAGTTTTATATAAAGCTATCAACAGGTTTTTCACAATTTAACACTTCCAATTATTAACCTATTACTAGTCAATTATTGAATGTTATTTACCGCTTGTTTATTTTTGGTAAAAAGTTTTGAAAACGTTTTCGTTACTAGTACTTTTGGCGGCAAATATAGTTGCCTTATGAAGTTTGGTATTATCAAAGAAAGAAAAACGCCTCCGGACCGGAGAGTTGTGTTTACGCCACAAGAATTAGTACGATTACAAAATGAGCACCCTGATGCCCAGGTCACTGTTGAAACCTCTGATATTCGTGTATTTAAGGATGAAGAGTATCTTGATTTAGGAATAGCGGTAGCTACTGACATAACTGATTGTGATGTTTTTTTTGGGGTGAAAGAGATTCCGGTCGATTATTTGATTCCGAATAAAAAGTATTTTTTCTTTTCTCATACCATTAAGAAGCAATTGCATAATAGGAAGTTATTGCAAGCTATATTGGCTAAGAATATAGAATTGTATGATCATGAAACCATAGTAGATGCGCAGCATCGTCGTTTAATAGGGTTTGGCCGTTATGCTGGCATTGTAGGCGCTTATAATGGATTTAGAGCTTTTGGTGTGAAGTATGATTTATTTGCTTTACCTAAAGCAGAAACCTTGCAAAGTAAAGACGATTTGATTGTTCGTTTAAAGCGATTGACCTTGCCCAATATTAAAGTTGTTTTGACGGGTCATGGAAAAGTGGGCATGGGCGCTAAAGAAATGTTGGATGGGATGAAGATGAAAGAAGTGAGTGTTGCTGATTTTTTGACTAAAATCTATTCCCAACCGGTGTATACCCAGATAGATGTTTTGGATTATAATAAGCGGATGGATGGACAAGTATTGGACCATACTGATTTTTATCAAAATCCATCGGCTTACACTTCCGATTTTGAGCGTTTTAGTAAAGTAGCGGATGTTTTTATGGCGGGACATTTTCATGGTAATGGAGCCCCAGATATATTGACACAAGCTATGTTGCAAGCTTTTGATTGTAAAATTAAGGTAGTAGCCGATATTTCTTGTGATGTGGACGGACCTATTGCTTGTACTGTAAAAGCTTCTACTATTGCAGAACCTTTTTTTGGTTATTTACCTAATGAGCATAAAGAAGTAGCCTATACACATCCGGGATCAATTATGGTAATGTCGGTTGACAATTTGCCTTGTGAATTGCCTAAAGATGCTAGTGAGGGATTTGGTGAGATGTTTATGGAGCATGTAATTCCTGCATTTTTTAATGGAGATAAAGATGGTATTTTGGAACGAGCTAAGATGACAACGGGAGGAAAGTTAACCCCTCGATTTGCCTATTTACAGGATTATGTAGATGGAAATTAAATGATAAAACCTAATAGAAAATCCCGAATACTTCGGGATTTTTTTTTGGCGTAAAATCAGAATAAACGGTTTAAGAAATCGATTTCGTTAATAACTAATGTTATAGGCTGTTTGCTGTTGTTCTTTATAAATGTATTTTTATAAAAAATAAAGCTAGATAATTTAGAATAGTTATTTTTTTAACATTAAAAATGAGTATTTCAAAAAACCGCACTACAATCAACCTTACAATGAAAAAAACATTCCTTATCGGCTTTCTATTGATGGCCGTAACACTCAGTGCGCAAAGCGTACAATCTCCATCCAAATCCATTTCCTTAGATTTTAAACTGACCTCTGAGGGTCGTCCTAGCTATTCGGTTTCCTATAAAGGCAAGTCGGTTGTACTGGCCAGTGGTATGGGAATTAAATTGAAGGGGGGGAGTGATTTAGAGGCCAACTTCAAAATAGACAGTATTGGTCATAAAACGATTAATGATTCATGGCATCCTGTATTGGGTGAACAGTCCACTATCAAAAACAGCTATAGTGAAATGACCGTGGCCCTTTCTCAGCCGTCAACTCATAGAATGATTACTATTATTTTTAGGGTATTTGACGAAGGTGTTGCGTTTCGCTATGTATTTCCTAAGCAAGCGAATTTGAATTACTTTATTATCTCGGATGAAGCGACTGAATTTAATTTGGCTGGTGATCATAAAACGTTTTGGTTACCTGGAGATTTTGACAGTCAGGAGTATGCTTATACCGAGAGTAAATTATCGGACGTTAATACGGATAATGTAGATAAGAATAACGGTATTGCCTTGAAATCAATTAATGGCAACCATGTGATACAATCACCATTGATGATGAAATCAATTGACGGTTTGTATTTGAATATTTTTGAAGCCGCGGTAGTAAATTATCCGGTGATGCATTTGGATTTAAAACCCGCTGAGTATAAGTTAACTTCCCATTTAGTTCCGAATGCTATAGGAGATAAAGCTTATTTGCAGACCCCTTGTGTATCTCCATGGAGGACTATAATGGTTAGTGATGATGCGCGAGATATTGTAGGTTCTAAAATGATATTGAATTTGAATGATCCATCCAAAATTGACGATACCTCTTGGATAAAACCTATGAAGTATGTGGGTATTTGGTGGGAGATGCACATAGGAAAATCAACTTGGGATTATGCGGGTTCACAAAACGCACAGAATGCAGCAGATGGGAAGTTATTGCCATCGGGGAAGCATGGAGCTACAACAGAAAACACAAAGCGTTATATTGATTTTGCCTCTAAATATGGATTTGACGGGGTTTTGGTTGAAGGTTGGGATGTAGGATGGGAAGATTGGTTTGGGAATTGGAAAGAGAATGTTTTTGATTTTACTACCCCTTATCCCGATTTTGATATAAAGGCAGTTACGGATTATGCTAAATCTAAAGGAATTAAAATGATTATGCACCATGAGACTTCGGGATCGGTGGGAAATTATGAGCGTCACTTGGATCGGGCATTTGATTTGATGAAGAAGTATGGCTACCCGGCGGTGAAGACTGGCTATGTTGGCAAGATCATTCCGCGTGGAGAATATCACGATGGGCAGGCGATGGTGAATCACTTCAATTTTGTGGCACAAAGAGCGGCAGATTATAAGTTGATGGTCAATTCGCATGAGAGTTCGCGTCCTACAGGCTATAGTAGAACTTACCCTAATTACATTGCAGCAGAAGCGGCAAGAGGAAATGAGTTTAATGCTTGGAGTGTGGGTAATCCGCCGATGCATGAAACCATATTGCCATTCACCCGATTGTTGGGAGGTCCGATGGATTATACCCCGGGTATTTTTGAAATTAAGATGAGTGCTTATGATCCTAGTAAGAAAGAGCAGGTTCATACTACATTGGCTAAGCAATTGGCCTTATATGTTACTATGTATTCTCCATTACAGATGGCGGCTGATTTGCCAGAGAATTACGAGCAACATTTGGATGCTTTTCAGTTTATTAGAGATGTGGCAGTGGATTGGCAAGACAGTAAGTATTTGGAAGCAGAGCCAGGGGATTATTTGACGGTTGCTCGTAAGGATAAGTATTCAGAAAATTGGTTTTTGGGTGCTATTACCGATGAGCATGCTCGCGATACCGAACTAAAACTGGATTTTCTTTCGCCTAACAAAAAATACCAAGTGGTTGTTTATCAAGATGGTGCGACGGCAGACTGGGAGAAGAATCCGAAATCGTATGTTATAAAAACTATACAAGTGACCTCAAAGTCAAAAATTAAATTACATTTGGTTTCAGGAGGTGGTGCTGCCATTTCGTTTAAACCAATAAATTAAAAACCAACCAAACTAAAATTAATTATATGAATTCAGAACAATCAAAAACCAACT
>CANBOV010000117.1 GCA_947371275.1 Flavobacteriaceae bacterium | reverse complement strand
CCAAAAACGGATTCCCAGTAGACAAAATTTTCTAAGATGATAGGGACGCATTTATAGATAAAAAGTAGCGGTATTAAGTGCGCAATGTATTTGGCTGTTTTATTGGAAACTAAGAGATCATCGAATTTGGTTTTGGTTTTGCGTGCTAGCACTACCATAGTTCTGACTAAGATGTATCGAAACACAAGATAGATTATATAAGAAAGTATTGCTAATACAAGGATGTTTAAAGCTAAACTTATGTAGGCCGAAAGCGTCTCTCCAAAATCCCATTTTTTGAAAAGGTGGTAACTCCATCCAAATATTTTTTCAACCAGTTTATGCATGCTTTAGGTATTTTTTTTCCACAAAAAATGTGGCTAATGGTAGTAAGGAAGCCACTTGAACCAATAGTATTTCTTTGGTGTTCCAACTTTGTTGTTTTTTGATGCTGAAGGCAAGGATTATATAGCTTATGAATAGGATACCGTGAGTCATTCCGATAGGGAAGAGCAATGTTTTATATAATTCAGCATGATTAGGCTTGATAAACAGCATATTGAAAAATAAAATCAGGTAAGAAGTCCCTTCTGAAATGGCAATGTACTTAAAGAGTTTGGTCATGATACTATTATTTAGAGGCAAAATTAAGTAATAACATTAATACAGAACTTAAAAAGTCTTTATTTTGTTGGTTTATATACATTATGAGTAAGAGAGATTTAAAAAAGTATTTACAAGAGTTGGACAAGGAGCAAGTAGAAGCGCAACTGATTGCATTATACGAAAAGTTTGTTGACGTTAAAGTTTATTATGATTTTGTTTTTAATCCTAATGAAGATAAGTTGGTTCGTGAGGCTAAGGTAAAAATTTCGAATGAGTATTTTCCGGTAAAATCTAAGAAGGCGAAGCTGCGTCGTTCTGTGGCTCAGAAGTATATAAAGCATTTTATTACCTTGGGTGTAGATCCTTTTGGTATAGTTGATTTGATGTTATTTACTATAGAAATTGCACAGACCTATTCATCGGAAAAAGTTATCCGTCAAGAATTGTTTTTTAAAAGCATGTTTAGCTCTTATCAACAGGCGGTTGGTTTTATGATAACGCATGGGATTTTGACCTCATTTCAAAGTAGAGTAGAGGCTATTAAGGAGGAAACTGTTAGACAACAATGGTTTAATCATTATGACTTTAATGCGGTAGTAGAGCGTTTAACATATTAAATTAATGTAAAATAACATTTAAATTGCTTGATAACTCTTTTTTAGGTGTACTTTTGCAAAATTGTACAAATCGCCATGACTCCAAAAGATATTAGTATCGAGATTGAAGAAAAAAAAGAGCTTTACGGGTATCAAAAGGGAGATATTGACAAAATTTTTGACCGATTAGATAATGCCCGTAGTAATTATCATTTGTTGTACCAATTGCCGACAGGTGGTGGAAAAACGGTAATTTTCTCAGAGATTGTTAGGCGATATCTGTCCCAGCACGACAAGAAAGTTGTGGTGTTGACGCATCGAATCGAATTGTGTAAGCAGACTTCAAAAATGCTTAAAGGATTTGATGTAAAAAACAAAATCATCAACAGTAAAATTAAAGAACTACCCGATCAAGAAGAATATTCTTGTTTTGTAGCGATGATTGAAACGTTGAAGAATCGTTTAAACGACGAAAAATTAATGATAGACAATGTAGGTTTGGTTATTATTGATGAAGCCCATTACAATTCGTTTCGCAAATTATTCAGTCAGTTTAAAAATTCTTTTATACTTGGTGTAACTGCTACGCCATTGAGTTCGAATATAAAATTGCCGATGCATCAAAATTATGACGAACTCATTGTAGGCGACACCATACAATCCTTGATAGATAAAGGCTTTTTGGCCAAAGCCACTACCTATAGTTATGATGTTGGATTGACCTCTTTGAAAGTAGGGATTAATGGAGATTATACAGTTAAATCCTCTGATGATTTGTATATGAACATGGTCATGCAAGAAAAATTGTTGCATGCTTATACAGAGCAATCTTTGGGTAGGAAAACCTTAATTTTCAATAATGGGATTAATACTTCTTTGTATGTTTATGAAACGTTTAGAGAAGCCGGTTATGCTATTAAACACTTAGATAATACCACTTCAGCAGAGGATCGAAAAGAGATTTTGATCTGGTTTAAAAAAACGCCGGATGCTATATTGACTTCAGTGGGTATTTTGACTACTGGATTTGATGAACCGACCGTAGAGAGTATTATTTTGAATCGGGCGACAAAATCCTTGACGCTTTATTTTCAGATGATAGGTCGTGGTTCGCGTAAATTGCCGCATAAGGACAAATTTACGGTTATTGATTTAGGAAACAACGCCTTGCGTTTTGGCTTGTGGAATGATCCAGTAGATTGGCAGCATATATTTAAATCACCTGAGTATTATTTAGAAAATTTGAGGGATGATGCCGAGATTGAAAATAATTTTAAATATGTAATGCCTGACGCTATTCGGAAAATGTTTAGACAATCGGCCGACATTAGCTTTGATGTTGAGGAAGAATTTAAAAAGAATGCTTCAATGAATCGGCGTTCTAAAGAAGTATTGGAACTTTCGATTTCACAGCATGCCATGATGTGTGTTGAAAATACTGAAGAATTACATGGAGCACGAATGTTGTCGAAATTATTATCAGACGATATTGAATTTCGTGTAAAACGATTTGTTAAGTGTCTTGGTAAGACCAGTAATAATTATCGTGATTGGCTTATAGAGGATTATAAAACTAAATTAAGTTTTGCGATAGGTAAACTATTTAGGTAATTAAAGGTATAATCTTTTTCATTAGATTACTACATTTAATAATTTCTATAACAAGTAATTAATAAATTATACATCAATTAATTTAAAGTACATTAATACAGTCATAATTTATATTATGTAAAATAGAATAGGTTTAAATTTGGTTTTGTATAACTTGTATATTAGTTTTAAAATGTTTTTAACAATACCCTTCTTGTTGATTAAACCTTTACTATTTTTGTGATGTTCTAGTATTTAGATCAATTAAAAAACAATATGAGTTATACGATCGCAGAAAATATTGCCCAATTTTTAAAGGATTATCCGCCTTTTAATCATTTGACTTATGACGAATTAATCCAGGTTGCTACTAGTATTGGCGTGGTTAGTTTGGACAAGCATAAAACCTTGTTTCAGATAGATGATAAATTGCATGACAGTTTTTATGTAGTTGCTTCAGGCGTTATTAATCTTTTTGTTATTGCTGATGCTGAGGAAACCTTATTGAATAAATGTTATGCTGGCGATGTTTTTGGCTTGCGTCCATTTTTTGCAAAGAACAATTATATGATGACGGCTAAGGCCCGTGAAGAAAGTATTGTGTATGCGATCCCTATTGCTGTATTTAAACCCTTTGTAGCACAGAATCCGCAAGTGCTAGACTTTTTATTGGAGAGTTTTGCGACTAATACTCGAAATCCTTTTGACAAAGAGAATCGTGGTAAATTGATCACTGAAAATGTATATACTGATAATCAGTCGAATGAGTTTCAGTATTTTCAATCGTTGTCATACAATAAGACCCCTATCAAAATTGCGGCCGACACGATGATTAAGGAAGCGGCACAAATGATGAGTGATAATATGATTGACAGTGCGCTAATAACCGAGCAAAATTACCCCATAGGTATAGTAACTGATACGGATTACCGCAGTAAGATTGCTACGGGCAGGGTTTCTATAAATGTACCGGTAGATAAGATTATGTCCTCCCCTGTGATTACGGTACCTGAAAATGTTTCGGTGGCTGAGGCGCAGCTGTTATTGTTGAAGCACAATGTGAGTCATTTGTGCGTTACGGCTGATGGTTCGGATAAGTCGGACGTTAAGGGAATTATATCTGAGCATGATTTGATTGTGGCACAAGCAAATAACCCGGGTGTATTAATAAAAGAAATAAAACGCGCTTTATCGCCTAAGGAACTAAAACAAGTGCGAGAAAAACTCACTGGTTTAATACAGACCTCTATTGCTAAAAATATACCGCTTCCTCATATTTATAATATTTCGGGAGAAATAATAACGGCTATAGTGCGCCGTTCGGTAGAATTGGCCATTTTAGATTTAGGGTCGCCTCCTGCTCGCTTTGCTTGGTTGAGCATTGGAAGTCAGGGAAGAAAAGAGCAACTGTTGTTGACCGATCAAGACAGTATATTAGTATTTGAAGATGTAGCTGTTGAGAAATACCGTGATGTTAAAGATTATTTTTTGAAATTGGCCAAAAGAGCTACTGCTATCTTAGAAAAGGTAGGTTATATCAATTGTCCTAACGGTCATATGGCCAGCACGATGATATGGTGTAAGTCATTAACAGAATGGATTAAACAATATAGCACTTGGATGAAAGCTCCAGGAGAGAAATCCAATGAAATCAGCAGCATCTTTTTTGATTATGAAATAGCCTTTGGAGAGGGAAAAATAGAAGATGCTATTACTGAGGTGATCTTTGCTAATGTGAAGTCGAATACTTTATTCTACGATTATTTAGGGAACGATACTTTGCGAAAACAGGCGCCCTTGAACTTCTTTAAGAAATTCAATTTAGAAGAAGACGGTGAACATAAAGGAAAGTTTGATATCAAAAGAAGAGCTATTATGCCGCTGGTAGATGGAGCCCGACTCTTTGCCATCAGTATGAATTTAAAAGGGGTGAATAATACTTATTTACGCTACAAGCAATTGGCGATGGTGGACCCTAAATTTTCTGAAATCTATTTAAATTGTGCCGACGCGTTTTTGATATTGTCTAAATTCAGAACGCTTGAAGGACTTAAAAACGATACTTCGGGAGATTATATCTTGGTAGATGAATTGACTAAGGCAGATAGAGAAAAGCTTAAAAATGCTTTGGTTCCGATGAAAGAGTTGGAAGACCTCATAAAAGATAGATTTAGATTGACACAATTCTCTTAGTATGTTAGATTGGATCAAAAATATCAACAAAGAATATCCAGAATTTTGGAAATTATATTTGGCCAAATTTGAGACCAAGGGTGCTCGGTATGTTATACTTAACACAGAGACTAGTGGGTTCAACCCCAAAAAAGATGTTGTACTTTCTATGGGAGGTATTGGGATGATTAATGATGTAATTAAGATTGGTGACAATTTTGAAGTAGTTATTATGCAATATAAGTATTTGCATGACCAAGGGTTGTCAAATGAATCAATAATTGACAGCAAGTTGACCAAATTAGCCGAACCACAAGCCATACAAGCCTTGGTTGACTATATAGGTAACGCTGTATTGGTAGGTCACCGTATCCATTTTGAAATTGAGATGATTAATGAAGCTTTGGAAAAAATGGGTTGTGGCAAACTTAAAAATGAGGCGTTAGATATAGAGATCATGCATCAAAAGTTATTGGATAGTACGAATAAATCCTTTCCGTTAGAAGCCTTAATTAAGGCCTATAAACTTCCTCAAAACGAAAACAATACCGTTTCTGACGATGCTTATGCTATAGCTTTATTGTTTTTAAGATTAAAAACAAGACTAGGGTTTAACTAAAAAATAAAAGCCCACTCTAGGAGTGGGCTTTTAAAGATCTGTCAAAATCAAACAAAACAATAATCAAACTATTATTATTATTTTCAACACATGGTTATGCTCTTTTTTTCATAAACATGTTAGTGTAATATTTTCTTCCAGTAACC
>CANBOV010000116.1 GCA_947371275.1 Flavobacteriaceae bacterium | reverse complement strand
ATGCTACTTACAAATGGAATATGTTTGGTATTGGAAGAGATGATTGTTCAGGCTTAGACCAACGACAATCTAAATCGAGTTTCTATGGTACTAAAACCCCACTTAGATTGGGTTTAGGAACTATTGATGAAATCAATGGGAATTCAGGTAATACCACAGGGTTTAGTGCTGATTACAGCTTTATGATGTTGGGTTCCAATACGGATAATAGCGATTTTACTTCACCTTTAAGTGCTGGTTTACCTACTGCTTATACTTCGTGTAATGGCAAAATGTGGAAAACAGTTTGGAAAGTAGCGCGTACCAATTTCACACAAAACATCCAACTTAAAGTAGGAAACAACACCGTTTCAGGTTTCAAGATTTCAAAAGCAATGACCAATCCAAAATTAGCAGTAGATGTGGATGGAGATGGAAATTTCACTAATGCTGTATTGGTTGATTACACCACTTTAATTAGTGGAGAATTAACTTTTAATTTATCCGCTTCACAATTGCCAGATGGGGCTGTATTTACAATAGTTTGGACTCAAGGTGTTCCTGGAGGAGTTGGCGGAACCGTTCCTTATGTATGGCTAGACGCTACTGACTTACCTTTAAATGAAGGCGATATTGTAAGTAATTGGTTTGATATTTCTGGAAATGGACGAGATGCTGCGGGATTGCCTGCTGCGGGACCTTTATTTAAAAATTCTAAAGAAAACAATCGTAACTATAATCCTATCGTAAGTTTGGATGGAGTAGATGATTACTTCGGCTTCTCTGCTGGGTTTAATAATTTTACTGCTGGTTTTCACAATTTTGCGGTTTCTAAATTTAAAAACAGTGCCAGTTATGCCCGTATATTTGATTTTGGAAATGGCCCTGTGAATGATAACATAAAATTCAGCAGACAGAGTACAACCAGTAATTTGGGAGTACAAGTTTATAACGGCGGCTCTACTGCTGGACAACAGATAGTAACTGGAGGAATCACGATTAATACAACTAATTTGTTTGAGTTTTCTATTGATGCTGGAACTGTTGGTACTGCTTCAATAACGAAGTTGTTTGCCGACTCAAAGCCTTTGGCTCTTTCTGGTAATGTTACTATCCCTAATATAATTTCGCGTGCTAATAATTATATAGGTCGATCCAATTGGGCTGTGGATGCCTACAATATGGCTGATTTCAATGAATTCTTGGTCTATAATGTCAAGCTCTCTAATGCCGAACGATTGAAAGTTCAGTCGTATTTAGCAGTACAATGGGGGTTCACTTTAGATCAAACGGTTGTCGCTCAAAACTATTTAGCCTCTGATGGCTCTACTGTTTGGGATTTTGCAACTGCTAATCAAGGGGCCAATGGTAATTTTAATAATGATATGACCGCTATTGCTCGTGACGATTGTAATTCATTAAATCAAAAACAATCCAACTCTATTGACGGCAATGATATTATGCGTTTTGGTATAGGCACTATAGCGAATATCAATGATACTAATTCGACTAATTTTACCGCAGATAAATCATACCTCTTTATTGCGCACAATGGGGCTAATTTTAGTGCAAACACCACCAATATGCCTGCTTCTATGAGTTCAGCAGCTCAATGTTTTCAAAAATTAAATAGAATATGGCAGGTTCAAAAAGTAGGAACAGGAATTGGTACTATGCAGTTTATTATTGGAAAAGCAGGGCAAATCTTATTCCGTCCAACCCAAGAAGTTCGTTTATTAGTAGGTAATTCTCCAACAGATTTTACAGCAGCTACTATTTATCAAGCTACTTCAATCTTAGGAGGTTTAGCAACTTTTAATAATGTAAGCTTGGCCAACAATCAATACATTGCAGTGGCGTATGTTAATTCGGCTCCTGGAGGAGTAACCAGCGGATTAGTGCGATGGTATACGGCTGAGGTAGGTACATACACCGATAACGCTTACTATTATGATGCTGCAAACGATGGGGATGCTGTTCAAGTTTGGACGGACAATAGCCAATATCAAGCAGATGTTATTCAATCAACAGTGGCTAGTAGACCTACGTATAAAAAGAGTGTGGTCAATTTTAATCCATCACTTGAATTTGACGGATCCAATGATTGTTTGATTAATGATATTTATACAGGATTGCCTTTAGGATCATCAGTTAGAACCGTCGGAACACTTGCAACTACTTATTATAATCCAGCACCAACCACGTATTGGCCTGCCGTTTTTGCTTATGGAGGTTCTGGTGGTGTAGCTGGAGCTATGTTTGCCATAACCCAAAGAGAAACTTCATTGGATGCAACTCTAGATCGTTCTAGTGGAACGGTTAATCTGACCAATGGTTTTGCCCCAGCGAATTCTTCAAGGCTTATTTATGGAAAAGTTTTTGGAGCCACCAGCTCTGCCATCAATTCCAACTTAGATGTAGCGGCCACAGGAACCTTGTCTATGAATACCAGTACCGATAGTTATGGTATAGGCTATCAGCGTTATGCCAATAACTATTTCTGGAAAGGAAGTATTAGTGAAATATTCATCTTCAATAGAATTTTAACCGCGGATGAAGATTTAAGAATTGGAAGTACGCACGCCATTAAATATGGTACTACTTTAAAGATTCTTAACAATCCTAGTTTTACCACTAAAGCCTATTTAGATTCCAACGATAATCAAGTCTATAACTATACTAGTTATTGGAACAGAATTACTGGTATTGCTCGAGATTATTGTTCCGGTTTGGATCAACGACAATCAATGAGTACTGATGTTGGATCTTTGGTGGCTATAAGTTCTGATATTTCAGGAGGAATGGCAACTTCTAATATGGATAACCCTGTGAAGTTAGTTCCTTCTGCAACAACTGCTAGTTATTTAATCTTTGGTGATGATAATAAAAACTTAGGTTGGACAGGGGAGCGCTCAATTAATGTAAATAATAAAACACTGGCTACTTTAGAGCGTACGTATAGAACTAATGAAACGGGTACGGTGGGTACTGTATTTGTGCAAGTATCGGATGTTGGTGGAGTGAGCTACAATAACAATCAAGCTTTCTTGCCAAACCATACTGGAGCGGTTTATTTAATCATCGCCAATACAAGTACTAATGGAAACTTTTTAGCAACATCAGGGGTAACCATACTCCCAATGAATTATGTCGCCACTACAAAAACGTGGCAAACCAGTTACGACTTTACCGCTGGGGATTATTTCACTTTTGCAGCAGAAGTATCGTGTATAGGTCCTGCTGGTATTTTGGCAAACTTACAACTTTGGTTAAAAGCAAATGATGGTACTAGTCAAACAACTCAGGGTGCTGCAGTAACTACTTGGACAGATGCTTCCCCTTCGGGAAATAATGGAACGGGAGTAAACAGCCCTGCTTTCCAAGCAACTGGTACAGGAGTGGTGAATTATAATCCATCTGTTTCTTTCAATGGAACTTCTCAATATTTCAATTTACCTGCAGGATTCAATGATTTTACTAGTGGAACCAGTTCCTTTGTAATCAGAAAGAAAAATGGTACCAATGCCTCTTCAGGTCAATTTTTGCATTTATCTACGGGAGGCAATAACAGTGCAGTGATATTTTGTCGTTCCAATTTAACGGATGATATCAACTTTTATGTTAATAACAGTTCAGGCACTTCAGTATCTACATTTTTAAGTACTAATGCTCCTTTAGCAAATACAAATCCTAATATTCTTGGGGTTACGATTCAAGGAGGAACTACCTTACAAACCAATCGAGCCTTTAAGTATTTTTATAATGGAGGAATCAATACCTCCAATACTAGCGGAGCGGTACCTAATACCATTTCTAGAACGGTAAACAGAATAGGAGCTGGAGGAAGTGCAACAGAATGGATGAATGGTTATATTCCTGAAATGATAGTGTACAATACACAATTATCCGATTTGCAATCTCAGAAAGTAAATACTTATTTAGCTTTAAAATATGGTGTTGGATCCTTGTCTAATTATGTCACTCCAGCTTATGATGGAACTACTAACGTGGCTATAGAAACCTTATACGATGTGAGTACTTTTGGAAATAGAATCTTTGGAGTTGGAATAGACAAAACAGGGTGTTTGGTCCAAAACCAATCCAAAAACCAAGAAGGTGGTTTGATGGCAGTATCGGTTGATGGCGTAATCAATACACTGAATTCAGCAGATGCCACTAAATGGACAAAAGACAGAAACTATATTGTTATAGGAGATGATAACAAAACTATTTCTAGTTTTGTTAGAGCCGGCAGCACTGGCAATCAACCTTTACCTGCTATTTATAGTGGCTGCTTGATTGATCGTGTCAATAGAAATTGGAAAGTTCAGGTAAAAGGCGATACGATGCCAAGCTTGTTTATTTCAATTCCTGCCAGCACCTCTACTGAAACGGTTAAACTACCAGTATTACCAAATGTTGGAGTATTAAAATCGTATGAAAAACAGAAAGTGTACTTAGTACTTAATGAAAATTCAGATTTCACTATTAATGCCAATATGCAAGAAGTAGAATTAGTGTATAATGCTACAACACTTGCTTATGAAGCAAGCTTTAATCCGAATCCGAATCAATTGGCAAATTACACTCTATATTACACTATAGTCACAAGAGTAACTCCTTGTAGAGAAGGCTGTTTAAAAAGTAATAAACACGTTGGAGGGTCTATTAATCCATAAGGATTTAATAATTTTTCAATCTATGAATAACCGTCTCAGCAATTGAGACGGTTTTTTTATTGAATAACTTATTCGTTTAATAAGGTATACTTTTTTTTAAAAAAGCAACATTAATAGCAATATGAGCAATGTAACCACAATTTTAAAAATGCAATTAGAAACAACAAAAGCTAATTTTGTTTTAGTAATTATTAATCAATAATTGATAATTCATAATTGATAATTCATAATTGATAATTCATAATTCATAATTATTAAAGCGTATTACTATGAAAAAAAAACTACTATTTCTCAGTTTACTTTTTTGGGGTTTCACAACTGTTGCTCAAGTAGGAATTGGAACAGTGACACCTAGTACCAATTCCATTTTAGACTTGACGGCTATCAGTAAAGGTTTTCTCTTACCTCGAATGACTACCGCACAACGAACCTCAATGACCCCTGATCCTGTTATTGACAAAGGAATGCAAGTGGTTGATACCACTACTAATTCCATTTGGTATTGGGATGGAACCACCTGGCACAATCAAAGTAGTTTTTCCGATTTAATCAATCAACCTACCACTTGGTATGTGCAAGGAACCACAACTTCTTCTACTACTAACGCTGAAAACATTTGGAGAGCAGGTAGAGTAGGAATAAACACCAACACTCCTTCCTATCCCTTAGACATTATAGGAGATGCTCGAGTGTCAAACAAATACCGGTATAGCGATACCGGGATTACTCTATATGGAGGAGTGACAGGCTATCTTGGGATATATGCTGCGGATCAAACAACCTTGACGGGCTTGAGAGCAGGAACTGTAAGTGTTGGTAAAACCACAAATACACAACCTTTAGATGTCGTAGGGAATGTTGCTTTTACTGGAGCTTTGATGCCAAACAATGCCAATGGCAATACTGGCGATGTACTGGTAAGTGCAGGAGCTGGAGCTCCTCCCACTTGGAACAACGTTGGGGTACCTACAAGTGCAATTTATTATTTAGCAACATCAACCGTTCCATCAGGTTATTTTGAATGTAATGGTCAAGCAGTAAGCAGAACTACCTATGCTACTTTGTTTTCGTTTATTGGAACAACTTATGGCGTAGGAGATGGATCTACAACCTTTAATGTGCC
>CANBOV010000115.1 GCA_947371275.1 Flavobacteriaceae bacterium | reverse complement strand
ACGATAAGCGTTATGCTTATCAAAACTCTTTTTTGTTTTCGAAGTAAAAAGTATAAGCTTTGATAATTGGCTGTAAATATATAAAAATTATAAATTATGGTTTATGAAAAATGAATTATTTTCAGAAATGAATTCATAGGGTAGATTCTCTTTCCACTAACTCAGTTTCAATGACTTCGGTTTTGTATTGTTCTTCCTCTTCTTCCTCAGCTTCAAGTCGTTCGATGAGCATTTTGGCCGCTTTACCGCCCATTTTAATTCCGTTTTGGCTCACGGTGGTGATGCTTGGAGAGGAGTACTTGGAAATTATACCATCGGTAAACCCAATTACGGAAAGATCTTCGGGTACTTTTTTGCCTAATTTGGTTGCTGTTTTAATGGCTGTAACTGCAAATAATTCATTTACGGCGAATATGGCTTCTAAATTAGGATTGTTGTTTATTAATTCGCTAATCGAAGTTTCGAAATTTTCGGTATCTTCAATTTTGAGGATTAGGTTTTCGTCAACTTTGATGTCGTTATTTCTCAGCGCTTTTGAGTATCCTTCTGTTCGCAGTTTACCCACACTCACATAGTCAACCGTAGTAATCAGAGCGATTTGCTTGCATCCTTTATCGATTAGATATTGGGTAGCATTGAAGGCTGCTAAGTTGTCATCGATGATTACTTTGTCGCATAAAATATCATTGGTCACGCGGTCAAACATAACGACAGGCATTCCTTGATTGATTACTTCGACGATGTGGTGAAAGTCCTTTTTTTGTTGGGTCTCTTTGGATAGCGACATGATGAATCCGTCAATGCTTCCGTTGGCTAACATTTCCATGTTGATTACTTCTTTGTCAAAGGATTCATCAGAGAGGCAAACTAAAACATTGTATCCATTTTCGTTGGCTACATTTTCTACTCCGCTGATTACTGTGGCAAAAAAATGGTGGATAATTTCAGGAATAATAATACAAATTGTCTTGGTTTTTTTGTTTTTTAAACTAAGTGCAATATTGTTGGGTTTGTAGTTGTATAATTTGGCAAATGCTTGCACTTTTTGGCGGGTATCTTCGCTAATTTCTAGGCTGTTTCTTAAGGACTTAGAGACGGTGGATATGGATACATCAAGCTCTTTGGCTATTTGTTTTAGCGTGACTTTTCTTTTCATTTTTGTTATTGGGTAAAAACTGATTTCTGAATAAAGATAGCTGTATTTTTTTATTCTGTGAATTTTAGCCTTAAAATATTGAAAAATAAAGAAAGTTTTCAACACGAAAACGTTTTCGGACACGATTTAACAGCCCATAATTCGGTAAGTTGAAAATTTTACATAAATTTAACATTCGAAGTATAAGTATACGCATTAAAATTAAATTTTTAACCTAAACAAAATGTATGAAAACAATTTACAAAAAGTTGTTATTTTTATTACTCTTACTGCCCTTTAGTGTTCTAGCTCAGAATACTGTAAGTGGTGTTGTAGTTGACAAAAAATCAAATCAACCTTTACCGGGGGTAAATGTTACCGTTCAAGGTGCTCAACAAAGCACCAGTACTGATTTTGACGGAAAGTTTCAATTGGCAAAACTAAAGAATGGCGATAAAATCGTCTTCACTTTTGTGGGCTATGAGACGAATATCGTTACTTATTCTGGTCAAAAATCAATTGCTGTAAGCTTGGACGAAACCGCCAACCAATTGCAAGAAGTTGTAGTTCAAGTTGGATATGGTACTGTAAAGAAAAAAGATGCTACCGGTTCTGTAAGTACCATTACTTCTAAAGATTTTAACAAAGGTTCCATTGTTTCTGCTGATCAATTATTAGCAGGTAAAGTTGCGGGTGTCAGAATTACTAATGATGGAGGCTCGCCTGATTCTACTCCTCATATTAGAATTAGAGGAGGTTCTTCATTAAATGCAAATAATGATCCATTGATAGTAATTGATAATGTGCCAATTGGCAATGAAGGCCCTGCTGGCGCAAACAATCCATTAAATCTTATTAATCCTAATGATATAGAAAGTTTTACGGTTTTGAAAGATGCTAGTGCCTCGGCAATTTATGGTTCTAGAGCTTCTAATGGTGTTATCATTATTACCACTAAAAAAGGTTCAAATGACGGCATAAAATTTAATTTCACGGCAAGTGTAACTGCTGGAAAAGTTGGAAAGAAAATTAAAGTAATGGACGGGCCAACTTTTGTGAAATTTATAGAGCAATACCATTCGAGTTACACCAATTTATTGGGAGTTCCAGATCCTAGTGCGCCTGCAGGAACGGTTGACAACCCTTTAACGCCTGGAGTTATTGAAGGAAGAATTTTGTCGAATACGGATTGGCAAGATCAAATCTTTAGAACTTCGATGTCAACAGATCATACCTTTAGTGCACGTGCTAAGATTTTCAAAGATGTTCCTTTTAGAGCTTCTTTGGGGTATAATAAGACTGAGGGATTGTTAAAAACGAATGATTATCAAAGGGTGACGGCCTCATTTAAAGTTAGTCCGACCTATTGGGATGGACATTTGAAAGTAGATGTCAATGCCAAAGGAATCTCGACTAGAAAGAATAATTCTGATCAAGGTTCTCTGGGCAGTGCTGTTTATATGGATCCAACCAAGCCTGTTTATGATAATTCACCGGGTAATATATTTGGAGGATATTATCAAAATACTAGACTTAATGGTGGAAGAAATTTGTTAGATGGATCTTGGAATCCTGTTGCGATTTTAAATCAAAGAGACAGGCCGGAACGTATTTACCGTTTCTTGGGTAATGCAGAATTTGATTATAAATTCCATTATTTGCCAGAGCTACGTTTTGTAAATAATTTTGGTCTTGATGCGTCTCGCTCTGTAATTGAAGAGACTTATACCGATCACTCATTAGCGACCTATCAATTTAATCAAGGGACTGATCCTAGCTCGAACTATGTGTTTAATCCTGGAAGAAATTATTATGAAGCCCAAAGAATTACAAATACTACTTGGGATTCTTATTTAATGTATGCCAAAAGTTTGAATGGCTTTATTAACAAATTTGATGTACAAGCGGGTTATGCTTATCAAAACTTTAAGACGGATGGACATAAAGATCAATACCGATACAATACCTCAACAGGAATACGCGAATTAAATATTGATCAAAACAATAAGAACAATCGGTACTATCATGTCTTGAATTTACAATCGTATTTTGGTAGAGCCAATATCGAATTTGCTAAAAAATATTTAGTTACTTTATCAATGCGAACTGATGCTTCCTCGTTGTTTTTGAAAAACAAGCGCTCGGGATATTTTCCATCTGCGGCCGTGGCCTGGAAATTGAAAGAGGAAAGCTTTTTGAAAGACGTTCGTTTTATAAATGATGCCAAGTTGCGTATTGGATGGGGTAAAACTGGTCAACAAGGCATTACGGATGCTGTAGGGTTTTATCCATCAACGGCATTTTTTACTATTGCGGGTAATACAAGTCAATACCTTCCCGGATCGAACCTGTATTCTGCCAATGCGTACAACTCTAATTTAACTTGGGAAAAAACAACTACCTACAATATTGGGTTGGATTTTGACTTATTTAAAAACAATTTCCTTACGGGATCGTTTGACGTATACAATAAAAAAACAACGGATTTGCTGGCCAAAGTATCCTTACCTCCTGGGCAAGGACTAAGCGATACTTTTGTAGAAAATTTGGGTTCTACTGATGGAAAGGGATTTGAATTGAGTTTAAATGTTAAACCGATACAAACGGATGATGTAAATCTTGAATTCACTTCTAACTTAGCCTATAATTATACCAAGGTAACTAATCTAAAATCTATTACGTATACAACTGATTATAATTCAAATATAGGTATTCAAACTGGAGCTTTTTTAGCTAGAAATCCTGTTGGCTACCAACCTTCCTCTGCTTATGTGTTTGAGCAAGTATATGCTGCAGATGGTTCGCCAGTAGTAGGTGCTTTTGTAGATCGCAATGGCGATGGTCAGATCACCGATGCAGACCGTTATTATAAGGCATTACGTCCTAACTGGACTTTTGGATTAGGTTTTACGTTTAATTATAAAAATTGGGATTTGAGTTCTAGTTTTAGAGGTCAATTTGGTGGTCAAGTATTTAACCAAAGAAAAATGTCGTTAGGATGGATTGACAGCTCCGTACCAATAACTGGAAATAGTTTGTCCAATGCCCTAAATTTCTACACTGGGCAAGCTGATTCTTCGATCCAGAATATCCAAGGAAACATTCCTTATTCTGATTATTACTTAGAGGATGCAACTTTTATCCGCTGTGAGAATATCGTCTTGGGTTACAAATTTAAGCACTTTACAAAAGCGTCTTCGTTACGCTTGTATACCGCTATAAATAATGCTTTTATTTTAACTAAATATAAAGGACAAGATCCAGAGAACTTTAATGCAATCGATAATAACTTTTATCCAAGACCCAGAATGTACACCTTTGGGTTGAGTTTAGATTTTTAATAAAAACTATGAAAAAAATGAAAAATTTAAAATTGTTTAGTGTTTGTATTTTACTTCTTGGTGCTTTTTCTTGTACCAATGAGTTGGATACAAAGCCAAAAGTGGAATTGTCGCTTGATCAATTGTTGGCGCAAGATCCCAATGCCATTACGGGCATTATATCGAAACTTTATGGTTCCTTTGCTCTGTCTGGGCCAAATGGTCCTGGAAGTTCAGATATTAGTGACGACGCGGGAGAATCTCCTTTCTTAAGAGGAATTATTAATTTACAGGAGTTTACTGCCGATGGTATGAAAAACCGTTGGGGAGATGATGGGCTAGACCAGTTGACCACCACTTCTAATTGGGATCAAAACAATAAGTTCTTCCGTTACTTATATAATAGAGTGTACTACACTGTACCTCAATGTAATAATTTATTGGCTGTATTAAAGACCGTAAATGTATCTGATAAAGAAGCTGTAACCGCTGAGGTTCGTTTCTTACGATGTTTAGCTTACTATTACCAAATTGATTGTTTTGGAAAAGGAGTATTGGCTACTGAAGATAATATTGGATCTTCAGCTCCATTGCCGGAATCCACTAGACAGCAATTGTTTACTTTCGTAGAGTCGGAATTGTTAGCGATAGAATCAACTTTACCTGTTAGCAATGCCTATGGTAGAGCTAATAAAGCGGTTGGCAGAATGTTGTTGGCTAAATTATATTTGAATGCGGAAGTATATACTGGAACTCCAAGATATGATGATGCTTTGACCTATATCAAAAAAGTAATTGATGAAGGAGGGTATTCATTAGACCCGCATTTTTTACATGTATTCTCGGGCGATAACAATACTTCTTCTGAAATTATCTATCCGTTAATTGCTGATCCATTAGTAAGTCAGAGTTATGGTAATACGACTTATATCGTAAATGGCAGTTTGAATTCGGCCACCATGACCCTATCTGATTATGGTGCGACTGCAGGCTGGGGTGGACACAGAGCTACTAAAGCTTGGTATGGTTTGTTTGCTAATAGTACTACTGGATTAGCCTCGTCAAATGATCAAAGAGCCCAATTATTTTGGACTGGCGGTCACACTTATGAAATGACGGACTACAAGGAATGGACTAATGGGTTCCCTTCCATAAAATTCAGAAATAATGATTATGGACAAGCTTCTACACCTACAGCTTTTTCAGGCACGGATTTTCCATTATTCCGTCTGGCAGATGCGTATTTGATTTATGCAGAATGTGTTGTTCGAGGTGCATCAGGCGGTTCAACTTCACAGGCTTTGGATTATGTGAATCAAATTAGAACAAGAGC
>CANBOV010000114.1 GCA_947371275.1 Flavobacteriaceae bacterium | reverse complement strand
TAGCCCAAGTGAGGTGTCAGGTTTACAGATAGGAAATCGTTATGCATCAGGTGTGTATAATGTAGTAGTAACACAAGGAAGTGATGTTAAAACACTTCGTGTTATCAAAAGATAATCACCTTTAGGTTTATAATAGAAACCCTCTCTGGAAACAGAGAGGGTTTTTTTTGTTTCAAGTTTCAAGTTTCAGGTTTCAGGTTTCAAGTTTCAGGTTTCAAGTTTCAGGTTTCAAGTTTCAAGTTTATGGTTTGGAATTTTAGTTTTAAATTATGTTTAGATTGAAGAAAAGAACGTTTTATTTTTGGAGGACGATTGCCTTTCTGGGGGTGTTTTTATTTGGGATTAAGCTTGTAGATACGGAGTTAAGTTTTAAATATGAAGCGGATTATGGGGACTGTTATTCTAAGCTGGACGGAAGTAATTTATGTTTGCAGTATAGTTGTTTCATAGCACTTACCGTATTGAGTTTTGTTTCGTTATTCCTTTTGGTAAAATATAGAAAAAAAATATGTTTGTTAGAATAGTAAAAATGAGTTTTCACGAGGAGCATATTCCGAAGTTTTTGGCCAATTTTGACCAGATGAAAGAAAAGATAAGAGGTGCTGAGGGGAATCGGTTATTGGAATTGTATCAGGATAAAAGCAATCCTTGTATTTACTTTACTTATAGTTATTGGGAAACGGAAGGTGATTTAGAGCGTTACCGACAATCGGCTTTATTTGACGAGGTGTGGACGTTTACTAAAAAACTATTTAATGACAAGCCAGAGGCCTGGAGTGTGGATAAGGTCGTTACACTACTTTAAGAATTACAAATTACGAATTAATAAAAATATGAAATCAATCGCATTACGAGAAATAAAGTCCTTTTTTGGTTCGCCTATAGGCTATTTGGTAATTGCCATTTTTCTTATACTCAATGGCTTGTTCCTATGGGTATTTGACGGAGAGTACAATATATTGCAAAGTGGGTTTGCGGATTTGAGTCCGTTCTTCACTTTAGCCCCATGGATCTTATTGTTTTTGATTCCGGCGGTGACGATGCGTAGTTTTTCGGATGAGCGGAAACAGGGCACTATAGAGTTATTATTGACTAAACCATTATCGGTATGGCAAATTGTAAACGGGAAGTTTTTAGGTTCCTTTTTATTGATTGTATTGGCCTTATTGCCGACCTTGATTTATGTCTATGTCCTTTATGGATTGGGCCTACCGGAGGGCAATATTGATATGGGCAGTACAATGGGTTCTTATTTTGGTCTATTGTTTTTGATTGCTTCTTATACGGCGATTGGCATCTTTACCTCAACCTTATCGGAAAACCAGATTGTATCGTTTTTGGTCTCGGTGTTTTTATGTTTTGTATTTTACTACGGGTTTGAGGGCGCTGCTACCTATTTGAAAGGGTTTGAGGATGTCATTTCAAGTATAGGGATGGACTCTCATTTTAAAAGCATGTCACGCGGCGTTGTGGATACCCGTGATGTTTTATACTTTATAAGTATTGCTTTCTTGTTTTTATCGTTTACGGTGTTTAAATTAAAATCATTGAAATCCTAATGAGTGCTATCCCAAACAACTTCAAAAAATTAGCGGTTACGGTTATCATCCTAGTGGGCTTGAACCTAGTGGGTCATTTCATCTACAAACGATTTGACTTGACGGCAGATAAACGTTATACCCTATCGCAGACCTCCTTGACTATAGTAAGTGACGTTAAGGAACCTTTATATGTAGACGTCTTCTTGGAAGGTGATTTTCCTGGGGAATTTAAAAAGTTACAAACGGAGACCCAACAGTTATTGGAGGAGTTTAAATCGGAGAATTCAAATATTATATTCCAGTTTGTTAACCCTTTGAAAGAGGAAGATAAAAAAGACAAGACCATGCAATCGTTTATGGAGCGTGGCATGACACCCGTTAATGTAACGGTTAACGAAAAAGGGCAGCAAACTCAGGAAGTTGTTTTTCCGTGGGCGGTTGCCACTTGTGGAAATCGATCAGTAAAAATACCCTTATTAAAAAACATGATGGGTGCCACTACTGCTGAGAAGGTAGTGAGTTCGGTTCAACATTTGGAATATGCCTTTGCCAATGCGTTTAATTCTGTTTCAAAAGAAAAACAGAAAAAAGTTATTATAATTCAAGGAAATGGAGAATTAAAAGAACGTTACATAGCCGATTTCATTAAGGCCGTAAAAGAAAATTATTTCATAGCGCCGTTCACTTTAGATTCGGTTTCTAAAAGTCCTAACAAAACTTTAAGTCATATAGAAAAATACGATTTGGCCGTCATTGCCAAACCTACAGAAGCTTTTTCGGATGAGGAGAAAGAAGTATTGGACCAGTATGTTATGCATGGTGGTAAGACCTTGTGGCTAGTAGACCAAGTAAATATGGAGATGGACAGCCTTTATAATAATGAGGGGGCTACTTTGGCCTTTGCTCGCGACTTGAACTTGAGTGACTTGTTCTTTAAGTATGGCTTTCGTATGCGTCCCGATTTGATTTATGATGTACAGAACACACCGATTGCTTTGGCTACAGGTGATCAAGGCAGTGCTACACAGTATACGCAATATCCTTGGTTCTTTTCCCCAATGATTTATCCTTTGCAAAAAGACAAGCACCCGATTGTTAGCAATTTGGATGGTATTAAGTTTCAATTTAGTAGTCCGATAGAGCCTTTGAAAAACGACATTAAGAAGACGGTTTTGTTGCAGTCCTCACCATATTCAAAATTGGTGGGAACGCCAACGGAGATTAACTTAAAAATGGTTTCGGATCGTCCGGAGCAGAAAGATTTTGTGAACACGGGGAACTTTCCGGTTGCTTTATTGTTGGAGGGTAAGTTCCGTTCTGTGTATGAAAACAGGGTACTTCCATTTAAGGAGGCCACCTATCAAAAGATGGGTAAAGACAATAAGATGATTGTGGTTTCGGATGGCGATGTGATTAAAAACCAATTGGATAAAAATTACCAGCCGTTGGAATTGGGTTATGATAAGTGGACGAATAATTTGTATGCTAATAAAGAGTTTATGATGAATTGCGTTAATTACCTGTTGGATGACAATGGACTTATTAACATTCGCAGTAAAGAAGTGGACTTGCCTATCTTGGACAAAGAAAAAGTAGTGGCTAATTATACCTATTCGCAAGTGATAACCGTTGCGGCTCCGTTAGTTATCTTGGTGTTATTTGGCCTTGCCTTTACGGTATTGCGCAAGCGCAAATACAGCAAGTAATGTTAATAAAAAACTTTTTGAAATCTCTTAGTTTAAGATATATTTGTAAAAAATAGATTCAGATGAAATTTATAGTATCCAGTTCCTACTTATTAAAACAACTACAAGTGTTGGGGAGTGTTATTAATAGCAGCAACACCTTACCCATTTTAGATAATTTCCTATTCGAATTAGACCATAAAGCATTGACGGTATCGGCTTCTGATTTAGAGACTACTATGTCGGCTACTTTAGAAATAGATTCTACTAGTCAAGGCAGTGTGGCAGTTCCTGCCAAATTATTATTGGACATACTAAAAACCTTTCCGGAGCAACCTTTAACGTTTACGGTAGAGGAAAACAGCACTATAGAGATTAGTTCGAATTCGGGTAAATATGCGATTGCCTATGCCCCTGGGGAAGAGTTTCCTAAGTCGGTTAGCCTAGAAGACCCCTCTTCTACTATAGTTCCTTCTGAAGCATTGGCAACGGCTATCAGCAAAACTATTTTTGCGGCGGGCAATGATGATTTACGTCCGGTGATGAGTGGGGTATTTTTCCAATTCTCACCAGAAGGATTAATCTTTGTGGCTACGGATGCACATAAGCTAGTGAAATATGCCCGTGCGGATGTGAAAGCTTCTCAAGTAGTGGATTTCATTATGCCGAAGAAACCCTTGAACATTTTGAAAAGCATCTTGGGAACTTCTGAATCGGAAGTTACTATAGAATATAATGATTCTAATGCAACCTTCTCATTTGACAGTTATGTATTGACTTGTCGTTTGATTGATGGTAAGTATCCAAATTATGAAGCGGTTATTCCGAAGGAGAATCCGAATAAGTTGATGATTAACCGAGTGTTATTATTGAACTCTGTGCGACGTGTTGCTATTTTCTCAAATAAGACTACGCATCAGATTCGTTTGAAAATCGCTGGAGCGGAATTGAATATCTCTGCAGAAGACATTGATTATTCTAACAAAGCGGAAGAGCGTTTGACTTGTGATTACCAAGGAGACGATATGCAAATAGGTTTTAACTCTCGATTCTTATCAGAGATGTTGACTAATTTACAGTCGGATGAAATCATGTTGGAGATGTCTATGCCTAATCGTGCTGGTATCCTTACCCCTATTGATGGATTGGATGAAGGAGAAACCGTAACCATGTTGGTTATGCCCGTAATGCTAAACAACTAATATAAACTAACCATTATACCGAAAACCGCCTCGTTACAAAACGAGGCGGTTTTTTTATGGCTTTAAAGTAAAAGTCAGCTGAGTCTAGGAACTACGGTTACTATTCGTGCAGGGCTAGTATTGGGGTATGCAAGCTCTGTGCTAATTTTTGGGTGGTGGTTGTGGTGAATAGCTCTACAAAGAAATTACGCTTATACGTTAGCATTGCTAGAACATCAATATCTTGATCTACAAGGAAGTCTTCGATGGTGGCATTTACATCCTCGCTGGGAATGACAAAAAACTGTAAATGCTCTTCGTCTTCGAAGTGGGATTGCCAGCGAAGGACGGTATCGGTGTTCACATCGGATTTAGGCGTTTTTACATAAAGGCATTTTACTTTGGCGTGCATTTTTTTGGCCAACATTAACACTTTGATTAGGGCTTCAATGTCTTTTTGACGGAAGCGAGTGGTGAAGGCTATGGTTTCTATTTTCTCAAATTTGGCTGAAGCGGGAACACTTAACACCGGCACTGACACATCGGATATCACGGTAGCCGTATTACTTCCTATAAAGGAATCAAACCAACCGGTAGCACCATTGGTACCCATTACTACAAAATCGATATTTTCTTGTTTGATGACCTTTTTAATATTGTACACGAGATCACCGTCCATCATGATGTGACGCGTGGCTATATGGGTTGCTTTATGGGTTTCAGCTAAGGCTCTTAATTTTGGCATTTCCTCTCTAAAATGATCAAAATTGGTCATTTGGATGGTATCGTAGAGCGTTGCATAATTCATAGGCATGGCTTGGCTGTCAATGATAGGCAAATCAAACGTATGCAACAATATCAATTCGGCTTTGAACGTTTTGGCCATTTCGAGTGCGTACACAAATGCATTTTCTGAAGTAGGGGAAAAGTCTAGAGGAACTAAGATCTTTTTCATGATATTAGAATTAATGGTCTCTCAAATTTACGACTAAATCTGCCCAAAACGGCTGATAAATATCAGCTAATCTAATATTTAACATTACATTATCTTTTTGGTGCTCCTTTGGATGCCTACTGAAATTGAATTAAAAAGTTGGTTTATTAAACCCCATTAGAATTAGTATCTTTGCCGTTAAATACCAACAAGATGATTTCACAAGAGACTATAGTGGCTTTGGCCTCGCCTTCGGGTGCGGGGGCGATTGCGGTAATTCGGCTATCGGGGGTTAATGCGTTGCCCATTGCGGCAGGCGTATTCCAATCGGTTTCGGGAAAGGCTATAGAAAAGCAGAAAACGCACACCATCCATTTGGGCCACATTGTAGACGGTGACAAGGTATATGACCAAGTCTTGTTGTCTATTTTTAAGAATCCCCATTCTTATACTGGGGAAGATGTGATTGAAATTTCTTGTCATGGATCGACCTACATACAGCAGCAGATTATTCAATTATTGTTGCGCAAAGGCTG
>CANBOV010000113.1 GCA_947371275.1 Flavobacteriaceae bacterium | reverse complement strand
CCGATTGTTTTGGGGCCGAATTATTCCCATTTTGCCGAGGCTACGGCCTTGGTGCAACTGGAGGGTTGTATTTCGATTGCTACCCAAGAAGCATTGCAAGACGCTTTTGATCAATTGCTTGCTAACGAAGACATCCGTCATGAAAAGGGACATATTTGTGGCACTTTTGTACAAATGAATAAGGGGGCTACTGACGTTATTTTAAAACATCTAAGTTCACATTACATATAAAAAACACTACTTTACTTTATAGCTTATGAAATTTTTAAGACTCCTACTATTATTTGTTTTTGTTCAAGTTAGTGCGCAGCAAGGCGGCATGTGGATTCCTTCTTTTTTGAAAGGAATGAATGAAAGCGAGATGAAGACGTTGGGCATGAAGCTCACGGCGGAACAAATTTATTCAGTGAACAAGTCGAGTTTGAAAGATGCGGTTCCTCAATTTGATGGCGGTTGCACGGCGGAAGTGATTTCGGATCAGGGATTGATTTTGACTAATCACCATTGTGGTTTTGATGCGATACAGAATCATTCTTCGGTGGAGCATGATTATTTGACGGATGGCTTTTGGGCCTACAAAAAAGAGGACGAATTGCCCAACAAAGGCATGGTGGTGACTTTTGTGGTGCGTATCGAAGATGTTACTGCAAAAGTATTGGAGGGCGCAAGTACTTTAACGGTGGAAGCCGATAAACAAAAAAAGATACAAGAGAACATTAGCAACTTGAGTAAAACCTTGCCGAAGGAGGCTTGGCAAGAAAATAGCATTAAAACGTTTTATGATGGAAACCAGTACTTGTTGTTTGTCACGGAAACGTATAAGGACATACGATTGGTTGGTGCCCCACCTAGTGCGATAGGGAAGTTTGGTTCGGACACTGATAACTGGGTTTGGCCCCGTCATACGGGTGATTTTTCCATGTTCAGAATTTACGCGGACAAGAATAATCGTCCGGCGGAGTATGCAGTAGACAATGTTCCTTATAAACCGAAGTACTTTTTCCCGATTTCGTTGGAAGGCGTAAAGGAAAATGACTTTACGATGGTGATGGGCTATCCGGGGCGCACCCAGGAATATTTGCCTTCTTATGCTGTGGATCAAATTGTGAACACGTTGAATCCGGCTAAGATTGCCGTGCGGGATGCTGCTTTGAAAGTACAAGATGGTTTTATGCGAAAAGACAATGCAATAAAGATTCAATATGCTTCTAAATATGCAGGAGTTTCCAATTATTGGAAAAAATGGATTGGTGAGACCAACGGATTAAAGAAATCGAATGCTATTGTGGTAAAGCAAAAATTTGAAAAAGACTTTTTGGAAAAAGTAGCGAAGGCTGGTAAGCAAGCGGAGTATGGTACCTTATTAAGTGACTTTGAAAAAAACTATGCGGAGATTAAAGACTATGCTTTGGCTCGTGACTTATTTACAGAGGTAGCGCTGCGCAATACCGAAATCCTAACCCTAGGTTATAAGTTGTATCAATTGGAACAAATTTACAACAACAAGGGAGAGCAAGCCTTTAATGATCGTCGAAATACTTTGGTTACTGGATTGGGTGATTTTTACAAAGATTTTAATCCCGCGGTAGATCAAAAAGTATTGGAACAATTGATGGGTATTTATGTAGCACGCTACCCTAAAGCCTTTTTACCTGCTGCATTTGACCATTTAAATACCGAAGCGCTGGCGGCTGATGTCTTTGCACAATCGCAATTGGTTACCTATGATAAAATCAAGGTCTTATTGAGTGGTGATGTTAAAACCGTATTGGAGAACCTTAACAACGACAAGGGCTTCCAAGTAGTTAAAGCCATGGCGGATGGTTATGTGAAAAATGTGGCTCCGAAATATGATGAATTGAATTTAAAAAACATAGCAACCCAACGCACTTACATGAAATCCATTTTAGAGTTGAGTCCGAAATCTGCTCGCATCTTCCCGGATGCTAACAGCACATTGCGCGTTACTTATGGCAAAGTAAAAGGCTACAAGCCTCGAGACGGGGTTACTTATGAGCCCTTTACTTATCTCGATGGTGTGATGGAAAAATATGTGCCTGGGGATTATGAATTTGATGTTCCTAAAAAATTAATTGACTTGTATAACGCTAAGGATTACGGGGTTTACGGCTCGCATGGAAAGATGCCCGTTGCTTTTATCGCTACGAATCACACAACGGGAGGTAACTCGGGTAGTCCGGCTTTAGATGCCCATGGAAATTTGATTGGCTTGAATTTTGATAGGGTATGGGAAGGCACGATGAGTGATATTTATTATTCCCCTGAAATATGCCGAAACATCATGGTTGACATCCGTTATGTACTGTTTGTCGTGGATAAATATGCTGGGGCTCAGAACCTTATTAAGGAGTTAAAACTGGTTACTCCGAGCACCAAAAAAAGAAAAAATTAAGCATTTCTTAATTTTGGCATGATTCTTGTAAAATAATAACCGGAAGCAAAATAGAGATTTTTAAAAAAAGTTAAATAAAAATTTTTCGAAATAAAAAAATTTATATCTTTGCCTCGAATTAATAATTAACCTTTTATAATTAAGTAAGATGAAAAAAGTATTTTTAAGTTTAGCTGTTGTTGCTGCATTAACTGTAGTATCTTGTAAACAAGCTGATGCTAATGCTGAAGCTACAACTGACTCAACTGCTACTGAAGCTGTTGATACTGCTGCTGCTCCAGCTGCTGCACCTGCAAAAAAATAATTAGTATACACTAATTATCTTTAAAAGATTTAAAGCCATCCGCTTAGCGTGATGGCTTTCTTTTTTTAGGGCTACTACGCTTCTAAAAACAGGGCGTCACCTGCTGAAAAATCGAGTACTTCTGATAGGGAAGCATATTTAACGATCTCGGCTATTCCTTTCTCCAACATCAAGGTGGTAGCGTATTTTCTGCTCACGGCGATGATTCTATCCCCTAGCATTATTTTAAAGAAACACTTTCCTTTGGCGGTTTTAAATCGAAGATAGTTGCAGGTATCTAAAGAAGCCTTGAGGACTTCTATTTCTTCTTCACATTCAAATTTTAGTTCGTAGCTCATGCTAGTGAAGATATTTTTCCCTTTACGGGAAACAAATTCGAACTTGTATTCGTCGTTTGTTCTTTTGCTGATTACAAAGGTTCCCATAGAAATTTAAAAAGTAATTAAAACAAAAAAGCCTCAAACATAAAGTTTGAGGCTTTTGTACTCAAGGCGGGACTTGAACCCGCACGAACATTGCTGTTCACTGGATTTTAAGTCCAGCGTGTCTACCAATTTCACCACTCGAGCGTATTTGCTATTGAGCGAAAAACGGGGCTCGAACCCGCGACCTCGACCTTGGCAAGGTCGCGCTCTACCAACTGAGCTATTTTCGCATTTCAGATTTTGTAAGAACTGCAACACTTGTGCCGTATTGCGGATGCAAATGTAATACTTAAATTGAATTATACAAACCTTTTTTTGAAAAAAACTTCTATCTCCTATAACCCCTTGATTAGCAAAACTAAGTGTGGAACATTATTATTTGGTCAGTATTCTTTTTAGTTCGTTTAGCTTCATTAAGGCCTCTACAGGGGTTAATGTATTGATGTCTAAATTTAGGATGTCTTCTCTAATTTCTTCTAGCAGCGGGTCGTCTAAATTAAAGATGTTTAATTGCATATCATCCTTGCTCGATTTTAGACCATTGAGTGCTTCTCCTGAGTGGTTTTTCTCTAATTTCTTTAGGAGCTTTTGCGCTTTTTGAATGACCATTTGTGGCATACCCGCCATTTTAGCGACATGAATACCAAAACTGTGTGCGCTACCCCCTTTCACTAGCTTTCTAATGAATAGGACGGTATCCTTTAGTTCCTTTACTGAAACGTTGTAATTCTGAATTCTAGGCAGCAGTTCACTCATTTCGTTTAATTCGTGGTAATGCGTTGCAAAGAGTGTTTTGGGGCGGGCTGGATTTTCGTGTAAAAACTCGGCTATGGCCCAAGCGATTGAGATTCCGTCATAGGTACTGGTACCGCGGCCTATTTCGTCTAAAAGCACTAGACTTCTATCGGATATATTATTCAAGATTGAAGCTGTTTCATTCATTTCGACCATGAAGGTCGATTCTCCCATGGAGATGTTATCGCTTGCCCCTACTCGGGTGAATATTTTATCAATAACTCCCATTCTCACTTTTTCGGCCGGCACGAAACTTCCCATTTGGGCCAGAAGCACAATTAAGGCGGTTTGTCTAAGGATAGCCGATTTCCCCGACATGTTGGGCCCGGTAATCATGATGAGTTGTTGGGTTTCTCTATCGAGGTACACATCATTAGCCACATAAGGAACACCTACAGGTAGTTGTTTCTCAATGACCGGATGACGACCGTTGGTAATTTCTAATTCGAAGGAATCTTCTAGTACAGGACACACATAGTTGTTTTCTATGGCTAATTGTGCAAAGGAGTTTAAGCAGTCTAATTGTGCTACTAAATTGGCGTTCAATTGCACGGGTTTTATGTAGGTTCCTATCCAGATTACTAATTGTTCGAATAAATGGCTTTCGATTTGGTGGATTTTTTCTTCGGCCCCTAGGATCTTGGTTTCGTATTCTTTTAATTCCTCGGTGATGTAGCGTTCGGCATTCACAAGGGTTTGTTTACGAATCCACTCGGGCGGTACTTTATCTTTGTGGGTGTTTCTAACTTCGATATAATACCCAAACACATTATTAAATGAAATCTTTAACGAAGAAATACCAGTGCGTTCTGACTCTCTTTTTTCTATGCCTTCTAAAAACTCTTTTCCTGAGAAGGCTATGTTGCGCAATTCGTCTAATTCGGCATGCACCCCTATGGCGATTGCATTTCCTTTGGCTATGGCTACGGGTGCTTCTGGATTGAGGGTTGTTTTTATTTTCTCCCGGAGTAAATCGCAGGCGTGTAAGCTATCCCCTATGACGCGCACGGCTTCTTGTTTACTCTCCAGCGCTATAGACTTTATGGGAATGATTGCGTCTAAGGAATCTTTGAGGTAAATGACTTCTCTTGGGGAGATTTTACCCGTAGCTACTTTGGAGATTAAGCGTTCCAAATCAGAAATTTGTTTGATTTGGTACTGCATCTTTTGCAAGATCTCTTGATGCTCTTTTAAGTAGGTGACTACTTCGTGTCTATTGCTGATTTTGGCACTGTCCTTTAACGGCAGGGCTAACCAACGTTTTAATAACCTTGACCCCATAGGCGAAAGCGTTTTATCAATCACATCGAGCAGCGTTACCGCATTAGGAGAAGGACTTTGATAGAGTTCGAGATTGCGTATGGTAAAACGGTCCATCCACACATAGGCATCTTCGGCTATGCGTTGGATATTCGTTATATGTTGGATTTTATTATGTTGAGTTTCGGATAAATAGTATAAAACGGCTCCTGAAGCAATGATGCCGTCGTGGAGTTCTTCGATGCCAAATCCCTTTAAGGAGTTGGTTTGGAAATGATTCATTAAGGTTTCTACCGCATAGTCCTCTTTGTATACCCAGTCTTCCAGGTAGAAGACGTTGAAATCCTCACCAAAGGCTTCTTTGAACTGAAGCTTATTATTTTTTTGAATAAGAATCTCGCTAGGAGTAAAATTCTGCAGCAGTTTATCTATATACTCTTCGTTGCCTTGGGCGGTTAAAAATTCGCCTGTTGATACATCTAAAAACGCAATGCCTACTTGCTTTTTACCAAAATAAACAGAGGCTAAGAAGTTATTGGATTTGGAATGCAGTACTTCGTCATTCATGGCAACCCCCGGGGTCACCAACTCGGTTACTCCCCTTTTGACGATGGTCTTCGTCATCTTTGGGTCTTCCAACTGATCACAAATCGCTACTCGTAGTCCGGCCTTTACTAGTTTAGGCAAATACGTATTTAAGGAATGATGCGGAAAACCTGCCAGGGC
>CANBOV010000112.1 GCA_947371275.1 Flavobacteriaceae bacterium | reverse complement strand
TCTTCACAAGTCGTTTTCAAGGTATTGATGACTTGGCCAAATTCCTTTTTTTGTTCGTTAGGAACGTTTTTGAATTCAGCAAATAAATCTTTCAGCAAACCTTTACTTCCCAAATACTTGATGCGAAATTGCTCTAAGGTATCCTTATCATCAGTGTGAAACGCATTGGCTTCGGCAATATATTCTTTAATCTTGTCTATCATCGCTCATTTTGTAAAGGTGCAAATTTAAGGTTTTTTAGTAATTAGTAATTAGTTACTCGTGATTAGTTTGAGAAAAAAGACAGTTTTCAAATGCCAATTTATCGCTTTTCAAAGTAATTAATCAATCACTTCTCTCTCTACAAAGTAATTTACTATCGCTTCTTTCATTAAAACCGACTGTTCACCTGCTTTCAAAGGAGGTAATTCCTCTTTGACTTTAAAATGAGGCCAACCCTCTTTATCAACATAATCAAATTCATAATAACCATAAGGCTCGAGTAATCGACATATGGCTATATGCATAAGGTTAAGTTTTTCGTCTTTTTTGAAGGTTTGGTGTACTTTGCCCAGTTCTTGTACCCCAATTAGATAGATAATGGCGTCTAAGTCGAGCATATCGCCTTCTGAAAATTGATTGGAAAGGATAGTAACTACTTTATCCCAGCGATTTTTTAATTGTTCGTCTCTAGACATTTTGTATTTAGGAATTGCGATTTCAGAATTAGGATATAATTCAAAATCAAAATTAGTCAGCAAAGATAGGTATTGAAAACTAATCTATATCGAAAACAGTTGGTGACTAAAAGCTACTTTATTTCTTTTATAGCACTTTCTTCTATCCAACCGGTAGTCTCATCCGTTAGTTCGACCTTTTTCCAATTGGCGATGCTCTCTAAAATAAAGACTTTGGTGCCCTCATGCAATACAAAAGAATCAGCAGCAGTGGCTTTGGGTTCGCTTTTCACCGCTGCAGTATCGGCAAAAACAATAGCAGGTCTTTCGTTTTCGTCGCGGCTTTTTTCATAAAATCCAGCGGCGGTACTTACACCAATGCCAAGAATCCAAACGAACATTCCCAAAAAGAACACGCGTTTTACGAATGTTTTTTCTGAAAAATAATACCCCACAAAAAAGAGCAGCGAGAAAACCGCAAAAGCAACTGCAATCCAGGCCCAAGTGTCATAATAATAGGCTGAAGTAAAGTCCGCGATGAGTTTGTTGAAACCTACTTTCGGAATAACTTTTATATCATCAATTGCCATTTTTTTGGCAAAGTCTAAATTGGTTTTGATTTCATTATCATTTGGATTCAACAACAATGCTTTTTCATAATTATAAACTGCCGGTGCTACTTTATGTAATTTATAATAGCAATTCCCTAGGTTAAAATAGAGTTCGGCCGATTGTTTTCCCGTATTGATGATACTTTCAAAGCTTGAAATAGCCGCCTGGTAATTTTCTTTCTGATAGTACTGATTGCCTTGATCAAAGACATTTTGTGCCCAAAATAATTGGGAAGTGAATAGCAATAAAAGGAGTATCTTTTTCATGATTCCGGTTATTTAATTTGCTTTTCTAATTCAGAAATAATGTCGACCGCTTTCTCGTAATCCTGCTGAATAGCCGATTCTGAAGACATAGCATAGCGCGCCAATTCACAGTTTTCTGTCAATTGTATAAAAGCAGTTACGGTTTCACTTTGGGCATTTTTAGTGTGCAAAATTTCGCGTATTTTATCTTTACTCATTTCTGAAGTTTCAATATGAAGCTTGGCTTTTAAGAAGTTATGCATTGCTTTTTCTAAGGCAATGTAAAATAGCTCTTTGTTGCCCAAATGTTTCTTGGCTTCCGATAAGTATTTTTTGGCCAAAGCATTTGACTTCTTGATTTTGTTACCGACCACATCATTGTCTAAGGCTTCTTTTTTCTTTTTAACTACTACGAGTAAAGGAATTGCTAAAAACGGCAAAAACACTAAGCTATAAAATAATCCAGAACCTAAGAAATCGTCTTTGCTAATTGGCTGTAAACTTGTTTTTTGTTTATTATAAGCGAAGGTCTTGGCAACTTCCAATTTGGTTTTTGCAACATCATTGGAATTTGAATTAGTAGCACTCGCAACTCCTGGTCCATCTAAAACCGTAATGGTTATGGGCTGTGAAGTAATGGTTTTATAGCTGCCTGTTCCCAAATCAAAATAGGTAAACGCTAGGGGTTTAATCTGGTAATTACCCTTGTATTGTGGAATAATAGTGTATTTGTCCGCAATTTTACCAGTCATGCCTGTTAAGGGTGTTGAAACATTTTCATCATGTACCGGATCATACATTTCTAAAGCAGATGGTAAGATAGGTTTAGGTAATGTAAATAATTTTAAATTACCAGTTCCCGCCACACTTACATTTAAATCTAATGACTCTCCGTTTTTTAACGTTGTTTTTGACGGACTTACCTTAAAATCAAATTTACCTACAGCACCCCCAAAACTTTCTGGTTTACCTGCTTCTGGTAACGCTTTAACTGTAATTATTTTGCTCCCTGCAGATACTCTTTTACTGTCCTCAGTCATCAATGCCTGCCCCCAAAAGTTTCTCCGATTTGTAGGCACTTGACAATCGATATCTAAAGACAGGGGTTCAATTTCTAATTTGCCCGATTTTGTGGGATACAGGACGGTTTTTCTTAAGACAACATACCGATAACGCTCTCCCTTAAATAGGCCGTCTTCTGCATTAAGTTGTTTGATATCGATGTTTTGACTCCAAAAATCATTGTATTTTGGTTTGTTCAATTCACGCCAATTGGTAATCCCAATGTTATAACTGAAGTAGAGTTTGTATACCACCGTTATGGGTTCGTTGAGATATGGATTGTTCTTAGAGATATCTGCAACTAAATAAATATTATCATCAGCACTGATGGCTGGCATATTATTCGGGTCTTTCGGAACCTCTACTGCATTAGTAACATTAATTTTTAAAGGGGATGTTTTGTAAACCTGACCGTTAATTTCAATAGAGGCTTGTTTAATAGTCAAAGCTCCCTTTTGTGAAGGCAATAAAATATAGATATACGATTTATTAAACGAACTTCTGCCATTAATCCATGATTGACTAACCGATTGGCTGGGACCGCCCACCACTTTAAATCCACAGGATTCGAAGTTAGGAGGTTGAAAATTGTCCCCATCCGCATTCATGGTAAACTCTATACGAAGTCGTTCATTTACTCCCAAAGAATTTTTACTCACTTTGGCTTCAAATTGTACTTGTGCCCATAGTGAGTTTGTGATTAAAAACAGTACTATTATTATCCTTTTCATTTTCAAATTTTCAAATTAATACAGCGTTAAATGTATTGCTGACTACCAATCTTTTTCTGTTTTTTTAGGATTGGCTTGAACTTTTTGTTTGGTTACTTTATCCTGAACTTTTTTCTCTTCATTATTCACGGCTTCCAATAAATTTTCTAATCGTTGTTTCGATACTCCACCCGGTTGAGGTTGAGGTTTACCGCCGTTTTGGTCTTTGTCTTTTGAATCTTTATTGTTTTTGCCGTCTTTATTATCCTTATTCTTGTCTTTTTGATCGTTACCTTTATCCTTGTCCTTGTCCTTATCTTTATTTTTGTCGTCCTTTTTATCCTTGTCTTTGTTCTTGTCGTCTTTTTTGTCTTTATTCTTCTTTCCATCTTTTTTTGGAGGATTGTTTTTTAAGTACAGTTTGGCTAAGGCATAATTATAACGTGTTTCTTCATCAGCCGGATTGTTTCGCAAGGCATTTTTATAGGCCTCGACAGCTTCAGCATAGTTTTTTTCCTTCATCAAGGTATTGCCAATATTATGCAATGCTTGATGTTTTTCTTCACGGGTTTTAGCATTTTTATAAGCTTTTCCGTAATGATATTTAGCTTCAGAGGCTTGATTTTGACGGTAAATAGCATTCCCTAAGTTATAAGCTGAAATTCCTTTTTTAGGATTCTTAGATTCAGATATACGATATTCAGTTTCTGCATCAGCATAATTTTTATCGGCAAATGATTCGTTCCCTTTAGGTAAATGTATATCCTTTTCCTTTTTTTGGGAGTAACCCAAAAAGGAAATCAAGAACAAACTGTATAAAAACCACTTTTTCATTTATTCTTTTTCGTTAAATAAATTCATCTTTTTCACCCACTTGGTTCTTTTCTCCAATAGAAACACATCCAAGAATAATAAAAAGAATCCAAATCCTAAAAACCATTGAAACTGAGATTTAAAATCAGCCATTTGCGTACTTTCAAATTCCGTTTTCTGTATATTATCCAAGGCATTTTTAACATAGTCTAATACCGTTTTGGTTGAATCTCCATCTACATAACCTCCTCCTGTGGCTTTGGCAATGTTTTTTAATACTTCTGCATTTCGTTTAGTGATGACTACCTCGCCATTACTATCTCTTTTAAAACTTGAAGTTACGCCATTTTCTTTTAAAGGTATTGGTCCTCCCTTTTCAGTACCAACACCAACGGTGATTATTTTTATTCCCAATTTTTTAGCCTCCTCTGCAGCGTCAACGGCTTCATTGGAATGATCTTCTCCATCAGTAATAATAATGAGCAGTTTATTAGTTTTATCTTTTTTATCTACAAATGTGGTGGCCAAGGTAATGGCCTGGTCAATCGAAGTCCCTTGGGCGGATATTATACCCGGATTCATGCCTTGTAAAAACATTTTAGCAACACTATAATCAGTCGTTATAGGCAAGACAGGAAAGGCACTACCAGAGTAAGCTATAATGCCTATACGGTCGCTACCCAATTGATTGATGATTTGTGAAACCAATTGTTTGCTTTTTTCTAACCTACTTGGCGCTACATCTTCAGCAAGCATACTCTTGGAAACGTCTATCGCAAATACGATGTCAATCCCCTCGCGTTTTACCGTCTCCATTTTGGTGCCAATTTTTGGATTAACCATTCCAATAACCAAACAAGCCAAACCTAAAAGGACAACCACTAATTTCAATACAGGTTTAAATACCGATTTTTCCGGACTTAATTTTTTAATTAAATCCAAATCCCCAAACTCCCGCTGCTTTTTTCGCTTCCAGAATTGCACATACAAGAATAGCAATGCCATGGCCGGAATGACCAACAGAAAATACAAATACCATTTTTCTTCTAACTCGTACATAACTTTATATAAAACTTCTGAAAAGCGTGTTCCTTAATCCCAATTCAAATAAAAGTAAAATCCCAGCGATCCATACAAACGGACGGTATTTTTCATCATAATCATAAAACTTCAACTCTTGTATTTCGCTAGTTTCCAGCTTGTTAATTTCGTCGTATATGGCTTTCAACTTGCTATTACTATTGGCTCTAAAATATTTACCACCCGTATTTCTCGCAATGGCTTGTAATAGGTTTACATCGATCTCTACCGGCATCATTCTAAATAGAAAGCCACCATTAGGGGCATAAGCATAAGGAAATAAGGCATCTCCATTTGTCCCTATCCCAATCGTATATACCTTAATGCCATATTCTTTAGCAATTTGAGAAGCGGTCTCAGGCTCAATAAATCCAGCATTGTTCACTCCGTCCGTCATTAAAATAATAACTTTACTTTTGGCTTTACTGTCTTTCAATCGGTTAACCGCCGTTGTTAATCCCATCCCTATTCCGGTTCCGTCTTGCAACACATTGTCATATTTGATGCTTTGTATAGCGTCTAGAACTATTGCTTTATCACTAGTAACTGGTGTTTTAGTGTAAGCTTCTGCAGCATATAATACGATTCCAATGCGGTCGTTTGGCCTACCTTCCACAAAACTTTCTGCTACTTTTTTCAAAGCTTCCATTCGATTTGGCTTCAAATCTTTAGCAAGCATACTCCCCGAAACATCGATAGCCATGACGATATCAATTCCCTTAGTTGATTTCGTCTGACTGCTAATATCTACTTTTCGAGGTCGTGCCATCGCAATAATTAACAAACTCAGTGCTAATAAGCGCAAAACAAACAAGAAAGGCTTTACTTTAGCTAGCAACGATTTTTGGGCTTTAAAACCTTTAATAGAGCTAATTTTTAAGGTAGCCGATTGGTGTTTCCGTTTCCATATCTGCCAAGCAATAGCAATGGGAAGTAATAAAAACAACCAGAACAATTCGGGATTTAAAAAGCTTACATCTTTCATCATCATCAATTCGCTTTTTGTAATTCAACAGAGTTTAACACACGCTCCATAATTTTTTGACCATATTCATCAC
>CANBOV010000111.1 GCA_947371275.1 Flavobacteriaceae bacterium | reverse complement strand
GCAATAGAAACAAATAAAAAAATAACGAGTAATACTGATTTTTTAAACATAGCGTTTGTTGTTTTGTATTTTTTTTTTGCAAAATAACGGCCGCAAGATTAACATCAAGTTACTTAATAGTTATCATTATATTTTCTTTATATTAAGCTAATGTTAATAGATTCCCTTTTCAAACAATCTGCTGATAAAAAAATGGCTTTCAAATTGAAAGCCATTTTTTTTACCACTAAATCATCCTAATCTATAATACTTCTTTTAAAAACGCTAGCAATTCTCTCCACGAACGGTTATCAGCAAGTTCGTTATAAGCTGCTCCTTTGGAATTATCATTCCCTGCATTTTTATCAGTAAAAGCATGAACTGCATTAGCATAAAAGACCATTTGCCAATCGGCTTTCGCTTTTCTCATTTCTTCTTGAAAATAATCTACTTCTTGTTTGGATTCATAAGGATCATCTGCGCCGTGAAGCACCAATACTTTTGGTTTAATCGTTTCGATGTCTCTTTTTTCATCCCTTCCTAATCCACCATGAAACGATACTATGCCTTTTACTTTCATATTGGTACGAGCCGCTTCAATGGCACCGGTCCCTCCGAAGCAATACCCCATGACCACAATATTATCAGGATTTGCACCTTGTTTTATTAATTGATCTAAAGCAAGCTTAATACGGATTTGGTATTCTTTAATATTACTTTTGAAGTATCCCGCTTTTTGACCCGCTTCAGCGTAATTTGTGGGCCGTTTATCCTTTCCATAGATATCGGCAATAAAAGTAATGTACCCTAGAGCCGCTAAACGATTGGCACTGTCTTTGGCATGATCGTCGATACCCATCCAAGCGGGAAGTATCAGTACTCCAGGTTTGTTTGGGGTAGGTTTCGATGGTTTTACACTGATACCGCTAAGTACTTGTTCACCATCTTTATATTCGATTTCTTTGGTTTGCCCAACCACATTAAATGCATTTTGCATTACTAAAGCCAGAACAATTAATTTGATTTTCATAGGTCTACGTTTTATTTGAGGCATAAAATTAACAAATTGTATATAAAACAACCGTTAATAAATACTAAAAATAACAAAAGCGACGAAATCGTCGCTTTTGTTGCCTATTTTTTATGTTACTTATTTTCTCTTTTTTGCTTTCGATTTCTTTTTAGCTCTTTCTTTCTTTTTAGCTTTGATTTTGGCTTTTTTGGCCTTTTCTTTAGCTTTGGCTTTTTGTTTTGTCTTTCTTGCTTTGGCTTTATCTTTTGCCTTTTTATCTTTTGCTTTAGCTTTTTTCTTTTCTTTTTTTGCTTTTTCTTTCTTTTTTGCTTTTGCTAATTTGGCTTTGTCTTTTTCAGAATCACTCATAGTTTCAACTTTTTGATGTGTGGGAGCCGCCGTTTCTTCAACGTTAACCTCCGCAATTATTTCGTTTTGATCTGCAACTTTTACAGCTCTTGTTCTTGTTCGCGGAGCAGGATTCACGTCCTTTTTTTCTTCCAATTCAATAACTGACGATTCTGATTTTTCATCACTAACTTCATGTACATTTATTGATTCTTCACTTTTATTTAAATCTTTCTCAATCATGTTGTTGTTGTTTTATTTACTTTTTACGTTAATTTAATGTAAAATAATTGTAAACAAAAATACACAATATACTAGTCCGCCAATGTTAAGTTTTCATTTCAATTTAAAACTTAACATTGAACTCTAATTACATAATGATTTACAGTTGATTATAATTACACTTTCAATAAGTAAATAAAAAAAAAGCTCCTAACGAAATTCATTAGGAGCTTTTTTTTTGTTAAGATCTTATATAAATAACTTTAGCAAATAATAAACTAAAACGGCTAAGATAGCAGATACGGGTATAGTTAATACCCAAGCCCATAATAAATTTATGGTTACACCCCAGCGAACAGCGGAAATCCTTTTTGTTACGCCTACTCCAATTATTGAGCCCGTTATGGTGTGCGTTGTAGAAACTGGTATCTTAAAATGTTCTGTTAAAAATAAGGTAAGTGCTCCTGCCGTTTCAGCAACAACACCCTCAAATGCAGTCACTTTAGTTATTTTTGAACCCATTGTTTTTACAATTTTCCAGCCTCCACTTAAGGTTCCTAATGCAATTGATGTATAACAAGCTAATGGAATCCAATCGGGCATTGTCCCCTCACCAATATCAACATGCAACCAATTTGGTAATGAATCAGCGGTAATACCGCTTTTATGAACATATACAGTAACAGCCGCAGCAATAATACCCATTACTTTTTGAGAATCATTTCCTCCATGTCCTAAACTAAAGGACGCAGAAGTTAATAATTGCATCTTTTTTAATATTGAAGCTGATCTTGACATCGATAAGCTACTAAAAAACAAACAAAAAGTACTAATACTAGTAACAATTAAAGCAACTATTAACCATTTTATATTGGCAGGCTCTGCAACGATACTCCAAAAATGCGATTCAAATCTTGGTTTTTCTATATCTGTTTTAAATTCAATAGAAATAAACCAATACGTTAACAGCAGCAATGCAATGGTAAATAACTTTGGATATATACTTTTTTTAGATGAATACATTAACCAAAGTGATATAAAATAGGATAATAACATTCCTATAAAAGGAGCTAAAACAATAAATGAAACGATAATCAATACACCCGACGGTAAACCTCCATCTTTAGAAGGTGAATACCAGTTCACAATATCGTACCAATGATGTGTTATTTGTTTTCCTGTTTCGTCAAGTAAAGTGAAATCTGAAAATCCATGAAGCGATATAGCATGAGCAATTGCTGCACCTGCGAATCCACCTATAAGCGTATGAGAAGAAGAAGAGGGTATACCTAAAGCCCATGTGAATAAATTCCACATAATCGCAGCTATTACACCTGCCAAAATTACCACTAAATCAATTTGCATTGTATTAGCTGTTTTAGCAACGGTATCAGCTACTCCAAATCCAAAAACCCAAAAAGCTAAGAAATTAAAAAAGGCAGCCCATACTACCGCTTGAAATGGTGTTAATCCTTTGGTTGCCACAATAGTTGCAATAGCATTAGCAGCATCATGAAATCCATTGATATAATCAAAAATCAGGGCAAGTACTATGATTACAATTAGTAATGTCATATTTCCTAATTGTTTAAATTATGAGTGTTTAACAGAGATTTGCTCCATTACATTGGATACACTTTTACACTTATCAGAAGCCATTTCTAATGCTGATAACACTTCTTTATATTTAATAATGTTTTTGGCATCTGTTTCGTTTTCAAAAATATCGGCTACAGCCTTATCAAATACTGAATCGGCTTTGCTTTCTAACCGATTAATTTTTTTACAGGTATCTTTAATCTCTTTTGAATTATTGAAATCTTTTAATTGCTTGATACCTATACCTATCAACTGACAAGCTTCTAAATTTATTTCAGTTAATTTACGAATGGATTTTGTCAATTTTTCTACTTGATATAAACGCATTCTACTGGCAGCTCCATGCATATTATCGGCTACATTATCAATTGCTTTTATTAACGCATGAATATCTTCACGATCAAATGGTGTTATAAAGTTTCGGCTTAATTCTAAGTGAGTTTTGTGTGTGATTTCTTCAATCTCCGCTTCCAATTCTTCAATCTTTCTATAATACTCTTCTCTTTCGGCTTTCGGCGCATTTACTGCTTCATGAAGTGTTTCGGCAAGTATTATTAAATTGGTTGAGGCTAATTCAAATAAAGGAAAGAATTTTTTATCCTTCGGTACTAAAAATTGGAAAATATTATTTAACGACATAATACAGATTTTATCGTGCAAATGTATCTTTCTAATGTTAAGAGAACATTAATAAATTAAAAAATAGTTTAGAAATTTAATAGATTTAAATCAAACAGACTATTTACCTTATTGAAAACGTTTTTGTAATTTAGCGCACAATCCAAACAATACCCTAAAGCATTAGTACAACCATGGACATCAACTTCAATAAAAACGAAGATCACAACAAACTTTTACTAACCGATTTAAAACAGCACTTTGCCAAAGTAAAAATGGGCGGCGGGCAGAAACGCATTGAAAAGTTACACGCAGAGGGAAAAATGACGGCGCGCGAACGTATTGATTACGTGTTAGACCCTAAAGCAAAATGTATTGAAATTGGTGCTTTTGCCGGTGATGGTATGTATGCTGAACACGGCGGGTGTCCTGCTGGCGGTGTGGTGGTAAAAATTGGCTACATCAAAGGAAAACAATGTATCGTAGTAGCGAATGATGCTACTGTTAAAGCAGGAGCTTGGTTTCCTATTACGGGTAAAAAAAATTTGCGCGCGCAAGAAATTGCTATTGAAAACCGTTTACCCATCATTTATCTGGTAGATTCAGCTGGTGTTTATTTACCGATGCAAGACGAAATTTTCCCTGACAAAGAGCACTTTGGACGCATTTTCAGAAATAATGCGGTGATGAGCAGTATGGGGATTACTCAAATTGCAGCCGTAATGGGCAGTTGTGTTGCTGGTGGTGCCTACCTTCCTATTATGAGTGACGAAGCTATGATTGTAGATAAAACAGGAAGTATCTTCTTGGCAGGAAGCTATTTGGTAAAGGCGGCTATTGGAGAAAATATAGATAATGAAACTTTAGGTGGAGCCACGACACATTGTGAAATCTCAGGAGTAACAGATTATAAAGCCAAGGATGATAAAGATGCTTTGGACCGTATAAAAAGTATTGTTGGGAAAATAGGCGATTATGATAAAGCGGGGTTCAACCGGGAACCTTCCCAGAAGCCTGCTTTAAATGAGACTGATATCTATGGTATAATCCCAAAATCAAGAAGCGACCAATACGATATGATGGAAATCATCAAACGTCTAGTCGACCAATCTGAAATGGATATGTACAAACCCGATTATGGAAAATCCATCATTACTTGCTATGCCCGCATCGATGGTTGGGCTGTAGGTATAGTTGCCAATCAACGTACCGTATCTAAAACTAAAAAAGGAGAGATTCAATTTGGAGGAGTCATTTATTCCGACTCTGCTGATAAAGCCACACGGTTTATTGCCAATTGCAATCAGAAGAAAATTCCTCTAGTTTTTATACAAGATGTAACGGGATTTATGGTGGGTTCGAAGTCAGAACACGGAGGCATCATTAAAGATGGCGCTAAAATGGTGAATGCTGTTTCTAATTCAGTTGTCCCAAAATTCACAGTAATTGTAGGTAATTCCTATGGAGCTGGAAACTATGCTATGTGTGGTAAGGCGTACGACCCTAGATTAATCTTTGCATGGCCGAGTGCTGAACTGGCAGTTATGGGGGGAACTCAGGCAGCAAAGGTACTAGCACAAATAGAAGCCTCTTCTTTAAAAGCTAAAGGTGAGGTGATTGACGAGAAAAAAGAGCAAGAACTGTTTGATAAAATAAAAGCCCGTTATGATGCTCAGGTTTCTCCATATTATGCTGCTGCTCGACTGTGGACGGATGCCATCATAGACCCACTTGATACTCGAACTTGGATTTCAATGGGAATAGAAGCAGCTAATCATGCTCCTATTGAAAAGAAATTTAATTTGGGTGTGATTCAGGTTTAATTCAAAATGCCTACAACATTATTTCAAAACTTTAAACAATCTATTTCTGGAATTGCCCTTCCAGATAAGTTTACTTTTCCTTTCTATTATGAGCCACATTCCTTAAGCATTATCGCGACAGCGGAATTGCAAGAGTATTTAGAATCACAAAACGATTTTGAACATAACTTTGGATTAGACACCGCTCAAAAAGGCCTAGTTATAGGTAAAATGTTTGGCGTACTAGTCGTTCAAGATCCTACAGGGACTTTAGGGTATCTATGGGCTTATTCTGGTAAATTGGCCGAAAGCAATCATTGGCCTCGTTTTGTTCCGGCTGTTTATGACATGTTGGCCCAAGACGGTTATTTCAAAAAAGAAGAAATTACCATCAACGAACTTAATCGTGCAATTGAAGCCATTGAGCAGGATACCGAGTATTTAACTTCAATTGAAAACTTACAAAACACTATACAACAAGCTGAAAAAGAACTCGCTGAGCAAAAGCAAAACATAAAAAGTGGAAAAAAGGTTCGAGCAACCCAACGACTTTTGGCCACCAATGAACAAGAATTAGAAGCGCTCAACAAAGCAAGTCAAGACGAAGGGATTCTTCTAAAAAAAATAACGCAATATTGGCATTACAAAACCGAAGAAGCTGCCAAAAACCTTGCTCTTTTTACCACTAAAATCAACCATCTCAAAGAAAGACGAAAAGAAAAATCCGCTTCTCTTCAACAAAAACTTTTCGAAGAATATGCTTTTCTTAACCAGTATGGCACTTTAAAAAGTCTAGGTAGTATTTTTC
>CANBOV010000110.1 GCA_947371275.1 Flavobacteriaceae bacterium | reverse complement strand
TTATAAATTCTCAACCGAGGCCTGGTATTAAAGCGTTGATACAAAATGTCAAGAAAAAAGTATTGACGATTACTGATGTGGTTTTTATAATTGCGCCCCGAATCAATGCGGCAGGAAGGGTTAAGCATGGAAATGAGGCGGTAGCTTTGTTGACGGAATACGATTTAGACCAAGCAGCGCAGTTTGCTTCCGAAATTGAACAATACAATACGGATCGTAAGGGTTTGGATAAACAAATCACGGTTGAGGCACTTGCGCAAATCCATGAACATAACGAAACTGAGCGTTATACGACCGTTGTTTATAGTGAGCACTGGCATAAAGGGGTGATTGGGATTGTGGCATCGCGATTGACCGAAACCTTTTATCGTCCCACGATTGTTTTTACTAAAAGCGGTGATAAATTGGCGGCCTCTGCCCGTTCAGTAAAGGACTTTGATGTTTATAATGCGCTTGAGGCTTGTGCGGCCCATTTAGAGCAATTTGGTGGTCATATGTATGCGGCGGGGATGACGTTAAAGGAAGAAAACTATCCAGCCTTTAAAGAGGCGTTTGAACAAGTGGTCCGAAAGACGATTTCGCCTGAATTGCTTATTCCGGAAGTTTTGGTTGATGCCGAAATTGATTTTTCCGCTATCAACGATAAGTTCATTCGCATTTTGAATCAGTTTGAGCCTTTTGGACCTGAAAATATGACTCCTGTATTTATGACCAAAGGAATTAAGGATAGTGGCTACGCCAAGGGGATTGGTGCCGACGAAGACCATCTTAAGTTATTTGTGAAACAAAACGGATCGCCAGGATTTGGGGCCATAGGTTTTGGATTGGGAAACAAATTAGATTTGGTTAAACAACAAGCTCCATTTGATGCAGTCTATTGTATTGATGAAAACGAATTTAATGGGAATGTAATGGTGCAGTTACGATTGAAGGATTTGATTTAGATAATCTAAGCTTAAAAACAAAACCCTTTCATTTTTTTGAAAGGGTTTTGTTTTTTTTTAGAATTTTCCTGATGGCTTTGTCGTATGCTTTGTCAAAGTTATCATTGTCCTCATGGTTATCAAAAATAATAATTTTATAATCGTAAACACGGTTTTTTATAATCTTATAAAACGCTGTGTAGTCAGTGCCTGAGCTAACCCTACTTTCTACAATATTGTATTTTGCATTGTAATACGGATTCTTTATTTCTCCAAAACCTTTTATTTTTGTTAACGAATAGGTTTTAGGATTGACTAGGTATAAAGTATAGGATGAGTTACTTCTGACGTCGTCAATATTCTGTATCAGAATGTCTTTAACTTTATCATTATTGTAATCTTCGAAATTAATTTCCTGAATTCTACTGAAAATCGTGTCTCTGTATATTTCTTTATTCTTGCCGTTCTCTACTTTACAAAAAATAAAAACTGAGTTTTTTTCACCAGTATAACCGTCAGCTTCAAATTCATATCTTAAGTGTAGTATGGAAAAGCCTTTTTTGGTATAAATAGAATCACAATTAACTTTTAAGGTATCAACGGTAGATTCTTCTTGAGCACCACCTAAAAAAGGGAAAAGCAATAAAAATAAAAGAAAGGATTTCATGTTAGTACTCCTTCAACTCAAAAGAAGTACCATCAAATACACCATAAGTAAAATAGCCAATCCAGTCTCCCAGATTTACATATTCGGCATCTTCTGCTATTTTAAATACCATAGGCAAGTGACGATGGCCAAAAACTAGGTAATTGTAGTGTTTGGTTTCTAATTTTCGTTTGGAGTATTGAATAAGCCATTCGTTTTCTTCCCCTAAAAACTTGACATCGGCGTCTCCTGATATTAATTTGTTTTTTACGGAGAGGTATTGGGCCAGTTTCATTCCGATATCGGGATGCAACCAGCGGTATAGCCATTTGGAAAACGGACTGGTAAATACTTTTTTCATGCGCTTATAGCCATTGTCACCAGGACCTTTGCCGTCGCCGTGGCCTATGAGAAAGGTTTTGCCGTTGAATTCGTATTCCTGATTGTCATGGTAAACGGGGATGTTTAACTCTTTTTGAAAATAATCGTTCATCCATAAGTCGTGATTGCCTACAAAGAAGTAGATGGGAATGCCACTATCGCGGATTTCGGCTAACTTGCCTAACACCCTTACGAAGCCTTTGGGCACTACGGTTTTGTATTCGAACCAGAAATCGAATAAATCGCCCAATAAAAAAATGGCTGCTGCATCCTGCTTTACTTCATCTAGCCACGCCACAAATTTTTGCTCACGAGGAAAACTAGCTTCAGGCGTTGGAGCGCCAAAGTGTTGGTCGGAAGCAAAGTATATTTTTTTATTAGGTGAAAGTGTCATTAAACGATAAAGTTAAGGATTGTCTGAGGCATACCATTCTGCAAAAGAAGTATCCGTTTCTTGTAATTTTAGCGAATGTAGGTTAATTCCTTCTGGTAAACGTTTTATTATTTTTTGAGCAAAGTCGGTCACCATGTTTTCACTGGTGGGTTGGTATTCCACTAAAATCACGTGATGTCCACGGGTTTTTAGTTCATTGGCCAATTCGATATGTGGTGTGTTTTGATTGAATACAGTGGCATGATCAAATAAATCTACGATTTCCTCTTTTACAATTTTTTTTAAATCCGAAAAATCGATCACCATTCCGTACTTCACATTAGAGGCATCGGTTATGGGTTTGCCGATGACGGTTACCGATAATTTGTAGCTGTGACCGTGTACGTTTTTGCATTTACCATCGTAGCCATACAGGGCGTGCCCTGTTTCGAAAGAAAATTGTTTGGTGATTCTGATGTTACTCATAGAAGTATATTAGAGGACAAATTTAGTAAAATATCGCTATTCTTCGTTTTGTCTTTTTTTGGCGCGACTGTATATCCAATAAGCTATACAAGCAAAGAACGTAAAAGGGATTAGGTAACCAATCCAAACGCCAACTAAGTACCCTGAATTTGGTGCGTGTTTTATTTTTTCATTAACGTCTACCTGCTGCAGTAAGGATATTAGTCTCATGGGGCTCTGTTTTGGTTAGACAAATTTACGCAAAAAAATAAAGGCTACCTTTTGAGCAGCCTTTATTTTATAAGGGGGTGTGGTTTTATGGATTTTGTTCGAATGTTTGCACTTCGTTTTTATCGGCAGCACGAGCATTTAAGGCAACGTTATTTGTGTTTACTAGTATTGCTACAAAGCTCACATTGTCTGGATTTGATACGCTCGTAGGCATCGGTATAGAATAGGATTTGGTAACGGTTAGCCCTAAAGTTGTGGCTTCTGTTATTGGGTCGCCTAAAAGGTCGGTTATGTTCTGTCTTAACACATGGTTGTGTTCGTAATTAGGCACGGGATTAATATTGCCAAAATAAGAGGTGTAGTTGGCTTGAGAATGGATTAAGTGGTTTTCTAATACATATACCACTAATTTTAAACCGCTATAATTTTGCGCAAATTTCATGTTAACGTCTAAATTTATGGTGCCGTTTGCAACGGTTGAAGAAAGAGCTAAGCCTAAGCCAGCATTGTTTCCTGTAAGAGCTTTGGCTTGTGCTAAGTTAGACGGTTCTGGGGAGGTCCAAACGGTAGTTCTGTTCAGTCTTGATTGGGGTAATTCTAAGTCGGCATTGGGCATTATTAGATCTTTCAACGGTTGGTACCCTGGAAAGTGGTAGGGGTCGTTGCCGTTGTGAATGGCTATTGAAACCACTTTGTCTGACTGCTCATACATTTGGTCAATGGCATAGGCCACACGGGTACAGTTTCCGCACCAAGTACCGGTATAATCTTCTAATAACACACGTTGTTTAAAAAACCCCGATACAGGAGGTGCAGTTTCACTACTGTCTGGTAGGTTTTCAATAACATTGGTTGGGCTACAAGAAAAAAGAATGGAAAATAAAAGTAGCGATAAAAAGAATTTAAGTTTAGTCATTGGGTAGCTGATATTTGAATACGCAAATAAAATAAAAAAACTTTAAAGTTTGAGTTATTATTTCGTTATTTGTGGAAACAATTTAAACTATAATGAAAAATCTATTACCCTTATTTTTACTTTTCGTTGGTTTTACCGCGATGGCACAAAAACAGATGCCAAATGTTTCATTGTCAGACCTTGACGGAAAAAAAGTGTCTGTGACCACTGATTTTATGGAAAAAGATAAAATTTATATCTTTTCGTTTTGGGCTACCTGGTGTACCCCTTGTATTAGTGAATTAGAAGAAATGAATGATATGCAAGAAGAATGGAAAAAAAGCTTACCAATAGAGATTATTGCGGTAGCTACTGATGATTCTAGAACTCAAAAAAGAATTAAGCCATTGGTTAACGGAAAGGGATGGGATTACAAAGTTATTGTAGATACTAACCAGGAGTTGAAAAGAGCTTTAGGTATCGTAAATATCCCTTATACTGTAGTGGTAAAAAATGGCGTGATTGTGCACATACAAAATGGTTATGTGCCGGGAAGTGAAAGTGAATTATTTACTAAATTAAAGACACTATAGTTCATGAAGAAGTTTGTTTTTATTGGATTATTGGCTGTTACAGCAACTGTTGTGGGACAAGAAAAAGGAACCGTATCAGGAGGGTTTGAGTCTAATGCACAATGGTATTTGAATGACAAAACCTTGTATGATGAATATCATAATTCAACCGTTCATCCTGAAGATCCTTTGCGTTCTAATAACTATCTTTTTGTAAATTATAAAATCAAGAATTGGACTTTTGGTATTCAAGGGGAAGCGTATGAGCAACAAGCCTTGTTGAATTACAATCCGAAATATAAAGATGCTAATGTTGCTACTTATTTTGCTCAATTTAAAAACGATAAAATTGATGTAACAGCTGGGTATTTCTATGAGCAGTTTGGAAGTGGTTTGCTATTGAGAACGTGGGAAGATAGAGCCTTAGGAATTAACAATGCGTTGAGAGGATTGCGTTTCATTTATAAGCCTACAAAGTACTTTACCCTAAAAACCTTATTTGGGCAACAACGAACGGGTTTTGATGTTTCAGAAGGTAAAATATATGGGGTGGATGCAGAATTAATGCTGTCTGATGTTTTTAAATTTGAAAAAGACGAATTATCATTTGGTTTAACATATGTAGGGCGGGATGAAAAGCCAACTGTTGTAAATCCGAATTACAGTAGTTTAACGAACTCATTTGCGGGTCGATTGAACTTCGTTCATGATTCATTTTATATTTCAACAGAATACGATTTTAAATCAAAAGATGCAGTAGTTCAGGTTCCGACTCAAATAGATAATAATTTAATTAAGCCCGGAAGTGCTTTGTTGCTTAATTTAGGCTATTCCAAAAAAGGATTTGGAGTAGATGGGACTTTTAGAAGGTTAGAGAATATGAATTTCTTTTCTGAGCGTTCTGCTGGTGGCAACAAGTACAATAATTTAATCATGAATTATTTGCCTAGTTTAACGAAACAACATCATTATAATTTAGCTAACATCTATGTTTATCAGGCACAGCCTGGAGTGCTTATTACAGATGTGTCTTTGGTAAAAGCGGGAGAGATAGGTGGGCAATTGGATGTTTTTTACAACTTTAAGAAAGGAACAGCTTTGGGCGGAAAATATGGTACCAAAGTGGCGTTGAACTATGCTGAATATCATGGTTTAGGGGGTGATTATTATCTTTTCTCACCACAAGATTATCAGACAGAATTTATGGGATTTGGAAAAAAATACTTCTCGGATGCCAATATAGAAATCACTAAAAAGTGGAGTGATAGAACACAATCTGGATTTAGTTTTATCAATCAATATTATGATAAAAAGTATTTAGAGGGTGGTAAAGGGATTATTTATACGAATATTGCCGGAGCTGAAACCACTTATAAGTACAGTAAAAATAATTCGGTTAGGGTTCAGGCAGAGCATATGTGGGCCAATATCGATAAAAAGAATTGGGCCAGTTTATTGACTGAGTTTAATTTTGGAACGAAATATAGTTTGTATGTTTCTGACATGTATAATTATGGTAATGATGATGCTAAGCTGCGAACGCATTACTATGGAATAGGAAATTCTTATCGCTATAAATCAACAAGAATTTCATTGGCTTATGGAAGACAAAGAGGCGGGTTAGTTTGTGTGGGTGGTGTTTGTAGAAATGTTCCTGAAAGTACGGGTCTGTCCTTATCTTTAAATACTAGTTTCTAACTTAGAACTTAAAATAAAAGTATAAAAAAAAGCCCCATCAATTGACGGGGCTTTTTTTTATATACAAATGCTTTATTTTTTGATTATTCTCATGAAAGCTTTTTTGCCTTCATCAGTTGTAAAAGTAACAATATAAATACCGGTGTTTAAGTTAGAAACATTAGTGTTATTACATCCTGTTGTATAACGAGAATTTGCAATAAGTCTTCCATTTACATCATATACTTCTGATTTACCCCCTTTAGTAGCCTCAAATTC
>CANBOV010000109.1 GCA_947371275.1 Flavobacteriaceae bacterium | reverse complement strand
AATCGATTCTAGATTCTGCAACCTCATCTTGAGATTGAACCTTACTTTTAGTTGAAAATAGTTTTTTAATTATTCGAACAGCAAGGATTTTTTGCTTTTCATTAAAACGCTCGGAACTATGGATACGGTCTATGGCTTCTTGCGCATTTTTAGATAATATGCTGTTAGCAAATACTTGAGGCATATTTTGCCCCCGCTTTAAATAGTTCGACGCTTCTAAGGCAGCAATAGCAGTTTTAACGCGAGTTTCAATTTCGCCTACAGAATCGTCCCACCCGGCTTTACGGGCAATTTCTAGCGCCGAATTAGAAACCTTGGAACGAAATTTAGTAAGGTCTTTAATAGCAATCCATATTTGTTGAATTTCTTTTAAAGACAGCTTGGTTTGATTTAAGAGTATAAAGTGTTTACTCAGATCTTCTTCATTAAACAAGACAAAACAGTCAGCGTTTAAGTTTTCATCCCTTCCAGCTCGCCCCGCTTCTTGAACATAGTTTTCTAAGGAATCCGAAATGTCATAATGAATAACCATGCCCACATCTTTCTTATCAACCCCCATTCCAAAAGCCGAAGTGGCTACCATGATTTGGGTCTCCCCATTGATAAAGGCATCCTGGTTTTCCGATTTCTCTTGTTTGTCCATTTTCCCATGAAAGGGTTTGGCACTAAAACCATCTTTACTCAATCTTTCGGCAAGAAGGTACGCCTTGTTTGTTCTTGAAGCATAAATAATGGTTGGACATTGTTTATCTTCTATTAAGTTTCTTATGGCTTGGTATTTTTCTTCTTCATCTCCTTTTTGGTAAACTTGGTAATGCAAATTGGTTCTACTGGCATTAGAAGAAAACAAACTTAAGTTGATTCCTAATTTATCACGAAAGTACTCTTGAATGTCCTCAATTACTTTTTGCTTAGCCGTAGCGGTAAAACAAGAAACAGGAATGTCTTCTTGCAAATTTTTCTGATCGCGGATGAGATTTATAAAATCCCCTATGTACAGATAATCTACTCTAAAATCTTGTCCCCAAGACGAAAAACAATGCGCTTCATCAATGACAAACCGACTGATTTTACGACCCAAAATAAGCTTCTCTATAGTCTTAGACCGCAAGGACTCCGGGGATAAATAGAGTAGGGTAGCCGAACCATTTTCAACCCGTTCAATCGACTTCGCTCGTTCAATAGGATCTAATAATCCATTAATGGTTACTGCATCCGTAATACCAATGCGCTCCAAATTATCTACTTGATCTTTCATCAAGGATTGCAAAGGAGAGATGATGATGGTAAGTCCCTTAGTATTTTCACCGCTCATCAAAGCCGGTACCTGAAACGTAATAGACTTGCCGCCTCCAGTAGGAAAGATAGCCAATAAAGATTTATTATCAATGGCCGCTTTCACCGCGTTCTCCTGTAAGGGTTCACCACCATAACTACGATAAGAATCAAAGCCAAACCATCGTTTTAAACCCTTATGGATATCCAAAGCAGTATCGCAATAGGCACAGCCATACAAACAAGGTTTATTGCGCAGTAAAAAGAAAATGCGCTCCACTTCAGGATAGTTTTTCAATACCCAGGGCGGTGTGATCGAATGGACTTTCTTGTTTTTAATAAAGGAATGAATCAATGATAAACAATAAGCCAGTTCGACTGGTGATTTGACAACCAACTTCATCAAATCAACATGTTCGCATAACTCAGCTGCAAAATGCCGCCGTATTTTTTTTTCTAAGTCGGTTGTGTTACTTGAGTACCCAATGAATTTAAAAAAAGCAGCAAACTCTTTTTGGTTATTCAATAAGCCATAATAGATTTCCTTTAAGGATTCCTCTAAATGCGCAAAAGCAGCCACTTCATCATAAAGCAAATCTTTTGCTTTAATGGAATCATTCAGCGGGTTGTTTAACTCCTCCGTTTGCAGCTTGTCATCCTTTAATAAAGCATGATAAGGATTAGTTGGGAAGAGTAAAGGCGAAAAATATAAGGTATCTATAACAGCAGTAGAAAAGATGTCCACCTCTGCTAAGGCTCTACCAATATATTTTAAATCGTGATTAAAGATATTATGACCACACACAAAAGGAGTTCCTTTTACAAAGTGCATAAACTCTTGTAGTGACGCTTTATGAAACGAACTTCCATCACTCTTGATACTACCTATATCAAGAATAGCACGGGTCTTTGGTTCGATTTCGGTATCTATAAAAGCTATAGCGTTCATGCAAATACTTTTCTAATAAGCTAACCTGTAAATAAACAGTTGTTAAATGTTATCTGAAGTAAATCTACTACTTTTTAAGAAAACAGCAAAAGAACGGCATGTAGCCTTTCCCTTTTTGTAGCCTTTCCCTTTTTAGGACACCTCTAAATTCGACAAATAATTATCATTTCGCTCAGATTTGATGATTAATTTTAATTCATCATCAAATCTGGGCATAAATTCTTTAGGTGACTTCTTCCCTAAAGAGTCATGCGGATGGTTCAAGTTATAATCTTGTCTCCAATTTTCGCTTAATATTCTCAACTGGTGTAGATCATTAAAATAATAGGCATCTAGTATGTCTTCTCGATAGAATCTGTTAAATCGCTCTACATAACCATTCTGCATAGGTTTTCCCGGTTGTGTATATTTTATTTCAATATGTTTGCTTTGGCACCATTGTATAAAAACTTTGGATATGAATTCTGCACCGTTATCGCAACGGATATATTGAGGCAATCCAATTTCTTCTTCAAGCTGTTCCAACGTTTCTACCACTTGTCTTGCTGGATAATTTAATCCTGAATCAATGGCTAAAGCTTCACGGTTGCAATCATCAATTACATTGAACACTCTAATTTTTCTTCCATCAGTTAGGACATCGCTCATAAAGTCCATACTCCAACATTCATTGAGTTTTTCCGGTACTTCCAATGGTGTTTTAACTCTTCCAAGAATCCGCTTTTTATGTTTACGACGCAATTTTAACTTCATGTTTCTGTAAACACGCAGCACTCGCTTTCTATTCCATTTTAAGCCTTCACGACGAATTCTATTGTAATATTCATCAAATCCCCGCGTGGGATAGTTCTCAGCCATTTCAGTTAGTTTATCAATCACTTCTATATCATTTTTTTTGTTTTGATAGTACCACATGGAACGGGAAAGATTAACAACACTACAGGCTCGAGCTATACTAATGAGATAGATTTTAATCAAATACTCGGCGCGGTGTTGCTTGTCGGAAGGCTTTAGAACTTTTTTGAGAGAATGTCTTTAAGCATGGTTAGGTCAAGACTAACATCTGCATACATCTGCTTGAGCTTACGATTCTCATCCTCGAGTTCCTTTAAGCGACTGAGTTGGTGTAATTCCATACCTCCATATTTTTTCTTCCAGTAATAAAAAGTACTCTTCTCAATGCCCAGTTCTCGCGAAACATCGCTAACCGACCTTCCTTGCTGATTCTCTTTTAAAGCCTTGAGAATTTGGCTTTCTGTAAAAATTGTTTTTTTCATGGTGACAGTTAAAATTTAAAATTAATAAATTTGAATTATAAACTGTCCTATTTTTATGGAAGGCTACATTTTTAGGGAAGGCTACAATTTCTAAAATCACAGGCTAAATAATGAAAAAATAGTGTTCTTTCAAATTGCCCGTTTTTTTCCAAAATCACATTAAATTGAGGAGCCAAAGTTGATACAACTTTATTAAAATAGCAATCATGAATGACATCTAATTTTTTTACTCTAGCTTCTTTAATGTTATTAATAGATTTTATTTTTTTTAAACTATCTTCATTTTGAGAAATAAAATCTTTAATAGCAGTTAATAAATTTGTCTTTTGTACATGATTTAGTTTTTGTAAACTATAGTATTTGTCTATTAATTTTGAGTATAAATTTAATTTATCTCCACATTTGTTTAATAATAAAAAGATTAATACATCTCTGTATTTAATTAAATTAAACTTTGTCCAATTATCAGTTTTATCAAAATAATTATATGTAATTTGATATTTTCTTTTAAAAATGATATCATCAATTTTATCAATTTGTTCAAAAGTTTGTAAACCTTCTGTTTTTAAGTTTTCAAAATCATTTGATAATAAATCTGCTATTCTTGTGCATCCTGAGCCAGTTCTACCAGTTAAACCAATAATTGTAAAATCTGTTCTGTGTTTATATAGTTCATTTAATTTCATAATTTTTTTTTAATTCCTACTCAAACCTAACCTTAGGCAAACCCTCAACTATCTCAACAGTCTGCACACTAACATTAATAACACTCAACAACAAATCAAAAATATAACTCGGTTTTCCTTCTTCAACACTCCAATCATTTGGGTCATTTTTAATCCCACTGTCTTTGTGCACAATTACTTGGTAACGCTCCATTATCCATTCAATCGCACTTTTACCGTTCACCACATACTCGTAGGCTTTCGCAGGAATGTTGCTAATCGTGATATTACCGTTATAAATAATCGTGTCTTTTTGGTCTTTCTTTGGAAAACGCATTTTTACCACCCTGTAATATTCCGCATCGGCTCCCTCTCCTTTGGAGAGGGCTGGGGTGAGGTTCACATCATAAGCTGGCACCGTTTCATAATTCAAGTGCAACTCCGCCAGTTTTCGACCAGCTTTGCTGAATGCCCAAAAATCACGAACATCTTCTAACAACGGCAAACGTGGCAACATTTTCTTTAAATCATTAGCAAACATTTCTCTATATTCTGGACTGTGCAAAAAGCCATACACATAATAAAACACATCTTCTTTGGTAACGTTTTTACCATATTGCTTTTTGGCTCGTTCGAGTATAAAATCACTAACACCATCACGACGAATGTACTCGCTATTACCACCTTCATCAAACAATCCTTTTTGAGTAGAAGTGTTTTCTTCGTAGAAATATAGAGGGAAAGTATTTGATTTTTCAATGAAATCATAATTCGGTAGATTATCTACTAGTAAAACAGAAAATGGTTTTCCAGCACCTACGCCAGTTGTAATAATTGCAACATTATCAAATTTATTCTGTTTGGGAAATAATTTTGGAAGTTGGTATCTTCTTGCAATTAAATCTTTTCCAAAATAACAATTTGTTTTTACAAATGGTCTGTATTGTGAAATTCGATACTCTTCCTTTTCTTCATTTATTGTGAAGTTTTTCTTTGCTAAATCTAGCCAAATTTGAGACCAACTTCCTTTTGTTGAATTTGCAATAGGTTCTGATATCTGGCCTGAATTTAATAAATCTCTTTGTTCATTATAATGCTCAATCGTAGTATTTACGTTCTCTTTTAAATGAATTTTTGAAAAATTAGAAACCCAAGCATCACGAGCTGTTAACATTCCTAGAGATTGAGCAATAAAAACACTTTGAGCACGCAAATCAAATTTCTTTTCAGGAGACATAGCTATATAGTTATCAAAAGAGTTGTTTCTTTGGCTAACCCAATCACCTTCTTTATTAGGATTTAATTGTTTCCACGGGAAATGATCATTACCACCTGATTTAAACTTACTAATAATATCTAGTTTTTCAATTTGACTCAAGTAATCTCCAATATCATGATAATGAATTGTGGCTTTTTCAGTTTTTACTTTAGGATTTTTGACTAATAGGGTTATAGAAATAGGAGTTCGAGAACCCGAACCAAATATCTTTCCACCTTCTTTTCTGCTCAATTCCCCACTGGTACGTTGATTACCTCGTAAGTTAAAAACATAAATAGATGAAAATTCATTTTCCAAACTTTTTCTAAAACCATCCGTACTGTTTCCATCAAGCCAAGCTCCATTGGTTACAAAAGCAATAATACCACCATTCTTTGGGTCTAATCTATCTGAACTCCATCTAAATGCTTTGATATAAGCATCATATAAAGATTTATTTAAACCAGCTGTCGATAATTTGGCATAAGTTGCTGCTATTTTTCCATCTAACGTTGGATAGCTTTGATTTTGTGCATTGTCATTAGCAGATTTTTGCCCAATAGAATAAGGTGGGTTTCCAATAATTACTCGCAAAGGTGCTTTCTTTTGTCTTTCAACACGTTCCGAGTTTTGTGGGAACATTTCAGAGAACATTTTTTCGCTTGCATCGGTTTCACCCAATTGAAACGTATCAGTTAAAACTATTCCATCAAACGGGATGTAGTTGCCTTTACCAATGCCATCATCAGGGTCAAGCGTAGCATCGTGAAAAGCATTTTCAATATTAATAGTAGCAATATAATAAGCCAACAGCACTATTTCATTAGCATGTAACTCGTGTCGGTATTTGCGCTCCAAATCCTTTTCAGGTATCAAGCCGCTTTGCAACAATCGGGTCATAAAGGTTCCTGTTCCAGTAAAGGGGTCAAGAACATGCACATTTTCATCCGAAATAGAACGGTCAAATTCTTTCTTCAAAATATCATTTACCGAATGAATGATAAAATCAACCACTTCAACTGGCGTA
>CANBOV010000108.1 GCA_947371275.1 Flavobacteriaceae bacterium | reverse complement strand
TTCAGCGATTTTATCACCGTAATCATTTCCACCATACCAGTTTGAATCCCATCCTCTGATGATACCAAGTCTGTTTCCTATTGGATTTGTCTTTTGTCCCATCTTAATTAATTGCTTTGTGTGTTATCTAATTGTCCTAATACGATTGTAACGTGGTTAGAACGTTTTCTAATTCTATGTGCTCTTCCTTGTGGAGCTGGACGAAGTCTTTTCAACATCATTCCACCATCAACACGGATTTCTTTTATAAATAAGCCTGCTTCAGCTACATTACCTTCACTATTTTTTTGCTCCCAATTATTGATAGCAGATAATAATAGTTTTTCTAATTTTCTTGAAGCTTCTTTTGAGCTAAATCTTAAAATATTTAAAGCTCTTTCCACTTTCTGACCTCTTACCAAGTCTGCTACTAAGCGCATTTTTCTAGGTGAAGTAGGGCAGTTATTTAATTTAGCAAAAGCTATAGACTTGTTAGCCTCTTTTCTTGCATCTGCTGTTTCTCTTTTACGAACTCCCATTGCTTCTTATTTTTTACCTTTATTTTTAGCTCCAGCATGACCTCTAAACGATCTTGTTGGTGAAAACTCTCCTAATTTATGTCCTACCATGTTCTCAGTTACATACACTGGAACAAATTGACGACCATTGTGAACTGCGATAGTTTGTCCTACGAAATCCGGGGTAATCATTGAAGCTCTAGACCAAGTCTTTACTACTCCTTTATTTCCTCCAGCTATATTTTCCTGAACTTTCTTATCTAATTTATAGTGAACAAAAGGTCCTTTTTTTAATGAACGTGCCATGTCTATCTAATTATTTCTTTCTGCGTTCAACAATATACTTATTACTCGGGTTAACTTTAGAACGAGTTCTGTAACCTTTTGCAGGAAGACCTTTTCTAGAACGTGGGTGACCTCCAGAAGAACGACCTTCACCACCACCCATTGGGTGATCTACAGGGTTCATTGCTACCGGTCTTGTTCTAGGTCTTCTTCCTAACCATCTTGTTCTACCTGCTTTACCAGATACAATCAATTGATGATCTGAATTAGAAACTGCACCAATGGTTGCCGAACAAGTCAACAAGATCAATCTTGTTTCACCTGAAGGCATTTTTATTGTAGCATATTTTCCATCTCTTGCCATTAATTGAGCAAATGTACCAGCAGAACGAGCTATAACAGCCCCTTGTCCTGGACGCAATTCGATACATGAAATTACTGTTCCTAATGGTATTTTGCTTAAAGGCAAAGTATTACCAATCTCAGGAGCAGATCCTTCACCAGACACTACTGTCTGACCAACTTGCAATCCATTTTGAGCAACAATATATGTTTTCTCACCATCTACATACCACAATAATGCGATAAAAGCTGTTCTGTTTGGATCATATTCAATTGATTTCACAGTCGCAGGAATACCTACTTTAGTTCTTTTAAAATCAATGATACGATACCTTTGTTTGTGACCACCGCCTGTATAACGCATGGTCATTTTTCCTTGACTATTTCTACCTCCTGAGTTTTTTATCGGTGCTAACAAAGAGCGCTCCGGCTTATCAGTCGTGATGGCGTCAAAACCATTCACAACTCTAAAACGCTGACCCGGGGTAATAGGTTTTAATTTTCTAACTGACATTTTCTATTAGATATTATTGTAAAAATCTATTGTTTCTCCCTCTTTTACTTGAACAACTGCTTTTTTATAAGCATTTGTTTTTCCGCTAATCAAACCACTTTTTGTATATTTAGTAGTTCTATCAGCTCTATAGTTCATTGTGTTAACAGAAACTACTGAAATTCCATAAGTTGCTTCAACGGCTTTCTTAATCTGAACTTTATTAGCTTTCTTGTCAACAACAAAACCAAAACGATTGAAAACTTCACCATCTTTGGTGATTTTTTCAGTGATGATAGGCTTAATTATGATACTCATGGTCTAATTATTTGCTTAAATTTTCTTCAATTCCTTCTAAAGAACCCTCTAAAAGAACTAAATTATTAGCGTTTAAAATCTCGTAAGTGCTTAACTCTAAATTAGTTACGACGCTAGAGGCCTTTAAATTGCGTGAGGACAAATATACATTTTTATTTGAATCACCCAACACAAACAAAGATTTTTTGTTTTCTAACCCTAATGCTTTCAAAACATTAATGAAATTTTTAGTGTTTGGAGTTTCAAAATTAAAGTCTTCAACAACTAATAAATTTGATTCTTTTACTTTTAATGAGAAAGCTGATTTTCTAGCTAATCTTTTTAAACTTTTGTTTAATTTGAAAGAATAACTTCTTGGTCTTGGACCAAAAACAGTTCCACCTCCTTTAAACAATGGACTCTTTTTAGATCCTGCACGCGCAGTACCTGTACCTTTTTGTTTTTTAATCTTACGAGTACTTCCGGCAACTTCAGCTCTTTCTTTAGCTTTGTGCGTTCCCTGTCTTTGATTTGCTAAGTATTGCTTAACATCAAGATATACTGCGTGATTATTTGGCTCAATGCCGAAAACTGAATCTGAAAGTTGAACTTTTCTACCAGTATCTTTTCCGTTGATATCTATAACTTTTACTTCCATTACTTCTGAATGATTACGTAAGAGTTTTTGTGTCCAGGTATTGCTCCTTTAATCACAAGTAGGTTCTTTTCAGCTACTACTTTTAAAACTCTAAGATTTTGTACTTTTACATTATCACCTCCCATTCTTCCCGCCATACGCATCCCTTTGAATACACGTGATGGATAAGAAGATGCTCCTACAGAACCTGGTGCTCTCAAACGGTTATGCTGTCCATGAGTAGCTTGTCCAACACCACCAAAACCGTGACGTTTTACAACCCCTTGGAAACCTTTCCCTTTAGAGACACCTTGTACATCAACAAATTCTCCTTCGCTGAATACTTCCACAGTGATATTATCACCTAATTTGTAATTTTCTTCAAATCCTTGGAATTCAACGACTTTTTTCTTAGCAGAAGTCCCCGCTTTCTTAAAGTGACCTAAGTCAGCTTTAGTAGCGTGTTTTTCTCCTTTGTCATCGAAACCAAGTTGAAGAGCTGAATACCCGTCAACCTCATTGGTTCTGACTTGGGTAACGACACAAGGTCCAGCCTCGATTACTGTACAAGGAATATTTTTCCCGTTTTCATCGAAAATGCTAGTCATGCCGATTTTTCTTCCAATTAACCCAGACATATTAAACTAATTATTAATTAATAAATTATATTTTTCATTCATAAAGAATTAAGTATTAGAATAATTTACACAATCCTAATACTTAAAACTTAAATTTTTAAAGTAGAATTAAACTTTGATTTCCACTTCAACACCACTTGGCAACTCTAATTTCATTAGAGCATCAATAGTTTTAGATGATGAAGAGTAAATGTCTAATAATCTTTTATAAGAGCTTACTTCAAACTGTTCCCTCGCTTTTTTATTCACGTGAGGAGAACGTAATACTGTAAATATTTTTTTGTGTGTAGGTAACGGAATTGGGCCTGTTACAACAGCACCTGTGCTTTTCACAGTTTTAACGATTTTCTCAGCTGATTTATCAACCAACATATGATCGTAAGATTTCAATTTTATTCTAATTTTTTGACTCATCTTGATAAGAATTAAGCGTTACCTTTTGCTTTTTTAATTACTTCTTCAGAAATATTTGAAGGAGTTTGCTCGTAGTGAGAGAATTCCATTGTTGAAGTTGCTCTACCTGAAGACAATGTTCTTAATGTTGTAACATATCCAAACATTTCAGAAAGGGGCACATTTGCTTTGATAGTTTTAGCACCATTTCTGTCACCCATATCATTCACTTGACCTCTACGACGGTTTATATCTCCTACGATATCCCCCATATTTTCTTCTGGTGTAATAACTTCCATTTTCATGATTGGCTCAAGAATAACAGCTCCAGCAGCTTTCGCTACTTCTTTGTATCCCATTTTAGCAGCTAATTCAAAAGAAAGTGCATCAGAATCTACAGGGTGGAAAGAACCATCCAATAAAGTTACCTTTAAACTATCCACTTGATAACCAGCCAAAGGCCCAGTTTTCATAGCTTCTCTGAAACCTTTTTCAACAGATGGAATATATTCTTTAGGAACGTTTCCACCTTTTACTGCATTCACAAATTGTAATCCAACTGGTGTTTTACCATCTACTTCATCAGCAGGCTCAAGGATAAATACGATATCACCGAATTTACCACGACCTCCAGATTGTTTTTTATACGTTTCTCTGTGTTGAGCAGATTTCGTAAAAGCTTCTTTATATTCAACCTGAGGCTCACCTTGATTTACTTCAACTTTGAATTCACGTTTCATACGATCTACAAGGATGTCTAAGTGCAACTCACCCATACCTGAAATAATCGTTTGACCTGAAGCCTCGTCTGTTCTTACAGTAAAGGTTGGATCTTCTTCGGCTAATTTTGCCAAAGCCATACCCATTTTATCAACATCAGCTTTAGTTTTTGGCTCAATAGCGATACCAATTACAGGTGCTGGGAATTTCATTGACTCAAGAATTATTGGATGTTTTTCATCACACATTGTATCTCCAGTCTTGATATCCTTAAATCCTACTGCTGCTCCAATATCTCCAGCTTCGATATACTCGATTGGATTTTGTTTGTTAGCATGCATTTGGTAGATACGAGAAATTCTTTCTTTGTTTCCAGAACGTGTGTTCAAGATATATGAACCTGCATCTAAACGACCTGAATAAGCGCGGAAGAATGCCAAACGACCTACATAAGGGTCAGTAGCAATTTTAAATGCTAAAGCCGCAAATGGCTCTTTTACATCAGGACGACGTAAGATTTTTGTTTGATCTTCTTCTAATAAATCAACATCATCAGGATGAATTCCTTCAATGCCTTCTTTATCTAAAGGAGACGGTAAATATTTACAAACAGCATCCAACATAAATTGAACACCTTTGTTTTTAAATGATGATCCAGCAATCATAGGAATGATTGCCATATCCATAGTAGCTGCTCTTAATGCTGTGTTGATTTCATCTTCAGTAATAGAATCTGGATCTTCCATATACTTATCAAGCAAGTTTTCATCATAATCAGCAACCGCTTCAATAAGAATATCTCTGTATTCTTTAACTTCAGCTAACATATCTGCAGGAATAGGCACAATATCAAAAGTTGCTCCTAAAGTTTCATCATGCCAAACAATAGCTTGATTTTTTACCAAATCCACAACTCCTTTAAAGTCATTTTCCTCACCAATTGGCAATGTAATAGCCACAGCGTTAGACTTTAACATGTCTCTAACTTGTTGACATACCATTAAGAAGTTAGAACCTTGACGATCCATTTTATTTACGAATCCCATACGTGGAACTCTATATTGATCTGCTAATCTCCAGTTTGTTTCTGATTGAGGCTCAACACCATCAACAGCACTAAATAAGAAAACTAAGCCATCCAATACACGTAACGAACGGTTTACTTCTACAGTAAAGTCAACGTGTCCAGGAGTATCAATAATATTAAAGTGGTAATCTTGAGAAGTTGGTAAAGTTTTACCTTGTTCCGTTGGAAAACTCCATTCACAAGTTGTTGCAGCAGAAGTAATAGTAATACCTCTTTCTTGCTCTTGTGCCATCCAGTCCATAGTAGCTGCACCATCGTGCACCTCACCTATTTTGTGCGATTTTCCGGTATAGAATAATATACGCTCAGTTGTAGTAGTTTTACCCGCATCAATGTGAGCCGCAATTCCAATGTTTCTTGTTAATTTTAAATCTCTAGCCATTTCTTAAATATTAAAATCTGAAGTGAGAGAATGCTTTATTTGCTTCTGCCATTTTATGAGTATCCATTCTCTTTTTAACAGCAGCACCTTCTTCTTTAGCCGCAGCTAAGATTTCAGAAGCTAATTTACCAGCCATAGATTTTTCATTTCTTCTTCTAGCATAAAGTATCATCCACTTCATTGCCATAGATATTTTTCTATCTGGTCTAATTTGCATTGGAATTTGAAAAGTAGCTCCACCAACTCTACGACTACGTACTTCTACGTGTGGCATAACGTTTGTTAATGCATCTTTCCATACTTCCAATGATGATTTCTCATCATTATTCTTTTTTGACTCTACGATATCCATTGCATCATAGAATACTTTAAAAGCTGTTGATTTTTTACCATCCCACATCAAGTTGTTCACAAAACGTGTCACTAACTGATCGTTAAATTTAGGATCTGGTAAAAGGGGTCTTTTCTTTGCCGCTCTTTTTCTCATGTCTTTTCTTTAAAAGTTTTTAAATTACTTTTTAGCTTCTTTTGGGCGTTTAGCACCGTACTTAGATCTTCTTTGTGTTCTTCCTGCTACACCTGATGTATCAAGCGCACCACGCACAATGTGATATCTAACTCCTGGTAAATCTTTTACCCTTCCGCCTCGCACTAATACTATCGAGTGCTCTTGTAGATTATGTCCTTCTCCAGGTATGTATGCATTTACTTCATTTCCATTAGTCAAACGTACACGCGCAACTTTACGCATTGCAGAGTTTGGTTTTTTTGGAGTAGTAGTGTAAACACGCGTACAAACACCTCTTCTTTGAGGACAAGAATCTAAAGCAACCGATTTACTCTTCTTAGTGATTTG
>CANBOV010000107.1 GCA_947371275.1 Flavobacteriaceae bacterium | reverse complement strand
CTATTTTTAGATAGAACAAATGTTATTTTACTATTAGTAGTCTTCATTTTTAATGTAGTTGATTGTTAAAGTTCAATGCTAATAGCCAATGCACACCTTTTTATAAAAGATGCACACCTAATTGTTAGCCTTTTTTGTAAGTAATAAAGTTTTACAGGAGTTACACCAGTAATAGAAGTCTAGAAATTATCCCTTGTAGAATCTAGTGAGGTAGATAAAAACAAAAAATCCAACCTAAATAAATAGATTGGATTTCATTAAGTAGCTCCCCCTCTTGGGCTCGAACCAAGGACCCTCTGATTAACAGTCAGATGCTCTAACCAACTGAGCTAAGGAGGAAGATGTTATCTCTTTTAAGCGGTTGCAAAGATAGAACGAATTTTATTTTTTGCAAATAAAATCGAATAAAATTTAAAAAAATATTACTTGCGGAATATCGCTTTGTAAATATCATTCCCATTAGCAAAAAGCAACAAGGTAATAAGTAATACAAACCCAACCAATTGGGCGCGCTCCATAAACTTATCACTAGGCTTTTTACCCGAAATCATTTCATATAATAAAAACATCACATGCCCGCCATCAAGCGCCGGGATTGGCAATAAATTCATTACCCCAAGCATGATGGACAACAGCGCTGTAATGCCCCAAAACGCTTCCCAACTCCAAGTCTTAGGAAAGATATCAAAGATAGCTTTAAAGCCTCCTACGCCTTTGTATGCCCCTGTACTCGGATTGAAGATAGCCTTCAACTGTTTGCCATAATTGCTCAATTGCGTCCAGCCACGGTCTAAACCTACTGGGATGGATTCAAAGAAACCAAATTCTTGCTTGCTTACTTTGTAATAACCTAACTTTTCTAAGGAATCCATGCTGATTCCGCCCAATTGAACGCCCAACTTTCCATCGATAGACACTACGACCGGCACTGTCACTTCTTTCTCGTCTCTAAGCACCACCGCAGCGATGGTTTTTCCTTTATTCGCGTCCAAGATGCCTTTTACCTCATCAAAATATTTGGTCTTTTGTCCGTTAAGACTAACGATGATATCTTTTGATTTTAAATTTTGATTTTGTGAATCCGAAGGTACGGCCCCAATAGCAAACGGCATACGCAATTCAGCCAAGGGCATTTTTGGCCCAGATAATAATTTGTCAATGAAGTTAACCGGTAACTTGATTTCTTGATCGGCTCCAGCACGGTTTATCACCACAGTCTTGGCCATTAAAATCTTTTCTGAAATCCCTGGATCTAAACGCTCCAATGGCTTGCCATCGATGCTTACAATTTTGTCCCCTGTTTTAAATCCAATCTCTTGCATGACTGGATTTTCAATCGAAACCCCATCCTTTACTTCTGAATTGGCAATGTACTGCTCTCCATAAAAGAACGTCATTCCAATGTAAATCAAGAAGGCCAATATGAAGTTGACGATAACGCCGCCCAACATGATGATCAAACGCTGCCAAGTAGGCTTAGAACGAAATTCCCAAGGTTGTGGCTCGCCCTGCATCTGCTCCTTATCCATGCTCTCGTCAATCATTCCCGAAATTTTAACATATCCACCCAAAGGCAACCAACCAATACCATACTCGGTGTCGCCAATTTTCTTCTTAAACAAAGAGTAGTTAACGTCAAAGAATAAGTAGAACTTCTCTACTCGGGTTTTAAATAATTTGGCAGGGATAAAATGCCCTAATTCGTGCAGTATGATTAGTATTGATAAACTCAGTAAAAATTGAGATAATTTGATTGCAATTTCCATTTCTTATGTATCAGTTTCTTATAAACGCACAAAAGTAAGGTTTCCACCTTACTCTCGCACATATTATTTTAGTTTAGGTTATTTTTTTATGAATTTTTTATGAAAGACACCTTCACTAGTTTGTACATCAACATAATGAACGCCCGTAGACAAAGCGCTTACATTAATAGAGGTTGTTGTGTTTTCCAAAACAACTTGTCCTAAATTGTTGTAAACCGACACCCTTTCCAAAACCATATTCGAAGGCATTTGGATGTGCAAATAATCATTCGTCGGGTTAGGATATACCGCCATCGCTTGGTCTAAAGTAAACGCATCATTTCCCAACGTTATAGTTGAATTCTTAGCAATAAGATGGCGCTCTGGGTCAAATTCTACACTAGTCACCACAAAAGGTACATCAACAATGATTTCCTCACCGTTAAGCGTATTGTTCAACACCACATCGGCTACTTGTCCGCCCGCACCATGCACGCGCACCGGGATAGGCATTTCAAAATAACTTACCGAAGCGTCAGATTGGGTTTGATTCACCACAAACTTGGCTTGTCCCGCCCCCCAGTTTTGGGCCGCAATGGTATAGGTTGGATACCCTTGGTGGTACACCCAGTCATTAAAAAACTCGGTCAAACTCTGTCCATAAACCTCCTCCATATGTGCCTGAAAATTAGGCGTCAATGCATAACCATAGGCCAAAGCTGGATCGGCCAAGTAGTTTTTCATGCCTTGAAAGAACGCGGTGTCGCCTAATTTGAAACGCAACATCTCCAAGACCATAGCGCCCTTATCATAACTTAACCGACTGCTGAAAATACGATTGACATTAGTCGCCTCAGCATCCGTCATATAAATAGCTCCATTGGGAACCGAAGTAATATCTGATATCATAGCCGACTTATCAGACACAAAGGAATCAACACCATCAAAGTTCTCAATTACTAAATCGGCCAAATAGGTTGCAAACCCCTCGTTTAACCAAATGTCTTTCCAAGTACCACAAGTGATTTTGTCCCCAAACCATTGGTGTCCCATCTCATGCGCAATCAACTGACGATCAAAGCCTACCATAAAGGAAACCGTCGTATGCTCCATGCCGCCACCCCAGCCAAACTGGGCATGACCGTATTTTTCATTGTGAAACGGATACACTTCAAACAAGGTTTCATACAAGGCTAAGATATTGGGCGTCTCGTCCAATTGAGGCTGTATCGAATCATAGTATTCGGGATAAATGTAGTTGATTATAGGGTACTCATTAGGAAACGTCCCCCCCGTTTGCTCATACACCGCATAATTAGTGCAGGCTATAGCAATCAAATAAGCGGGTATCGGATAGCCATGATGGAAGTGGGTTGTTTTAGTGGTCCCCGTAATCACAGGAGGTTCTGGCTCTATGCCATTAGACACACTGATGTATTGCGTAGGTGCCTTGATGTAAACATCTATGCTGTCAATCTTATCATTCAAATCCTGCTTGCAAGGCCACCAATCTCTCGCCCCAAAAGGCTCTGATAAGGTCCAAATAATACCCGTGTTATTATGCGTCGTTTGTACAAAAGCATCAAAACCATTGCTAGGCGGTACGCCCGAATAATTCACTTCTACCGTAGCCGAACTACCCGCTGCTAAAGGGGCTGGCAAAGTAATAATCAATTCGTTATTGGTGTTTTCCGTAAAGGCCAAATTCGTAGCTCCCATCTTTACCGAACTGGTCGTTAACGCATTGGCAAAATCAAACGTAATAGTAGTCATAGTGGTCACCGCCGTAAAAGTAGTCGTGATCTTACCCGTGATAAACTTTACCGTTGGATTCAAAGTGAATTCCAATTTGTGATAGGTGATATCATAATTCTGTGTATTCGGATTTACTTCAACCGAAAGCAGTTGAGCAGCCGATTTCAGTTCCGATTCTGCTATCGCCTTAGTGGAGGCCGTCTTGTTTTGGGAAAAAACAACCGATATCGAAAGACATAGCAGTAATAAGTAGGTATTTTTCATAGTAGTTCGCAATTTTATGCGAATATAATAATTCCAAAAATATACTTAGGCCAAATAAAATATAATTCGTTACCCTAGTCCCTTGATTTTAATTTGTTTGAGAAAAATCTGCCCCGTAGAACGCCTCCGTAAGTTTTTGTTCATCCTAGAGGTTATGTCAAACATTTCATTAAATTTGCGCCTTAAAGAAAAGGTCATGTTACAAATCAGTTACATCAGAGAAAACAAGGATAAAGTAATTACTGCTTTAGCCAAAAAACACCTAGATGCCAAAACCATCATCGAAGAGGTGATCCTATTAGACGAAAACAGAAGAAGCACCCAAGTATCACTAGACAATAACTTGGGAGAAGCCAACAAATTATCCTCGGCCATCGGCGAATTAATGAAAAATGGTGAAAAAGCCAAAGCCGAAATCTTAAAACAAAAAACAACGCAGCTCAAAGAAGCCAGCAAAGAACTTTCTGAAAAGTTAGAGGCTTTCACAACAGAACTGACGCAAAAAATGTACTTGTTACCCAACTTGCCTGCCGATATCGTACCCGTAGGGAAAACCCCAGAAGAAAACCTAAACGTTTTCGAAGAAGGCGCTATCCCCGTGCTACACGAAGGTGCGCAACCGCATTGGGAATTAGTTAAAAAATACGACATCATCGACTTCGAATTAGGCGTAAAAATCACCGGTGCCGGTTTCCCCGTATATAAAGGAAAAGGTGCTCGTTTACAACGTGCCCTAATTGCCTATTTCTTAGATAAAAATACTGAAGCAGGCTACCAAGAGTACCAAGTACCTCACCTAGTAAACGAAGCTTCAGGATATGGAACCGGACAGTTGCCCGATAAAGAAGGACAAATGTACCACGTAGGCCTAGACGATTTATACCTTATCCCTACCGCCGAAGTACCCGTAACCAACCTGTTCCGCGACGTCATCCTGCAAGAAAATGAATTGCCGGTGCTTTGTACAGGCTACACGCCTTGCTTTCGAAGAGAAGCGGGTTCTTACGGTGCTCACGTAAGAGGATTAAACCGCCTACACCAATTCGACAAAGTAGAAATCGTACGCATCGAACACCCCGATAACTCCTATGCCGCCCTTGACGGTATGGTAGAACACGTGAAAAACATCATGCGCGAATTAAAGTTGCCATTCCGTATCCTACGCCTTTGTGGAGGGGATATGAGTTTCGCCTCAGCCTTAACCTACGACTTCGAAGTATTCTCTACCGCACAAGACCGCTGGCTAGAAATCTCGTCGGTGTCTAACTTTGAAACCTTCCAAGCCAACCGCTTGAAATTGCGCTTCAAAGGCAAAGACGGTAAAACCCAATTGGCCCACACGCTAAACGGAAGTTCTTTGGCATTGCCTAGAGTTTTGGCAGGTATCCTAGAAAATTATCAAACCCCAGATGGTATCGTAATCCCAGAAGTATTGCGCCCTTACACCGGATTTGATATCATCAACTAAAAAAGTTAAGATTTAGCAAACAATGTACTAATCGAGCACAAAAAGTGTTACTTTAGTACATTGTTCGTTTTAATGGAATCTCATGAAAAAGCTGCTCCTCTTATTGGTCTTATTTACCGCCCTCGGTGCTGCTGCTCAAAATGAGCAATTGGCCAACAATTATTTCGACCGCGGCGAGTTTGAAAAAGCGCTCATCAGTTACCAAGAATTACTCAAAGGGAATATCGGTAATTTCAACTACTTCCAACGCGTAGTCGAATGCTACCAACAACTCCAGCAATTCGATAAGGCCGAGAAAACCATCCAAGAACAATTAGATAAGTTCAAACAAACCAGTACACTTATCGAACTAGGCTACAACTACCAATTGCAAAAGAACGAGGAAAAAGCCAACAAGTACTACAACCAAGCCATTGATAAAATCAAAAAGAATGCCCAAGAAGTCTATGGCATCGCCTACGTCTTCGAACGGAAATCCTTAACCGATTTCGCACTGTTGGCCTACAAAACCGCACTAGAAAAAGACCCCAAACTGAGCTTCAATTTCCAAATGGGAGTGCTTTATGGCCAACAAGGGAATACCGACTTGATGATTGAAACCTTCCTAGACGAGTCAGTCAAAAACCCGCAGAACCTTCCTATCATTCAAAACCAACTGTCGCGCTTCATGACCGAAGACGGCAATGTGACCTTTAATGATTCCTTGAAAAAAGCGTTGCTTCTTAGAGCCCAAAAGACACAAGATTTGTTTTGGAATGATTTCTTGAGTTGGTATTTTGTCCAATTAAAAGAATATGGCAAAGCGTTCATCCAACAAAAAGCCATCTACAAAAGAAACCCAGAATCCTTTGCCGATATCATCAACCTAGGCCAAATGGCCATCAGCGATAACGACCAAGATTCGGCCCAAGAAATCCTATCCTTTGTCCTTGAAAATACGAACGATTTAGAAATACTAGTGGAGTCTCATTCCTATCTAATAGAAATGAAAATCGACCACGCCCTAGAAAAAGACTACCCTGCCCTTACCGCAGAACTAGACGGGCTAATTGAAAAATATGGGGTAAGTCCCTACACACTTCCGCTTTTGCAACAACAGGCTAACTTCACGGCCTTTCATCTAAACAATCCCGAGAAAGCCAAAGCCATCTTGAAAAGCGCCATGGACATGCCCATCAACCGCAACCAGCTGGCCGAAACCAAAATGGCCCTAGCCGATATCTTCCTCTATGAGGAGAAATTCAACCAAGCCCTAATCTACTATTCCCAAGTAGATGAAGACATGGGAGCCGACCCAATCGGTCAAGAAGCGAGTTTAAAAACGGCCAAAACCAGTTACTTCAAAGGGGATTTTGACTGGGCTTCCCACCAACTAAAAGTCCTAAAATCAGCCCCAACCCAATTGATCGCCAACGATGC
>CANBOV010000106.1 GCA_947371275.1 Flavobacteriaceae bacterium | reverse complement strand
GGAAAGTAAATTAAACGTAGCATAGCCGTTCCCGTTAGTGTCGCATAAATTGTAGGGGTCTAGGAGGGCAGGTGGCATTTGCCCATAGGTCGTGTAACATAAAAGGAAAACGAGTAGGAGTAGTGCTTTTTTCATCGCTAAGGTTTTTTAGAAAACCAAATTTAGCTGATTTAGAGCGAACTGCAAATGAATTATAAGAATTATTTTATTATCTCCTGAGCGGCGATATAGCCCGTGGTCCATGCGTTTTGAAAGTTGAATCCGCCGGTAATGGCATCAATGTTGACAATTTCGCCCGCAAAGAAAAGGTTGGGGTGGATCTTGCTTTCCATGGTTTTGAAGTTGATTTCTTTTAAATCGATGCCGCCCGCGGTGACGAATTCCTCTTTGAAGGTACTTTTTCCGTTAACTTGGAATTGTCCGTTGGTTAGTTGGTTAGCCAAATCGGTTAATTGTTTTTTGGACAGGTCGGCCCATTTCGTTTCAGGCGTAATATTTGCTGCAAGGGCTAGGCTTTCCCATAATCTATTGGGGAAATCAAAAGGCGATTTTTTGGTTACGGTTTTTTTGGCGTGTTCTTGCTTGAGGTCTTTTAGGAGGTCGAGGGTTTCTTTAAAATCGCTTTCGTTTAGCCAATTCACTTCTATGACAAACTGATAGTTTTTGGCGGCTAGTTCTCTCGCTCCCCAGGCCGAAAGTTTTAATATTCCGGGTCCGCTCATGCCCCAGTGGGTTATTAATAGGGGTCCGGCAGCTTCTAGTTTACTCCCTTTTACTTTTACCTTTGTGAAGGTAGATACCCCCATTAAGTCTTTGATGCGAGGGTCTTTGATGTTGAAGGTAAATAGAGAAGGGACTGGAGGGATTATGGTATGATTTAGCCCTTGAAGCAGTTCCCAAATTTTTGGATTGCTACCGGTGGTCATGACAAGCTTTTGACATGAGAAGGTTTCGGAATTGGTTTCCACTTTCCAGTAGTTGGTTCCTTTGAATAAGGATTGCACGCTTTGGCTGGTTAGCACGTCGATTTTTAGCGATTTAATGGCATTCAGAAAACAATCTATGATGGTTTGTGAGCTATCAGAAGTAGGGAACATGCGACCATCCTCTTCTATTTTTAGGGTGACGCCATGGCGTTCGAACCATTCTATGGTATCTCCGGAGCAGAATTGATGGAAGGGACCGCGTAGTTCTTTTTCTCCTCTGGGGTAGAATTTTACTAAATCGTTGGGGATGAAGCAGGCGTGGGTCACGTTGCAACGGCCGCCGCCTGAGATGCGTACTTTTTCAAGGACCGATTTTCCGCGCTCTAATAGGGCTATTTTTAGTTTGGGATTGTTTTCAGCGATGTTAATTGCTGTAAAGAATCCGGCTGCGCCGCCTCCTACAATCAGTATGTCGTAGTTTGAGTTCATAGTCTGTTTGGGAAGTCGGTTATGATGCCGTCTACTTGTAATGATTTGACAAAGATAATATCTTCGGGTTCATTTACGGTCCAGGGGAAAACTTTAAAATGATGGGATTGCATTTGGAGGATGTTTTCTTGTGTAAGAAGATGGTAATGTGGGTGTATTGCATAGGCTTTTATGAATTTGGCGAATGCTAGGGCTAATTTTAGATCGGTTTCGGTGAGTACTCCTATGCGCAAATTGTTGCTGTGAAAGCGAACCTCTTGTAGTGCGTTCCAATCAAAACTTGAAATTAGGAGCTTGTCTGTTGGGAAGGTAGATTCCTCAATAAGTTGTAGCACACTAGTTACCGATTTAAAGTCTTTTATTTCTATGTTGATTTCGCATTGGATGTTTACTAAATTGAATACTTCGGCCAGCGTTGGGATACCAAGTTCTTGAAGTGAAGCTGCAGCAAAATCAGCCACTAGACCTTTTGCGCTAGTGGTTCGGTCTATCGAGTTATCATGGATGACCATGGGGATATTGTCTTTACTTGTAAAGACATCGAGTTCGATCATGTCAACGCTTAGGTCGATTGCTTTTTGGAACGAAGCCAAGGTATTTTCTTGGGCATGCCCTTTTGCGCCTCTATGACCAATTTTGAGCATAACGGTTTAGATTTTTTCTAAAAGAACTATATCAAAATCAGACTCTATTGTTGCTTTTCCTTTGGAAATTACCGTAGTTTTACCAGAATAGGCATCTTTTACTTTGGTGCCGTTTGGAAATATGGTACCTACTGAAAGTTCTTTTTTACCTGAGGGTAAGTCGAGACCCACCACAACTTTATCGGTATATTTTCCTTGTGTAAAGGTTCGGCTGAACACGTAGGGTGCTGCGCTAATTTGCTGGTGTACTCCGGCGCCGACGGCAGGATGGTTTTTTCTAAAGTTACCTAGTTTTTGCCAATGGGTAAGCACTTCGATTGTTTTTGGATCGGAGGCAATGGCCTCCCAATTCATATTGGAACGCAAATTGGCATCGCCTTCGGCACCTTCAATTTCTAGAGGGCGTGCACTTTCATCGCCATAATACACTTGTGCTATGCCGGGCGCTAGTAATAATTTGGTTGCCGATTCCATTGGCTTTTCACGTTTCTTGTCAAAAGGCCAGCTATCGTCGTGTGAAGAGACGTAGTTCATTACGGTATGTCCTTTTAAGTCGGTATGCAGTATGGTTGCATATTTGGCAAATAATTCTTCGTAGTTTAATTTGGCTTCATTTCTAAAGTCGAAATTGATTAGACCGGTGAATCCGTGTTCGAAGTAATTCACTTTTTTATCACCGAAGTCGTATTCTTTTTTAGCGCTGATGTTGTAGCCGTACACTTCACCTACGGTAAAGAATGCGTTATTGTCTAGTACTTTTTTAGGGTTATTTTTTTTGTATTCGGCGAAGGCTCTATCGCATACTTTTTTGAAATCAAACCATACGTCTTCGGTGGTATGTTTGGCTGTGTCAACTCGGTAGCCGTCTATACCGAATTCTGTGATATAGTCGGACAACCATTTCATGATGTAGTATTTTGGTGCTCTTGGATAGCCCGTTTTCTTGAAAAATGCATCAAGGGAAGCCATTTCTTTATCGTAACGACCTTGTTTTTTCCATTTGTTGGCTAAGAAAGAAGGGACCTCTACATTTTCGTTGCTTTCTGTTTTCACATCGGGAAGGTTCTCTACCAGGGTACAGTTGATGTAGGTGTCGTATGATTTATAGGTGCATTTTGGGGAGGTGCGCACCCATTCTGGAGGGTATACCGAGTCTTCGGGTGTTACGGGTCCAGTATGGTTGATAACGGCATCTAGTAGAATGCGTATTCCTTGAGCGTGTGCTTTTTGGACTAATTCTGCTAGGTCTTCTCTGGTTCCGAAGCTTGGGTCGAGGGAAGTCCAATCTCTTGTCCAATAGCCGTGGAAGCCATAGGTTGCTCCCGTTCCTTCGTCTACACTGCCATGAATCTGTTCTACTATTGGTGTTAGCCAAATGGCATTGATGCCTAATTTATTGAAATAGCCTTCGTCTAGCTTTTGGATAACCCCACGGATATCACCCCCTTCAAATCCGCGTAGTTTAGCTGTTTCTTGGTTTCTATTGAAGGTGTGATCGTTTGATTTGTCTCCGTTGTTGAATCGGTCTGTTAATAAGAAATAAACGTTTGCACTTTCCCAAACAAAAGGAGTTTTGGTTGAAGGCGCTTTTTTATTTTGAGCAACAGCAGCAAAGGATAGTAGCAAAGAGAAGCAAGAGAAAAGAGCGATTTTTTTCATTGTTTTAGTATTCTATTTTTATTTCGGGTGTATTGTTTTTTGTCAAGGTAACATTGATTTGTAATGGGTCTTGAAAGGTTTTATATACTTGTTGTTGGCCGTCGACAAAGATGCGCTTTGGTTTTACATTATGCACCAGTACGGAGATGTTTTTGTCGGAAGCTGTATAGTTTTTGCCCACTGAATCGGAAAGTTTTAGTGTAAGCGTTTTGCCATCGTTTATACTGTTGAAATGGAGTAATTCGTATTGCTCTTTTTCGAAGGCGTTGGGTGTTTGACCGTCATCATTGTAAAGACTGCCTATTGATTTTTCTAGGGATGGGTCAAAGTAAAAGTGGAGGTCCAAATTATCTAAATTGTAGTGCGTTGTATTTTGGATGGTTTGGATCATGGGGATGAATGCTCCGCCACGCACGTAGACTGGAATATGATCTTCGGTTACCGTTACAGTTGCTGCCACACCGCCTTCTTGTTTTTGATTGTTATAAAAATCAAACCAATTGCTCTTAGCAGGGAAATATACGGATGTTGTTGTACACCCTGGTTTTATTATTGGAGTTACTAGGAAATCGTTTCCCCAAAGATAAGTCTCTGAATTGGATTGCAGTTTGGTGTTATTAGGTTCATCAAAGAACAACGGGCGCATTAGTGGAGTTCCATTTTGGTTGTTGTCGAAGGCTAGGGTGTAATTGTAAGGCATGAGTTGATACCTCAATTCCACTTGTTTTTTGGCTTTTGCCATGGTTACGATATCTTTTCGGGCTACTTCTGAGGCTACTTCCTCTTGTGCGTGGGGTCTGAATATGGGTTGGAATACCCCATATTGTAACCAACGTAAATACAATTCATTGTCAAAATAGTCGCCCGCGAAGCCACCTAGGTCGGAGTGCATGAACCCCATTCCCTGCATACCCATTTGGAGGGCTATTTCGGTTTGGCTTTGCAGGCCACCCCAGCTTCTGCTGACGTCACCACTCCATGGCACCATGCCATATCGCTGGGAACCCGAATAACCAGCACGCATTAGAATGAATGGGCGTTGAGTAGGGAAATCTTTTTTGTAACCCTCAGCGATTAATTTTGCCCAATTGTGCCCATAAATGTTGTGAACCGCATCGGCTTTACCTGCTGCGGTAATTACTTTAGACGGAAATACTTCGGGTTCGCCAAGGTCGCCCCATAGGCCACCAACTCCTTGATTGATTAGGTGTTTGTATATGTTCCAGAACCAGTCTTTTCCTTGCGGTTTAAATAGATCAACTACGCCGGTGTTGCCAAAGTAGAAGTCCCAAGTGGCTGGTTTTCCTGTTTTGTCAGTAACTAAAATGTTGCTATCGGCTGCTTCCTGCCATTTTGAGGATGAGGTTAGTATAAACGGTTCTGTGATTAGAATGGTTTTGATGCCTTTGTTGTTTAGATCGGCTATCATTTTGTCGGGGTTGGGGAATTTGTCTTTGTCCCAATCTAGGTTCCCCATGGTTCCTTTGATTTCCTTTCCGAACCAATACAAATCTAGGATGATGGCATCGACAGGGATGTTGTTTTGTTCGTATTTTTTAATAGTGCTTTCTACTTCTTCTTGGGATTTATAGCCGAATCGGCTGGCGAAATTACCGAAGGACCATCTAGGGAGTAGGGGTTGTCTTCCGGTTAAGTCGGTATAGTTGCTTACTAAGTCGGTCCAAGAATCTCCGACGATTACTTGGTATGTTTTTCTTCCGGAGATGGTTTCGTATGTAAGCGTGTTGTTCTTTTTGCTGTCTAGGTCTAGATAGCCGATGGCAGGATTGTCGAAATGAACTGCATAGATTTTGGAGGACATTACTACTGGTATGCAGAAGTTCATGAGTTCGGCATGCGTTTCATAGCCGTAGTGTGCACGATTGTATAATTGGAGTCGATTTCCTCGACGGTTCATCCCTAGAACTCTAGCTCCACCTCCGTATAGGGCTTCATCGGATGTTATTTTGAAATCAAGAGTTTCGGTAGTATCTTGTTTAGTGTAGCCGTTTTTTTCGGAAAGTATTTCCTTGTTGTTTTTGAGGTACGTTATAGAGAAGGGGCTTTTATTGATGTGGACGGTTAGGTTATTTGTTCCTAATTCTAGGAATTTTTTGCTTTCCGTTTTGTTGGTAATAAATTCGCGGTTGTCGAAAACTACGGTATGCGACATGGGGTTTAGCGCTTCCCCTTTAGGTACAAAAGACGTTTCGATTATTTTATTAGAGTACATTTTGAAGTAATAGTCGCCATCGGTAACGGACACTTTGAGGAAGTCCTCTTGCCAATTATGAGACTTGTACTTTCTGTTGGTATTTTGCGCAAATGCTGCCGAGGTGATTAACAATAAAACGAGTAGTTTTTTCATTTTAACGTGTAGTATTATTCAATTCTAAAATTAGGGATGATTTGGCTTCGATTGTTAATTCTGTACTTAAATCGTACGAAGTTCCTGAGATGACATCGGTACCCGATTTGAAATCGCCTATATTTTCTGCAAAACGATTGGTTTTGAGGGTTTGTTTGTCGGTGCTGTTGTTGATGATTACCATTACGGATTCGGCATCATTATATCTGAAGTAAACGTAGACGTTATTTTCGGGGATATAATGGGTCATTTTGCCGTTATGAATAATGTTTTTTGATTTTCTCCAATTGAATAATTTGGCGGTAAAATCGTAGAATTGTTGTTGTTCGGCCGTTCTGCCAGAGTTTGCGAAAGCATTATTAGTATCTCCGTTCCATCCTCCCGGGAAATCTTTTCGGATGTCTCCATCCCCTTTGCCTTTATCGCCAGCCATACCGATTTCGGAGCCGTAATATAATTGAGGGATTCCTCGAGTGGTTGCGATAAGCGTCATGGCTAGTTGGTATTTTTTGAAATCTTTTTTATACCATTCGTTGAAGCGGTTGGTATCATGATTTTCGGCAAATACTAAAATATTATTGCTGTTTGGATAAAGGAAATCATTGGTGAAATTGTCGTAGATTTTGATCATTCCTTTATCCCAAGAAGCTTTATCTTCATTGAATACGG
>CANBOV010000105.1 GCA_947371275.1 Flavobacteriaceae bacterium | reverse complement strand
CCCAAGTTACCGTTAGCACTTCCTTTATTGCCCCCTTTATTGTCGTCTCCATCGCCTCCTTTATTGCCCAATATGCTAGATAAGGCATCATTGGCATTTTTGGAAACTTTTGGTTTTTCTATAACAGGTTTAATTTCTTTTTTAACTTCTACAGGAGCTTTCTTTACATTCTCTTTCTTCGGGATTACAGCATCCACATTATCTGCGTTGTCATCCGAAATAACATCTTCTTCAGGAGTAGGTTGTACCGGAGTTTCTTTGGCCTGGTCTTTTACATTCAGTACTTCACTCTTATAATTGTCTCCCATGCCATAATCGCTGTCGCCAAAGTTCATCTCAATGCCGCCACCGCCGCCGCCGCCCATGAGTTTCATGTTGGAAGGAGGCCAAAAGCGTAAAAAGAAAAGCAACAACAAAAACAAAGCATACACCAAGATCGTGATGGCTAATGATTTCCTGTGATTATGGGAAGTTTCCGTTCGCATAGCAATTCAAGGTTTCGTTTATACTAATGATAACGTCTAAAAATACAAAATATTGTGTAGTTACAGCGGTTAATTTTATGTTAAACTAATTGTTTCAAGGCAATTTCAAATGCCGTAGCACTGATATTCTTCTTGTCGGAATGTAAATTATGTGCTTTTTCTAATGCTTTTTTAATCGTTTCCGAGATGTCATAGAAGATAGCCTCGTCCGTCATCTGTACCTTCTTCTCCATGAAATAGGCAAATACTCTAGCCATACCACAATTCGAAATAAAGTCTGGTATCAAACTTACTTTACTGTCTGTTTCTTCCATGATGCTACCAAAGAAGATCTCTTTATCGGCAAAGGGTACATTAGCCCCACACGAGATTACGTCCAGTCCGTTGTGTATCAAATTGTCGATTTGGTCTTTAGTAACTAATCTTGAAGCCGCACAAGGAGCAAAGATGTCGGCACCCAACTTCCATATTTTTTCATTGATTTCCGCAAATGGAATCATATTTTGAGCGACCAATTTGTTTCCGTCTTTATTTAAAAACAAGCGTTTGATTTCGTCATAAGTAAATCCTTCCTCATTAATCACACCGCCATCACGGTCTATGATCCCTACGATTTTAACACCCATTTCGGCTAAATAAAACGCTGCGGCCGAACCCACATTTCCAAATCCTTGGACTATCGCTTTCTTACCATGCACATCACCACCATAGATTTGATAATAATGACGTACGGCCTCCGCTACACCATAACCGGTAATCATATCGGCTACAGTATATTTACGCAATACATCAGGGGAGAATTTAGGGTTTTCAATTACTTTAATTACCCCTTGGCGCAATTGTCCAATACGGTTAATCTTATCAGCTTCAGTTGGTTTAAAATGGCCGTTAAACACACCTTCTTGAGGGTGCCAAACACCACATTCTTCCGTAAACGGAATAACCTCATGTATTTCATCTACATTCAAATCCCCTCCAGTGCCATAATAACTTTTCAATAGGGGAGATACGGCTTTGTACCAACGTTGCAATACGCCTTTTTTACGAGGGTCATTGGGGTCAAAGTTGATGCCCGATTTCGCGCCACCGATGGCCGGACCCGATACAGAGAATTTTACTTCCATCGTTTTGGCCAAAGAAAGTACTTCATTGATGTCAAGTCCTTTGCGCATTCTAGTACCACCTCCTGCAGCACCACCTCTTAGGGAATTAATCACTGTCCACCCTTCGGCTTCGGTTTCTGTATCTTTCCAATGGAAAACGATTTCCGGTTGTTTATCTTCAAATTGTTGTAATAACTCTTTCATTTGTTGTTTGTTTGTGGCGCAAATATAAGAATTAGGTTTTGAGTATGGGAGATAAAAAAAGCGCCACTCATTGAGTGGCGCCAAAACTACTATTTTTTCTTGTTTTCTTTAAAACGCTTGTCTGGCGTACCGTCTTTTTTTAGAGGTCCTTTGGCCTCTTTGTTTTCTTTAAATCGTTTGTCTGGTGTTCCATCTTTTTTCAACGGAGCTTTAGCTTCTTCTTTTTTGGCAGGTGCTTTAGCTTCTTTCGCAGCTTTGGCATCTTTTTTAGGAGCTTGTTGGGCCGTAGCACTCAAACTAAATCCTATCACAGCCATTACGGCTAAAAGTAGTTTTCTCATGATGATATAATTTTAAGATTGTGAAGCTAATTTAAAAAGAAAGCACCATACAATTTGTTAAATATAAGTTATAAATCAAGGATTATGATTAGTTTTATAGAAGTAGTAATAGTAAAACCTAACAAATGAAACTAGTTAAAAACTGGCACCAACAACATGTAGAAAATTTAAGTTTTGGCAGCCGCATAGCCGATAAAGTAGCCACTGGCATGGGGTCATGGCGCTTCATCATCATACAAACCATCATTGTAGCCATATGGATGGTGTTAAATTTTGTAGCCTACGTGGCCCATTGGGATCCTTATCCCTTCATACTTTTAAATTTGCTCTTTTCCACGCAAGCCGCCTATGCCGCCCCCATCATCATGATGGCGCAAAATCGCCAAAACGAACGCGACCGCGCGCAAGCTCAAGCCGATTACCAAACTAACGTTGAAGCCAAACAAGAAATAGAAGCGCTTACGCTAAAGCTAAATACCTTAGAAGTAGATAAATTGGATAAGATCATCCGAATGCTAGAAGAGATGGATAAAAAATAACACTATGAAAAAGGATACTATAGTACTGTGCTGTACGCTATTTTTGGCGCTGTTTTGGTTTTTGGCCAAGCAGAGTGCTATCTACCATTATGCTGTCGTTGGCGTTATTTTTGAAATACTGTGGCTACCCATGCTGCTCGCCTTAGCGATTTTACCCGGACTCTCCTTTTATTTTTGGCGTACGCACCAATGGCGATTTGCTTCATTATATCCTTATTGTTTTTTAGTAAACCTTATCACCATCGCATTTTTAGTTTTTTATTCTTAGTTTAGTTTTATGCTATATAAAATTGACTTCAAACTTTTAGGGTTATTAATTATAGGTTTTGTGTTGGCCACTATCATAGGTACCGTTTCTCATGAATATGGTCACTATCTGGTGGCTAAGTATTATGGGTATGAGTCCGCTGTGCATTATGGCTATACTAGTATGCACCACCCGCTGGGTGTTCCAAAGCTAACACCCTTACAAGGTTTTTTCACCATCGCTGGGGGTCCGCTGCAAACATTCCTCACAGGTGCAATAGGCTTACTACTACTTTATTGGAATAGAAAAGCAATCAAAATGGCCGCTGCCCTATCGCTTTCGCAATGGGTGATGGTATACGTAGCCCTGTTTTGGTTGCGTTTTTCGTTTAATTTACTGCAGGGCATTCCCCGTTGGATTAAGCGTGGTCACTTACGAGGCCGTAGCGATGAAATTAGAATGACCCTTTACTTAGAATGTCCGAGTTGGTTAGTATCAGTGTCCCTTGCTACGATTGGCGTCGTTGGTTTATCCATCGTGCTATTTTACTTTGTGCCTATCAAACAACGTTTCACGTTTATGCTTTCGGGAATAATAGGAGGGGTATTTGGATTTTATTTTTGGTTGTATGGTATAGGGCCAATCCTTATGCCCTAGCCATATAAATCATCCCACTGCTGTGATCGTGAGGGGCTCCTGTTACCGATGACAATACATTAATTTCATTGCGTAGTTTCAGCACACCCAACAACGCAAAAATCAACGCTTCCTTAAATTCTAAGGTTTTTTCCTCCGGAATGATAAGCCCTAGTTGAGGTAAATAATGCTGCATGCGTTCCATCAAATAGTGGTTGTAGGCACCACCACCCGTGACTAGCATTTTACCCTGCTGATTTGGTAATGCCTTAGCGGTTTGATAGGCAATGTGCTCATTAAATGTATGAAGTTTGTCTTCCAACGAAATGAGATAGGTCTCCAGTAAAGGTAATACTAAGGTTTTAACGTATTCAAAACCAAGCGACTTCGGATAAGGTTTACGATAATAGTCCAACGCATTCAAAGCGAGAAACAACCTTTCGTTGAGGGTACCCGAACGGGCGATGTTTCCCCCATCATCATAATCCAATCCCAATTGGTTCGCATAAAAATTCAACACGGTATTCACCGGCGCTATATCAAAAGCAATCCGCTGACCGTTTTGTTCAAACGATACATTCGAAAAGCCTCCTAGATTCAAACAATACTCATAATCGGCAAATAATAATCGGTCGCCTATCGGAACCAATGGCGCTCCCTGACCCCCCAACTGTACATCCTGCACTCTAAAATCACAAACTACGGTTTCACCCACTAATGTTGCGATTTCAGGCAAATTTCCTATCTGCAAGGTAAACCCATTATGGGGCTGGTGCAATATCGTATGCCCGTGACTGCACACGGCATCCAACAGAGTTATCGCATGCTTCTTTATAAAGGATGTAATGATACTTGCCAAAAGTTGGGTGTAGTCTGTATTCAATTGAACCAAGTCAGCCTCCGAAAAATCAACCGCAATGCGCAACTTGTTTAACCAATTTACATCATAGGAAACGGTCTCACATTCCATGATTTTATAGGTCCATTTCCCCTCAGCAATAGCAAATTGAATGTGCGCTAGGTCAACGCCATCAAGGGAAGTGCCCGACATGACTCCAATAACGGTATAGGTTTCTTTAAACATTGGCTAAATTTACGAAAACGTTTGAAATTTTGAGTTTATTATCATACTTTTGGGCACCAAAAATAGAGAATCGACAAACATAATCTTTTATAAAATGGATTTTAATTTAACCGAAGAACACTTAATGATTCAAGAAGCAGCGCGCGATTTTGCTCAAGCTGAATTATTACCCGGAGTTATTGAAAGAGACGAACATTCAAAATTTCCGACCGAACAAGTAAAAATGATGGGAGAACTAGGGTTCTTAGGGATGATGGTAGATCCTAAATATGGTGGTGCCGGTCTAGACAGCGTGTCTTATGTATTAGCCATGACCGAAATTGCCAAAGTAGACGCTTCTGCGGCCGTAATCATGTCGGTAAATAATTCCTTAGTGTGCGCCGGTATGGAGAAATACTGTTCAGAAGAACAAAAAATGAAATACCTAGTGCCGCTAGCCAAAGGCGACGTAATTGGTGCCTTCTGCTTGTCAGAGCCCGAAGCGGGTAGCGATGCTACTTCGCAAAAAACAACCGCTATTGATATGGGTGACCATTACCTTCTAAACGGTACCAAAAACTGGATTACCAACGGTTCCACAGCTTCTACCTATTTAGTAATCGCACAAACCGATGTTGAAAAGAAACACAAAGGAATCAACGCCTTCATCGTAGAACGAGGATGGGCTGGTTTCGAAATCGGACCCAAAGAAAAGAAAATGGGAATCCGCGGTAGTGATACCCACTCCTTAATGTTTACCGATGTTAAAGTTCCCAAAGAAAATAGAATAGGGGAAGACGGTTTTGGTTTTTCCTTTGCCATGAATGTATTAAACGGCGGTAGAATTGGTATCGCTTCACAAGCCCTCGGAATCGCAACAGGTGCCTACGAAATAGCCCTTAAATATTCTCATGAACGCAAGGCCTTCGGTAAAGAAATATTCCAACACCAAGCCATCGCGTTTAAGTTGGCCGACATGTATGTAAAAGTAACGGCAGCCAAATTATTAGTAATGAAAGCCGCTTGCGAAAAAGACGAAGGCAAAGACATCGCCCACTCTGGGGCCATGGCGAAGTTATACGCTTCCGAAATCGCACTAGAAGTAGCCAACGAAGCCGTACAAATCCACGGAGGTAACGGCTACGTAGCAGAGTACCACGTAGAGCGCATGATGCGGGATTCTAAAATCACCCAAATCTATGAGGGAACTTCTGAAATCCAACGCATTGTAATATCTAGAGGATTAGTTTCGTAATAGAAACCACAGTATACTAAAAACCCTTTCAGTGATGAAAGGTTTTTTTTATGGTTGGGGGGGTTGACTGTATTATATGATTTAAGTTGGTCCCATGCCATTTCTAAATACAAAAGCTAGACTTATACTGAAGAGAATAAAGGATAGTGCCAACCCGAGAATCAATCCAAAAATAATCCTATAGATAATTTTTATTTTCAGTACTCTCCAGCATAAAAAAACGGATAGCAAAGGTGCTATAAAAACTAAATAAAATAATAGTTGACCAATACTATCTGAGGTTTGTTCATTCATTTGTAGAATTGGTTTTTTGAGTTAGTTTTTAAGAGGGCTTTTGCTATGTCTACTGCTTCTATTAGCCATTCCTTTACTTTGCAATCCAATTGGGATTAAATTCTTTGGCTTGCCATCCTAAATTTCCAAAATCATAGGTTACCGTTGCTCCATCTTTATCGTTGCGATTAGCATTATCAAGAATCAAACAGAATCCAATTAATAATTGATGGTCTGCTTTATCATCAGCTATTATCATATAGTTGTCGCCAGCGAACCAACTTACCGCTTCCTTATCCCAAAAAGCAATCTGCGTATCATTTTTGTAGATGGAATATTTTCTGCCACGATGGCCGTAGATGTCATATTTATCATTGTGATGCTTGCATTGGTAGTGTAGCTTCCAAAAAGATATCGTAGTAAAATCCAAAAGCTCACTGCCATATTCAATCTTATAGGTTGTTTTAAACCAAGACCACTTTTGTTTCATTGACAATATGGTCTTATTCTCCTCTATGCTGAATAGATTAATTACAGATAACCAGGTAAATAGTTCTTTCGACGCCATAAAGGATTCTTTCTCATTTAGAAATATAGTGTACTTACTTCTTACTGATATTTTTTTCTGGTTGATGTCTATTCGCATATTGTTCTGAAATTGTTTATAACGTTTCCCCGCTACCGCGCGAAATGCAATTCGACGAAGTCAATCCCTTCGCGTGGTTTCTATTTTAATTTATTTTTGACTTCAATCCCGATAAACGAGGATTGGCAACGACTACTTGTCCGTTATATTCCGTACTTCAAATATAAGAAAAATA
>CANBOV010000104.1 GCA_947371275.1 Flavobacteriaceae bacterium | reverse complement strand
GATTCGGTTACGCCTAAAACCGTGGGACAAACGGTTGTTGCTGGGGAATATTTGGGTGTAGTGGGGAGTTCGGGTAGTTCGACCGGTCCGCATTTGCATTTTGAAGTGCGCAGTAGCAGTACTAGTGCGAGTTATAAAGACCCCTATTCAGGAAGTTGTAATCTTTTGAATGCCAATTCGTGGTGGGCTGTACAGCGGCCTCATACGGAGCCTGCTATTGTGAAGGTCTCGGTAAACACTACCGATATTACCTTGGCCAGTTGTCCTAACAGCGATGTGATGACGGAAAGTGACACCTTTTTGGTTCCCTTTCAGGGGGCAGGCTTAACGGCGGGTTATGCTAAATTCTATCTTTTTACTCGGGAGTTGCCGGCTAACAGTTTGCTATCGATGCGTATTTTAAATCCGAATGGTACGGTATTTAACAGTTGGACTTATACCTTGGCTACCTTTTATAAGACCAGTTATTTAGGATTTTCCAAGCTGTTGCCTACGGTTGACGGTACTTATACTTTTGAGGCTACTTATAACGGCGTCAGTTGTACCCGTCCCTTTACAATCACACATACCTTAGGGATTTCGGATTTGAGTGCTGGGGTTGCGCTACAATTATTCCCGAATCCGGCTCATGACTTTGTGCAGTTGCATGCTGAAGGTCTGGATCTTGGCGACTACAACTTGCGCTTAACTGCGGTAACGGGGCAAGTTATTTATACTGAGCGCGTCACTGTATCTAGTGCGATGATGGAGAAGACCCTAACGGTTTCGGGCTTAGCTACTGGAATATATTTTCTAACTTTGGAAAATGGTCGCACGCGCCTCCTTAAAATAATCATTAAAAATTAAAATTACCCTATGAAAAAAATAGTTCTGTCTTTAGCCCTATTGGCGGTTTTGGTTTCTTGTCAGGACAAAACCAAAGAGAAACTCGATGAAGCCCAAGATGCGGTTACGGAGGAAGTGCAGGCCACTATTGATTCGGCCAAAATAAAAGCAGCAGCAAAATTGGGTGCTGCCAAAGCGGAAGCCGAGGCGAAGTTGGATTCGGCTAAACTAAACGCCCAAGCGAAACTGGACAGTTTGAAATTGAAGAGTGCTGCGAAGTTGGAGGCCACGGCCAAGAGGCTGAAAGAATCTGTGAAAAAATAAATTTAAATCAAAGAACTATAGGATTTTTACAGCACGAGCTAAAAGCACGAGCTAAAAGCACGAGCAGGATACTCGCGCTAGCGCTTTATTTTTTCTTGTAATTGGTTATAAAAACCCCTAGAATTATTAATAGCGTTGCGATTACAAAATCGGACGTAATCACTTCGTTGAGTAGTAACCATCCTAAGAACACGGCAATTATTGTATTAATGTAGTTGAGGATGGAGACTTGGATTGCACTTACCCTTTTTAGCGCGTAATGATAGCAAAAGAAGGCAATAACCGAACCGAAAATCGCTAGATAGCCGGTTGCTAGCAGGCTTCTCGTACTCCACAAGCTCGTATCGACCTTTGGGGAAAATACTTGTGCAAGGACCAACTGCAATAGGGCCGCTATCGAAAACTGGTAGAACAAGTTAAGGGCAATATTGTTGGACTTATGGGTATGTTTTTTGGTATACACCGTTCCCGAGGACCACGCTAGAATGGCGATACTGAGAAACAAGACCCCCGTCTTATAGTTTGGATCTAGGATATCTCCTAGTCCGTCTCGAAAAATAAACACCACTCCGGAAAACCCCAGTAGTACTCCGATGAAGCCTTTCCATGTTGGTTTCTGCAATCCGAAGACCGTACTTCCCATAAAGACCACCAAAGGCGAGAGTGCGCTGAGGATGGAGGTTAGTCCGCTAGGCAAGGTTTGCTCCGCTATCGTAGTAAAGCCATTGGCCACTACAATCATTAAGACGGAAGCTACGGCTTGCAATTTAAAATGCTCCCAGCCGATCCAGGACAATTCTTTTTTATAGAGTAAAATGGATAGTATAATTAACGCGGCTAGTCCTTGTCTAAGTGAGGTAATGTACCACGGCGGCATGGTTTCGACGGCCACTCGAATACCGAGATAGGTCGTTCCCCAAATGATGGCGACGGCCACTATGCAAAACAGTAATTTTAGGTCGGTTTTCTCCGCCATAGTGGTGGCAAATTGCTTGTTCATGCTGTATTTTTTACTATTACATCCTGTGAAAGAATTGATTTCATCCAATTACATTTCGCGCCGTAGCGGGGCAAATATAGCGTTTTCTGTTATGCTGTTTCACTGTTTTTATTTAAAAAACAGGTTACACACCGACCTCCTTCCCTCCTACTTTTCCCTTCCTTTATCGTTGATGATACACTTAAAAAATAATTAAAAAATCCCCATCGTTGGGGATTTTTGTTTACCTTGAAATGCCGTACTTTTATTCGAAATTTTAACAAAATGTACACAAAAAGTGTAACAACCCTTTTTATAAACTCAATATATTGCGCAATTATAGTTTGAAATGGGGGTAGAAAAATGGGAAATTATGCCCTAGCTGCAAATGTGGGCAGTACGGTACTGAGCACCAGTGGCTATCCTGCGGGTATCTACATCGTAGTCGTTTCCAATGGAGCAGGTAATCAATGGCAACAAAAATTAATTATTGAAAGATATTAAAATCTATGAAAAAATCAGAAATAAGATTTTCTTACTTCACTTCTTCACCAGCACCCACTTTAATTGAGTGTGTTGGGGCGAAGGTGGCTTTAGCAGTTATTATGTTGTGCATCAATTGTATTAATGCACAATGTCTAAACAAAGTAAATGTAGGTTCTGATGCGGTTTTTGCTTGTGGTATTAAATCAGATGGTACGCTGTGGGGTTGGGGTAATAATCAAGGTCAGTTAGGCGATGGAACTGGAGTCGACCATTGGTTACCCACCCAAATTACAACCGCTAGCGACTGGGAAAGTATAGCTTGTGGTGGTTTAAACACATTTGTTATTAAAACCGATGGAACACTTTGGGTGACAGGGGGAAATAACACAGGGCAACTAGGTTTAGGTATAGGAAGCCCTAACATAATTAATACTTTAACACAGCAAGGAACAGCAAATAATTGGAAACAAATTGGTTGTTCAACGTATAACGCCTATGGTATTAAAATAAACGGAACCTTATGGGGCTGGGGTCAAAACGATGGTGCACAGATGGGTAATAATACCTGTTGTAGTGACCAAACTGCTCCTATTCAAATTGGAACATCTACTGATTGGAAGCAAGTAGCAACTAGTAATTGTCGATATACTTTTGCTATTAAAACTAATGGCACACTCTGGGGTTGGGGAACCAATAACAGTTGTTATCCTTTTGGGGGTAGTGATATTTCTTCTTGGGCAGTCCCAACGCAATATAATGCAGATACCAACTGGGATAAAGTCGTGTGTGGATATTATCATTCTTTAGCCATCAAAACTGACGGTACCCTGTGGGGATTTGGGACGGGTGATTATGGAGAATCAGGTTATAACCCTACACTTCCTCACGGTATCGGACCTTTTCAAATTCCGGGAACATGGATGAATGTTGCTGCTGGTTTTCGTTTTTCTATGGGAATTAAGTCCGATGGTACATTATGGTCTTGGGGTATAAACGATGTTGGTCAACTAGGCGATGGTACGACTACTAATCAATATGCTCCTTACCAAATAAGTACAGCAACCAACTGGGTTAGCGTTTCTTGCGGGTATCAATTTACCATTGCATTGCGCTCCGATGGCTCTTTATGGAGCTGGGGTAGCAATTTCTATGGGGAGCTCGGTAACGGCACGGCTACAACTGCACAAGGAATACCAACGGCTATTGCGGTACCGGGTTGTGTTTTAGACGCACCACAATTTGATGCTACTGCCAGTTTAACACTAGCCCCGATACCCGTTATGGATCAATTACAATTGACCTACAAAGGGAAGGAATCCATAGAATCTATCGTTATTTATGACCTTGCGGGTCGTGAAGTATATAACCTAGTGGCCTTGGGCACTAATGCCTTCAGTACCAGTTTTAGTACCGCTGCCTTGACCAGCGGCAGTTATATCCTAGTGGTAAAAAACAAGACTCAAGTAGTTGCGAGTAAGCAGTTTGTGAAGGAGTAGAGTATTAAGTATTAACAATTAAGTATTAAGACTGGATATTTTGGTTGCTTAGAGAACTAGCGGAATGCTTGAGCTAACTTAGAAAATAATTGAAAAATCCCCATAATTGGGGATTTTTGTTTATCTTGAAATGCCGTACTTGTATTCGAAATTTTAACAAAAAGTACACCAAAAGTGTAACAACACTTTTTGGAAACTCAATATATTACGCAATTATAGTTTGAAATGGGCTCAGCACCAGTGGCTATCCTGCGGGTATCTACATTCTACTCGTATCCAATGCAGCAGGTAATCATTGGCAACAAAAATTAATTATTGATAGAAAATAGAAATTATGAAATCAAAAAGAAGACACGTTCTCACTACTGTCTTATCAATTCCCTCTCTAAAAGAGAGGGTTTTGGTAAGTATGGTTTTTTACCTGCTTCTATGTATTCCCAATCATAGTGATGCTCAATGCCTTGATAAAATTAATGTTGGATCTTATTCAATATCTAGCTACGGCATCAAATCTAATGGTACTCTTTGGGGATGGGGAAGTAATTCTGGTGGTCAATTAGGAGATGGGACAGAAACTGATCATTGGACTCCTACTCAAATTAGCACAGCTGCTGGTTGGGAGAGCATAGGTTGTGGAACTGGCTACATTTTGGCTATCAAAACCAATGGAACGCTTTGGGTTAGTGGAGATAATAATAGTGGTCAGCTTGGACTAGGCATTGAAGGACCATTTATCAATACGTTTACACAACAAGGAATTGCAAGTGACTGGAAACAAGTAACTGGAAGTAATTCTTCAAGCTATGGTATTAAAACAGATGGTACCTTATGGGGTTGGGGTCAAAATGATGGAGGTCAAATGGGAAACAATACATGCTGTAATGATCAAACCACTCCAATTCAAATAGGAACTTCTACTGATTGGAAACAAGTATCTGCAAGTGAGTCGCGTTCTGCTTTTGCAATAAAAAATGATGGCACGCTATGGGCATGGGGAAGTAATATCAATTACCTTTTAGGTAATAGTGATATTTCGATTTGGAATTTGCCGATTCAACGTAACTTGGATACAGATTGGGATAAAGTGGCAATGGGTTATGGTCATGCTCTCGTGCTAAAATCTGACAGTACTTTATGGAGTTTTGGAGTAGGTGGTTCAGGAGAAAGAGGAATTAACCCATCTACGACTTATGATGCTACTCCGAACCAAATTTCTGGATTATGGAAAGAAGTTGGAGCTGGTTTTCGTTTTTCTATGGGAATTAAGACCGATGGTACACTCTGGGCATGGGGTAAGAATAATGTAGGTCAACTTGGGGATGGGACAACGACTAATCGATACATTCCTTACCAAATAAGTACAGCAACCAACTGGGTTAGTGTTTCTTGCGGGTATCAATTTACAATAGCCTTGCGCTCCGATGGCTCCTTGTGGAGCTGGGGGAGTAATTTCTATGGGGAGCTAGGTAATGGCACTGATAGTACGCCGCAAGCAATACCAACGGCTATTGCGGTACCAGGTTGTGCTTTAGACGCACCACAGTTTGATGCTACTCCTAGTTTAACACTTTCCCCCATACCCGTTATGGATCAATTACAATTGACCTACAAAGGGAAAGAAACCATAGAATCTATCGTTATTTATGACCTTGCGGGTCGAGAAGTATATACCCTAGTGGCCTTGGGTACCAATGCCTTCAGTACCAGTTTTAGCACCGCAGCCTTGACCAGCGGCAGTTTTATCCTAGTGGTAAAAAACAAGACTCAAGTAGTTGCGAGTAAGCAGTTTGTGAAGGAGTGAGTATTAAGTATTAAGAATTAAGTATTAAGACTGGATATTTTGGTTCTTTAGCGCGAGCTAGAGAATAAGTTAAAAAAGGACGAACCGAATGGTTCGTCCTTTTTTGTTTGGAAGTATATTGTTGTGAATATTGATTTCTATAACAGCCAATTCTTGCTGAAAGAAGTTTAGCTTCTTATTTTTTGTTCCCATTTCCAGGCTGAAGCTAGGGCTTCTTCAAGCGATAGTTGGGTGCTCCATCCTAGGACGGTTTTGGCTTTATCGGTATTGGCATAGGCGGAGGTGATGTCCCCTTCTCTGCGGCCTACGATTTGGTAGTTCAATTTTTGACCCGATACTTTTTCGAAGGCGTTGATGACTTCTAACACGGAGCTGCCGGTACCGGTGCCAAGGTTAAAAGTTTCTACTTTCTCTACGTTGTTTTTGCTTAACAACCTTTGCAGGGCTATTACGTGCGCTTTGGCTAAATCGACTACGTGGATGTAATCGCGCACGGCGGTTCCATCGGGCGTAGGATAATCATTGCCGTATACGGAGAGTTTTTCGCGCAACCCAATAGCGGTTTGCGTGATGAAAGGCACTAAATTTTGTGGCACTCCGATAGGCAATTCTCCAATTTCGGCTGAAGGATGCGAACCTACGGGATTAAAATAGCGTAATAAGATGGCATTAATGCTCGTTACTTTTGCCGCATCGCGGATGATTTCTTCTCCAATTTGCTTAGTGTTTCCATAAGGCGACATGGCCACTTGAATGGAGGCGTCTTCGGTAATGGGCATTTTTTCGGCTTGACCGTACACGGTACACGAAGAGCTAAAGATGAAATTGGCTTGCGGCAAAGCGGTTAGTTCTTGTAAAATGTAGACTAGGGCGTTAATGTTATTTTCGTAATACAGCAATGGGTTTTCAACACTCTCCCCTACGGCTTTAGAGGCCGCGAAATGGATGACTCCCACTACATCGCTATGTTTCGTAAAGAAATTTTGCACGGCCGCTTTTTCGCGTAAATCGATTTGTTCAAAAGCCGGTTTTATCCCTGATATTTTTTCAATTCCTTCTAAGACACTTATACTAGAATTGGA
>CANBOV010000103.1 GCA_947371275.1 Flavobacteriaceae bacterium | reverse complement strand
TTCAACGGGTTCAAAGGTTAGGCAGAGGACTATTGCGCTATGTAAGTAATGAGCTTAGCGGACTTGATAGTTCACCTCTGCTTTCCTTTGAAAAAGGTAACCATTTTTTATCAAATACAAAGTAAAGGCGGACTTGCAGTCCGTGACTTGACCGTGACTTGACCGTGACTTCTCAAAAATGTACACTCGATGGCGCGGACTTGCAGTCCGTGACTTTGCCGGTGATGACTGGAATCTAACAATCCAATAGCCTTAAACTAATTTACCCACACAACCGTTATCAAGCTATGCTGGGTTATTTATTAATCCTAAGCTTTGGCATAGGAAAATTAAAGTTCCAAACAATTAAATAATGAAAACACCGATATCCAAAATTTATTGATTATCTGAATGAAATAACTTGTTCAGCTGGTATTAAAAATCTAATACAAAATATTGCGCGGAAAGAAGTTGCGGCAGTTTTGATAATGCATAAGAATGTTCGTATGGAGATTCTCTCGGATTTACTAGAATATTCAAAAGATGATTCTAACTCGATAGCATTATGGTCAGATAGTTAAAAAAAATGGATAAATAAATTATGATTTATATGTTAAAAATTAAACGAGAAAAGAATTACGAAAATCCCCATTGTTGTGGAATTTTTTTTGAATCCTTATTCCGTACTTCGTCCCATAATTTAGATAAAGGGAGATTTTTAGTTTAATCAATCAATTATCGCAATGTAACAATCCAACCAAAAATTTAATTAGTCTTAAGATGAAAACAAGATTTACGCTCCTGTTGTTATTATTTGCTCTCGTTTCCTAGTGGGCACAAACCACGCTATTTTCCGAAAACATGGGAATTCCGGGCGGAACCGTAACTATAAACAATTCAACTTTTCAAAACAGTGGGTTATTAACGTATTCTAATGGTCAGCAAACAAACGCGGCCGATGTTAGAACTACAAGCGCCTCAAGTAATTATTCTGGCTGCTCAGGAGGAGGCAATGTGTTTTTTAGTTCCACAACAGGCACATATGGTTTTTCTATTGAAGGTATTAATGCTTCAAATTATAATTCACTTTCGTTGCAATTTGGCTATAAAAAGGAATCTGCTTCTCTTCATGCAAATTTTTCGGTAGATTATTGGAATGGTTCTTCTTGGTCAACACTAGCGAACACTGCTGCAACTTTGTTTAATGAAGCATCTAATGCTAGTGCCGTTTGGTATTTGGCAAAGACGTTGTCATTGCCAGCAGATGCTCAAATAAATGGTTTGAAAATACGATTTGTAAAAACCGGAAGTAGTTCCCTCAGGATAGATGATGTAAAACTAATAGGAATAGCACAAGTAGCTCCTACAGTAGTCAACTTGAATGTAACTGCTGTTACTACCAATTCGGCAACATTTGGTGGCAATGTAACCGTAACAGGAGGTAGCATCATAGCTTCAACAGGGACTGTTTATGCGGTTACTTCAACGAATAGCAATCCTCTAATGGGAGATGCGGGAATAGTGGTTCTAAATACACCAAATCCAACCAGTGGAACAGGAGCTTTTTCAAACAGTTCAGGAACTGTGCTTTCACCTAATGTTCAATATTCCTATAATGCTTTTGCTACTAAAAGTGGTGGTGCTATAGGATATGGTACTGCTGCTACTTTTTATACACTTGCTGTTACTCCAGCAGCACCCTATATTGCGAATCCTACCTCTAATACAGTAACAGCTACAATTGGTTCGGATTCCAATTCTAACAGTACAACCTATGCTATTTTTGAAACGACTACTAGTACTTATCTACAAGCAAATGGAGTTTTAGGTTCCTCTGCTATCTATCAGACAGCTACCGCCTGGGGGAATAAGGTAATAACCGGATTGACACCCTCTACAACATACGCATTTCAAACTATTGCAAAAAATGGAGCTGGTGTTACTACTGTAGCCGGGGCATCAACCATAGGAACTACTTTAGTTCCTAATAGTACTTCAAGTGATATAATATTTAACACTAGTTCGTCTACCAGTGATAACACCAATATTAATTATAGCAATTATCAATCAGCTTCAATAACGAGCACTGTTAACAGCGTTGGTGTGATGGGATTTTATTTACGCGATGGCGGCGCCACGCATAGCGATGCTGATGGATTAAGCACGGAGTTGACTGCTATTAGTTTTGATGTCAGTAATTGGTCAAACATCAAATCTGCCCGTTTATTTGTTGGTAACTCTCCCAAAGGGATTTCGGTTCCAGTAGTTAGTAATAACATTATTTTTACAGGATTAACTAATATTATTGCTACTGATAATACTCAGTTGGCTGTAAGTCTTAGAGTTACTTTTAATAGTACTGTAATCGACAATCAACAGATTAAATTCACCATTACTTCTGCAACTGCAAATTCGATAGGTTCACAATTTATCTCAGCAAATGCTGGTGGCGCCAGTTCTTCTATAGCAGGAGATATCAACAGAATAGAGGTAACTGCATCTAAAGTGGCGTTTTTGCAACAGCCACCAGTTAGTTTGTATGCAGGCACTATTATGACTCCTAATCCTACAGTAGCTGCTAAAGACGGGTTTGACAATAGGGATTTGGATTATACTGATGTAATTACACTGACTACCTCGGGAAACTTGAATACTCCCCTGACCTCTACTGCTGTTGCCGGTATAGCAACATTTACTTATTATATTATAGATTTTTTTCCTATTGGAACAACTACTACCTTAACGGCAAGTGCCAACAATTTAAATGCAGTTATTTCCAACCCTTTTGAGGTGTTGGAAAGTGTAATTCCTGCGACTTCTATTGATGTTCCTACATGCAGTACAAATAACGACTGTAATTTAGTTCCTAACGGGGATTTTGAACAATATAGCCAACTTCCAAATAGTGGCAGCCAAATAGAGAATGCCTGCGGATGGTATGTTGGCTCTTGGAGTCCGGATTATTTTCATTCAAACTCTCCTACTCCTTTTTATCAGATACCTTGTAATTTATTTGGACATCAAACTTGCAACGGCAATATTGGAAATGGATATGCCGGTATTAGTTTTTCTGGTTTTAGTAACAATATTATAAGTGAAACTATGGTATCACGATTATATTCTCCACTTGTAGCGGGTCAAAGCTATACATTGAGTTTTGATGTTTCATTGGCTGAAAATTATTCTTATTTTAGTAAAAATATTCAAGCTTATTTATCGCCAGCCTTAATTACTGTGCCACCAAATGGCCCAATTACAACAAGCAATGATCCAATGTTGTTGAGTAAAACCACAACTTCAACCGTAACTAACGGATGGGAAACGTTATCGTTTACTTTTACTAGCACAACAGGAGAAGAAGAGTATCTTTATTTAGGAGGTCTCCAAAATGTGATAAACCAGCCCAATACTGTAACTATTGACCCTTTATGTAATTATGGTAACGGACAGGGTCTTTCAAACTATTCTTATTATTACATAGACAATGTTAAACTAGTTCCTACTCCTATTCAACCGGAATTTAGTTTTTCGCCAAACCTGTTTCTTTGCGACAACAGCACACCACCGGCATTGCCTACCACTTCAGATAATGGTGTAACCGGAACTTGGAGCCCTGATGCAATAAACAATACACTTAACGGTAATTATACCTTTACCCCGGATGCGGGGCAATGTGCCGCTTCGGTGAGTTTGCCTGTTTATATATTACCGGATGCGATTGTGACTAATAATGACAGTTTTGTAGTAAACTATGCTATATCTGATGTAGTTACAGGCTCTGTTTTAGCCAATGACACCTTTAACGGGAATGCCTTTAGTACCGTGCCGACCAATTTGACCTATACGGTAACGCAGGTAGGAATACCGCCTACATTTACAAATGGAGGGATTGAACTTAACGCAAATGGCACCTATACGATACAGCCTAATACCCCTAACGGGACCTATACGTTTTATTATACGATCACTACAGACTGTGGCCCCAGCAACACTTCGAGCGTTACCATTACAGTAATTGATGTGTACCACCCTGGCAAATTAGAATTTTTCTTTTGTTTTAATGCTACCGGCTCACAATATAATAGCCTTTCCAATAGCATTTATACTTCGCTTTTTGATTTAGGCACCGTGGCCGGCGCACCTGCAAGTATGAGCAATGCAACCATAATGCCTCTAACGGCTCCTACTCCTAGTGCTCCAATTACTATAAACGCTGACGGGACTTTTATAATTTCGCCCACCATAGCTATACCCGGGGTAGCCACAGCGGACTATTCGTTTACGTATAGGATATGCTCCAGCCTTACCGGCCTTTGTTCTAATGATATTATTTGCCATATCGTGATTAAAAACTCGGTGCAGGCCATTCCTGATGTGGTCGTATTTTATGAGGACATTGATCCAATACCTAGCATCAATGCATTAGCTAATGATATTAAATGGGACTGTGAAAATGCCCTGTCGGCTACTAGCAGCAATGTTATTGTTACCCCACTTGCTCCTTTTAACTCTTTTTTTTCCATTGACAGCAATGGTATTGTCTCGTCAAATATAACAGCTCCTGTTGGTATTTATCCTATACAATATCAGATTTGCGATGCCGCTTTTCAGAACAACTGCAGCATAAGCCATGTTCTGGTTTACCAGTGCAATTCTCATGCTCCTTGTATTATTGACAAAATGAATCCTAGCAGTACTATACAGGAATTTGATATTGCTACTCTTGTAATAGCCCCTAACCCGAGCCATGGCAATTTTGAAATGCTTTTTGATACTGAGACACCAAAAGATATGGTTTATGAAGTATACGACATGCTAGGGAAACAATTGCTTAGCAACAGGATAAGCAAGGGACTTAAAAATTGTTTTGTAAATTTGGAAGGTTATCCTGAAGGCATTTACCTGCTGCGGGTTAGCATGGGCGATGCTATCGTCAACAAAAAACTAATTAAAAACTAACTATGAAATACCTTGGTTTACTGTTACTCTTTATAAGTACCCTTTGTTCGGCACAAATCATTAACATTCCAGATGTTTATTTTAAAAACAAGCTTTTAGCAAATAATAGCGCTTGCATCGGAAGTTCATCAGGAAATTGTATTACCGGCTCTGTAGATACCAATGGCGATGGAGAAATTGAAGTTTCGGAAGCGCAGGAAGTAGCAAGTTTATTTGTTACTGCAGCAAACATAACTGATTTAACAGGGATTGAGTATTTTACCAATCTGGAATGGTTGGTGTGTGGATATAATCCTTTAACAACTATAAACCTAACGCCACTCAGTAATCTTAACAGACTACAATGTCAAAATAATCAAATTACGGCTTTAGATTTAACTAATCTGACGCAATTAAATTTTTTAGACTGTAAAAACAATCAATTAACTTCGTTAGATATTAGCCATCAACCATTGCTTGAATTGTGTTTTGCCTCAAATAACCATATCAGTTCGTTTGATTTTTCTAATAATCCTTTGTTGCAGCGGGCGTATTGCAGTGGTAATTTAGAAACTAGTTTGGATTTTAGTGCTAACCCTGCCTTTTTTGATTTGGGCTGCCGGAACAATCCCAACTTAACGACTATAAAAATAAGTAACAGTATGACGCAACTTTTTGGTGCAGGAACTTATTATAATGAATGCTGGGATAATGTGCCCAATTTGAATTATATCTGTGCCGATAGCGATGAAATACTAGCCTTGCAGAGTTTTTTAACGGGTTGCGGAGTTACACAGGCTATTACCATTGATTCGGCTTGCCCACTTGGCGTGGAGGAGTTTAAACATATTTCTTGCGAACTTTATCCTAATCCGGGCCATGGGGTTTTTCAATTGAACTTTATCCATGCTTTATCTGAAAAAGCTAGCTATACGATTTTTGACATTTTAGGCAAGAAGTTAATCGAGGAGAAACTATCTGAAGGAATTACCGATGCCCAAATAGACATGAGCCACTATTCGCCCGGTATTTATTTACTTAGTGTTACTGTGGGGAATGTTACTGTAACAAAAAAAATGATGAAGGAGTAAGCATGAATAAATTTGCCCCTCTTTTATTACTTGGTTGGACGATTTGCTCATCACAAATCATTAATTTTCCCGATATAAATTTTAAAAACAAATTATTAGGAGCAAACATCACCAATGGCAATGCCTGCATTGGAAGTACAGCTAATACTTGCACGGGAGGTGTGATAGATGCCAATGGGGATGGTGAAATTGAAGTTTCAGAAGCACAAGCGGTAGCCATGTTATTTGTCTCTAGCGCCAATATCAGTGACTTGACAGGTATAGAGTATTTTACTAATTTGGAGCGGTTATCGTGTATTTATAATCATTTGACCACAATAAATGTATCACAACTTTCGTCCCTTACCGTTTTTGACTGTAGTAATAATCAAATTACGGCTTTGGATTTGTCCAATCTTAGTCAATTAAAAACTTTAGCTTGTGCTAACAATCAGTTAGTTTCATTAAACATTAGCGCTCAATCCCAATTAGAAATATTTTTTTGCCATAATAATCATATTAGCTCACTGGATTTTTCCAACAATCCGGCATTGCAACGGGTTTATTGCGGAGGGAATTTAATATCGAGTTTGGATTTTAGTTATAATCCTGCTTTTTTTGATTTGGGCTGCCACAACAACCCCAACCTGACTTCGATAAAAATAAGAAACGGTATGATACAAGCTTTTGGAGCTTCTATGTATTTAAACGAGTGTTGGGATAATGTGCCCAATTTAAATTACATCTGTGCCGATAGTAATGAGATACCTACGTTACAGACCTACTTAACAGGTTGTGGCGTTACGCAAGCGATTACGATTGATTCGTCCTGTCCTTTGAAAGTAGTAGAATATAATTTATTATCGTTAAAAATTTATCCTAATCCAACGCACAATATTGTGTCATTTGATAATACCTCCCATCAAATTGAATGGATTAGAGTATACAATTATTTAGGGCAGGAGCTTACGTCTTACAACTGTGCTAACGATAACAATCCTTCTGTAGACTTGAGTAATCTACCTAAAGGCATTTATCTACTGCAACTAGAAGGCAATGAAACAATATCAACCCACAAAGTAATGAAGGAATAAACGGTAGCCCTGCGACTGAAAACTGGATTCC
>CANBOV010000102.1 GCA_947371275.1 Flavobacteriaceae bacterium | reverse complement strand
GTATATACGCAGCCATTTTTCCAAGGGTTGTACAGTACGATTTACCTTTTTGTTTTACCGATCGTTTTGGCGGCGGTGTTGTATTATTACACCTTTGTTTATTTCAAGAGCAATTTAAATTTAGATACGGGCTTGGCTAAAAAGAGTGCTGAGGCTAAAACAGAGAACCTTACTTGGTTGAATCAGTTTGGTACGTTGGGGACTTTTTTAAAGAATGACATTAAGATGATTAAGCGTAATAAGCGTCCGAGGAATACCGTTGTTGCTAGTATTGTTTTCATTTTTTATGGCATTTTATTTTTCACTGATTTCGTGCCGGCTTATAACAATCCGACAATGCATGTCTTTGGTGGCATTTTTGTATCGGGGGGCTTTTTGTTGAATTTTGGACAATTTGTTCCGAGTTGGGACAGTGCCTATTACCAATTGATGATGAGTCAAAACATCAGTTACCGCGAATATTTGAGTTCGAAGTGGTGGTTGATGGTCATTGCTACGGTGTTTTCGACTTTGGTGGCTTCGTTCTATTTGTACTTTGGTTGGAAGGTTTATTTATTGATTGTAGTGGGTGCCATTTATAATATAGGGGTGAACTCTCATTTGGTCTTGCTGGGAGGTGCTTATAATAAAACGGCTATTGATTTGACGGCTGCTAAGGCTTTTGGGCAAAAGCAAGCTTTTAGTTTTAAGAACTTGTTGATTGCGATACCGAAGATTTTGGTTCCGATGCTGTTGTATGCTTTTGGTTATTTTGTGTTCAATGCCGAGATTGGTTGTTTGATGGTGGCTTTGGCAGGCATCGTTGGCTTTGCTTTTAGAGACAAGATGTTTACGATTATAGAGAAGATTTATAAAACGGAGAAGTATGCTACGATTGAGGCCTATAAGCAGCGAGTTTAGTTTGCAGTCTCAGTCGCAGTTTGGATTGTTGGATTGTTGGATTGAATTTGGAAAAAAGAACGTTTTAAAAAATATATAATTACAGATACAGATGATACAAGTTACTAATTTGACTAAAAAATATACGACGGGCGTTACCGTTTTGAATTTGGCTACTTTAGAAATTCCGAAGGGGCAGAGTTTTGGTTTGGTGGGGAATAATGGGGCAGGGAAGACTACTTTTTTCAGTTTGCTACTGGATTTGATTCAGCCAACCACGGGCTACATTACTAGCAACGGCGTGCAGGTGAATACTAGTGAGGCATGGAAACCTTTTACGGCGGCCTTTATTGATGAAAGTTTTTTGATAGGGTATTTGACAGCGGAGGAGTATTTTTATTTCATAGGGGACTTGCGTGGTCAGAACAAGGCTGATGTAGATGCTTTGTTGGCTAAGCACCAGGAGTTTTTTAATGGAGAGATTTTGAACAGTAAAAAGTACTTGCGGGATTTATCGAAAGGAAACATGAAGAAGGTGGGGATTATAGCGACCTTGATTGGGAATCCAGAGGTTGTCATCTTGGACGAGCCGTTTGCTAATTTGGACCCGACTACGGTGAATCGTTTGAAGAAGATCATCAAAGAATTGGCGGACGACCCTAATGTTACCGTTTTAGTTTCGAGTCATGATTTGGTTCATACGGTTGAGGTTTGCACCCGAATTGTGGCGTTGCATTTGGGTGAAGTAGTTAAAGACATAACAACTACGCCTGAAACTTTGAAAGAGTTAGAGGCATTTTTTGCGGTCTAATTTTTTGCCATATCAAAAAGAAACGTATTTTTACCCGTTAGTTATACTATTTATGACTATTTCACGTTATACTAAAAACGTTTTGATTTGAAAACCAGTACTCTAAAATACCTTATATTCACGGGATTCATCGTTTTTTTGATAGCTTGTTCTACCAAAAAGAACACCTTCTTGTCCCGTAACTCTCATGCCTTGAGCACGAAATACAACATTTTATATAATGGCGGTATTGCTTTGGACAAAGGCATTCAAGAAGTGAAACAGAAAAACAACGATAATTTTTGGGAGTTGCTACCGGTAGAGCGGATGCAGATCAGTGAACAGAAAGTCGTTTTGGAGGAGTCCAAGAACACTAATTTTGAGCGTGCGGAGACTAAGGCTACTAAGGCCATACAGAAACACTCCATGAACATACAGGGTTCTGAAAAAAACCCACAAATGGATGAGGCTTATTTAATGTTGGGTAAGGCGCGATATTATGACCAGCGTTTTGTACCTGCTTTGGAGGCATTTAATTATGTGTTATATAAATACCCTAAAAGCAATAAGATTTACGAAGTAAAAATTTGGAGAGAGAAGACTAATATGCGTTTGGAGAATGATGCCTTGGCAGTAAATAATCTTCGGAAGTTGCTGGGAGAAATCAAATTTAAGGATCAGATTTTTGCGGATGCTAATGCTACCTTGGCGCAGGCTTTTTTGAATTTAGAAGAGAAGGATAGTGCGATTGCCAAGATTCGATTGGCTACAAAATTTACTAAGTCACAAGAGGAGAAAGCCCGTTACCGATATATCTTGGCGCAACTTTTTGAATCGGTTGGACAAAAGGACAGTGCTTATGTTGCATATCAATCGGTAATTGATATGCATCGAAAAGCGGCCCGACAATATGTTATCCATGCCCATGTACAACAAGCGAAGCAGTTTGACTTTGCCAAGGGAGACACTATTGCTTTTTTGAAGAAGTTTAATAAGTTAGTGGCTGACCGTGAGAACCGCCCGTATTTGGATGCGATCTATCATCAGTTGGCGTTGTATTACGATCAGCAAAAGAATCCAGTAAGCGCCAAAAAGTATTATAATTTATCCCTTAGAAAGAAAGGTGATGACACCTATATGATTGCCTCTAATTACCGAAACTTGGCAGATATTTATTTTAATTCGGCCAAGTATGTTACGGCAGGGAAGTATTTTGACAGCACCTTGGTAAAATTGAAACCCCGTACACGCGAATTTAATTTGATCAAGAAGAAGCGTGAAAACTTGGACGATGTTATAAAGTATGAAGGCATAGTTCAGCGCAATGACAGTATCTTGTCGTTGAGTAGTATGTCGGCCGACGCTAAGACTGCTTTTTTTGAGAAATACATTGTAGATCTTAAGAAGAAAGAAGAGTTGGCTAAAAAAGCAGCAGCTAAAAAGGCACAAATCGCGGAGAATAAGGCTAGAAATGAAGGTGCAGGTACGGAAGGAGATGGTAAAACAGATCTATTGAAGACTGAAGCTGTACCGCAGATGAAAGATGTTGCTTCGATTTCGGGAGGAAGTTCTTTTTATTTTTATAATCCCGCTACGGTAGCTTATGGAAAAAAAGAGTTTACTAAAATTTGGGGTAAGAAGACCTTAGGAGACAATTGGCGTTCTTCGACTACAAAAGACACTAATATTGCTGCAAAGGATGATGAAGAAAATGGGGACGTGAAAGACAGCTTGGAAGACCCTAAAAAAGGTAGGGATACTGCAGCTACAACTGATCAGTACAGTCCGGAGTTTTATGTAAAGCAATTGCCAACCGGTGTTAAGGTATTGGACAGTTTGGCGAAAGAGCGCAATTTTGCCTATTACCAATTGGGCATCATTTATAAGGAAAAATTCAAGGAAAACAAATTGGCGGTTGCCAAGTTTGAGCAGTTATTAAAGAACCAACCTGAAGAGCGATTGGTTTTGCCTGCGATGTATAATTTATACAAATTATATGAGATCCTGAATGACAAGGAAAAGGCCGAGGCTATGAAGGCGGAGATCATTTCGAAATATCCGAATTCGCGTTATGCACAGATTTTGAGCAATCCGTCAAGTGAAGAGGGGGAAGATGCTAATTCACCCAAAGCGGTATATGAAAAAATATATAAGCAGTATTTGAACGGAGATTACAAAGCGGTCTTGACGGCAATTGAGGAATCTATCGAGCTCTATAATGGAGACCCTATTTTGCCTAAGTTTGAGTTGTTAAAAGCCAAAGTAGTGGCGAAATTTGAGGGACTTGATGCTTTTGGAAAGGGATTGAATTATGTATCACTTACCTATCCTAATACGGAGGAAGGTAAAAAAGCTACTGCTTTATTTACTGTGGATTTACCTAAACTGGAGGCATTGCAATTGTCTACTAGTGATTCAAAAAACTGGAAGATACTTTATCAGACTAAGGATTTTGAGGATAAGAACACTAAGGTATTGGTTGATAAAATCAAGAAATTCTTGGCAGAGCGTGACTTGAAGCGGCTTTCGCTATCGTATGATATGTATACAATGACCGATAATTTTGTGGTGATTCATGGCGTAACTTCGAAAGATTTGGCTACTAGTATTACTACGGTATTAAAGGAATATAAGGATTATAAGGTACAGGATACGCCAATTATCATGACGGCAGAAAATTATGCTGTGGTTCAGATAAAAAAGAATTTGGATGAATTCTTGGCGGGTAAATTGGTTGACAACCCAGCGGAGCCCGCTTGGGATGGAACCTATGAAAAACCGGCTGAACCTCAAAAGCCTAAGCCAGAAGCAAAAGCTACAAATGAGCAACCGGCGGGAGAAGATAGCGAGGGAGCCCCTGGTGGTGCAAATTCTAAAGGCATGAATAGTAATATGCCTCCTGGAGGAGCTCCATCTAAAGGCGATCAAAAAGGAATGGGCGGGTTACCTCCTGCACCACAACTGGGGAATACAGGAAAAAAAGGATAATATATGATGTTTGAAAAGAGTCCGAAATCGTATACCGATTTATTGGGAAAAACCAATAGAATAGTTGAAGGCACTACAATAACAGGGGATATCAATTCGCCAGCAGATTTTCGTTTGGATGGGCATTTGGTTGGCAATTTTATTTCTAAAGGTAAAATTGTTATTGGGCCGGCTGCCAGTGTAAAGGGAGATATTGTTTGTAAAAATGCAGATATAGAAGGGCGTTTTGAAGGAAAGATTCAGGTGCACGAAATACTGAATATTAAATCGAAGGCCCACATCATTGGAGAGGTGATTTGTGCAAAGTTGTCGGTTGAGCCGGGTGCTGAGTTTAGTGCTAGCTGTGTGATGAAAACGCAGGTTAAAAATCTACCCCCCCATGGAGCAGCCACAGAAGAAAAAATCGCGTAACAAGTGGTTGGCTTTTATTAACATCCCGATACAGATGGGTGTTATTGTCTTTTTATTTTCTTATTTGGGCACATGGCTCGATGGAAAATACCCTAATCCACATACCGTATATGTAAAGATCATGACCCTGTTGGGGGTTGCGATTTCGTTTTACAATTTGAATCGGCAATTGAAAGAAATTAATCGAGACGACGATGTTGCTTAAAAAAATACGTCCTTTATTTATGGTAATCACAGCGGCTTTGGTTGGACTTGGAGTTCACAAGGGCCTGTTTTGGTTGTGGGTGCCACGGGTCTATGAAGCCGATTTTATCTACAGTTTACCGTTGCTTTATGCTTCCTTTGGTGTGTTTTCATTGGTGATTGTATTCTTGTTGCAAATTGTCAAGGAGAAGAGCATTGACAATGTGGGATTTAGTTACTTATTATTGACCGGTATTAAGATGGTGGTGGCCTATGTTTTTATGTTGCCGATATTGGCTTTACATTTGGCCAAAACCCCTACGGAAAAGATGAGCTTTTTTGGTGTGTTTATTTATTTTTTGGCAATAGAAACGCTTGTAACCATCAGAATTTTAAATAATAAGCAGTAAAAGCAATCCAAATTGCATTTTACGTCAAAAAAAACAAAACATATACTTTTTAATATTAATTAATATTGTACTTTTGCACCAAATTTGAAAAAAGTTAATTTAAGTTAATTATCAGATATGGTGATTTCAAAAAAACCACTCCAATTCTTTATAGCCGCTTTAGTGGCCTGTTTGCCTTTATTCAGTTCAGCAACTACAATTAACGATACCGTTAGTAAAGCTGCTGCTGCAACGACTTCAATGGAATCGGCAACTCATGCTGAGCCAAAGAAAGCTGAAGGGCATGAAGTTGAAAATGCTAATTTAACGGAAGAACAAAAAGCAGATTTAGAGCGAAAAGCGCACATCAAGCATCACTTGATGGACTCTCATGATTTTACCTTATTTACTTATGGAAAAGAAGGAGAGAAGTACTTTGGTTTTCCGTTACCGGTAATTTTATTGGACAACGGCGTACACTTTTTTTCCTCTTCAAAATTTGAACATGGAGAAGGAGTTGCTGAATCCAACGGTAGTTATTTTAAAATAAACCACCATGATGGCTTAGTATATAGAACGGATGCTGAAGGTACTATCACGGAAGATGATAAAGGGCATGTTACGAATGTAAAGCCACTTGATTTTTCGATTACTAAGAGTCTATTTATGATACTATTAGTTGGTTTACTAATGTTTTTCTTATTTAGAGGTTTGGGTAAATCCTATAAACAAAACGGTTCGATTGCTACGGGTGCTGGAAGATTTTTTGAGCCTATCGTACTTTATATTAGAGATGATATTGCTATTCCGAATATTGGAGAGAAGCATTATAAAAAATACATGAGTTTCTTATTGACCATCTTCTTTTTTATATGGTTTCTGAACATGTTTGGGTTAACACCACTAGGGGTTAATATTACCGGAAATCTTGCTATTACTGCATCTTTAGCGCTTATTACGTATTTGATTACTACGTTTACCGCTAAGAAAGATTATTGGGGACATATTTTTTGGATGCCGGGTGTACCTGTGCCGATGAAGTTTATCTTGGCTCCTATAGAATTATTAGGAACCATCATTAAGCCTTTTTCCTTAATGATTCGTTTGTATGCGAATATGGTTGCGGGACACATTGTATTGATGAGTTTGATTGCCTTGATGTATACGTTTAATAGTCCGATTGGTAGTCCGTTATCGTTCTTCTTGGCTTTTGTCTTATCCTTGTTAGAAATTTTAGTAGCCTTATTACAGGCTTATATCTTCACCATGTTGGCCGCCCTATATTTTGGCGCCGCAGTGGAGGAACACCATCATGATGAACACCATGAGGTAGCGCATCATTAATAAATTGAATGTTTAATTAAATATATATACATTATGGAAATTCCTAAAATCGTTGGAGCTGGATTAGTAGTAATCGGAGCTGGTATTGGTATCGGAAGAATTGGTGGATCTGCAATGGACGCTATTGCTCGTCAACC
>CANBOV010000101.1 GCA_947371275.1 Flavobacteriaceae bacterium | reverse complement strand
TTAAAATGCGAAATCTCCTCTCTATTATTTTCATTTAAAATCAATCGGCCTGTATCCATAATATCGCGGGACACATCCCAGCTCTTATCATCATCGGTCTTTTCCATCGTGAAATCCACTAGGAGCTTGGTCAGTACTTCGTCCTCGCCTGCTTGTGCAATAATGGCATCCACGGCTTCGGTTAACAAACTTTCGGTATCCAAGGAAACTTCAAAGGTAATCGGCAAATTCAAATCGTGCGCAAAAGCGCGAATCACTTTATGGGTAAACTTGTCAATGGTAGAGATATCGAAGGCCGCATAATTATGAATCAAATTCTTAATAATATTTTTAGCCTTGGCTGTAATCGTGGCAACACTCAAACCTGTTTCAGTATTGATGTCTTGCATCAATTGCATCGCCTTATCCGAAGGTTGTTCTTTAGCAAATTGCGAGAGACTTTCCACCACACGGCTTTTCATTTCGTGTACCGCTTTATTGGTAAAGGTAATCGCTAGTATATTTCGGTAGGCATCGGGTTTTTTGGATAAAAGAATAATCTTTAAATATTCTTTGACCAAAGTATAGGTTTTCCCCGAACCTGCGGAGGCATCATAGATCGAAAAGGCAGCTTTGTTCATCATACGGAACCTTTTAAGGATGGTTTACTATTTTGTTTGGAAGTTAAGAACCCTTTACAAAGAATAGTCTTCTTTTTTAATTTGATAAATGTAATTCAATTTTGGTTCTTCTCCGTGATAGGTTACTTCAATTTCGTCAATTTTAACAGCCCCAATTCTTCCAATCGCTATTTGCGAACGCAGGTTTTGTGCTCCAATATGAAAGTGGACCATATCCACATATTGAAAAGCATACTCCAACATCATTTTTTTCAATGCTCGATTGTAGCCTTTGCCCCAATAGGCTATACCAACAAAGGTATACCCTATCGTTATTGAATTGCTTTCGGGATGATAATCATAGTAACGACTACTTCCCACCACTTCATTTGTTTTTACATCTCTAACCAAAAAAGCCCCTTTGGAGGCTATTGCACCTTCGAAAAAAGTTAAAAACACTTCCCTCTGATAGCGCAGGGGATTGGGATGTTGTTCCCAAACGAGGGGATCAGCAGCCACGGCATATAAAGCCTCAAAATCAGATTCCTGAAGAGGAAACAACTCTATTAATTCATTCTGCAAGAAAGTAGGTTGAAGATTAAATTCCATGATTTATTGCTATCGATTCTAATTATATGTTAATTGGGAAATACTATTTTCATTTACAAAGTTAAATGTATAAATTTGGATTCAATTTAGTAACAACTTAAATAAAAATATTATGGCCTTTGAATTACCTCAATTACCTTATGCATACGATGCATTAGAACCACATATTGATGCTAGAACAATGGAAATCCACCATTCAAAACATCATAATGCTTACACCACTAATTTGAATGCAGCTATTGCTGGAACAGAATTAGAAGGAAAATCGATCGAAGAGATTCTTAAAAACTTAGATTTATCTAAAGCAGCTATCAGAAACAACGGTGGTGGTTTTTACAACCACAACTTATTCTGGACTGTAATGTCACCAAACGGTGGCGGATTACCAACAGGAGATTTATTAACAGCTATCGAAAAAGACTTCGGTTCTTTTGACGATTTCAAAGCAGCTTTCGCAAAAGCAGGAGCTACTCAATTTGGTTCAGGATGGGCTTGGCTTTGTGTAAAAGATGGCAAACTTGAAGTTTGTGGTACTCCAAACCAAGACAACACGCTGATGCCAGGTGTTGGTTGTGGAGGAACTCCAATCCTTGCGATGGACGTTTGGGAACACGCTTATTATTTACACTACCAAAACCGTCGTCCTGATTATATTGAAGCTTTTTTCAATGTAATCAATTGGGATGAAGTAGCTCGACGTTACGCTGCTGCTGTTTAGTTATTTTTGTTGTAAGTTTTTAGGTTCTAGGTTCTAGGTTCGAAACTTACTCTTTTTAAATTTATACACATTACTATAGAAATTAGGCTTATTTACTTTTTAAATAAGCCTAATTTTTTTTTATAAAATAGTCATACGTTATTGAAAAGCTTTTTGAAGTAGTGACTCAGTCTACTTGAGTAGTGGCTCGGTCTACTTAGGTAGTAGCTCAGTCTACTTTAGTAGTGGCTCAGTCTACTTGAGTAGTGGCTCGGTCTACTTGGGTACTGGCTCAGTCTACTTGGGTAGTTGCTCAGTCTACTTGGGTAGTGGCTCAGTCTACTTTAGTAGTGGCTCGGTCTACTTGGGTACTGGCTCAGTCTACTTGAGTAGTGGCTCAGTCTACTTGAGTAGTGGCTCAGTCTACTTGAGTAGTGGCTCGGTCTACTTTAGTAGTGGCTCGGTCTACTTGGGTAGTGGCTCGGTCTACTTTAGTAGTGGCTAGGTCTACTTTGGTCGTTCTAAAACTTACTTAAGTGTTTCCAAGGTCTACTTAAGTGTTGCTAAAATAAACTTTGGAAGTTAAAAGGCTTCATTTGATTGTTCCAAAATACTTATTGTGGTAGCGCGATTTTCATTTTATTTTAAATAAATAAAAAGCATAAAAAAAGGTTCAACATAAAGCTGAACCTTCTTCTAAAAATAAAGATGAACTATTATTTGATTAAGTTCAATACTACGGATGGGTATAATCCCGCCAAGATATTAAGAACTATAGCTGTGATTCCTACAATATAATATACAATAGGTGTTGGTTGTTTTTCTTCTGTGGCTTCTTTAGTGTACATCGCTAAAATCAATTTGAAATAATAACCTACACTGATGATAGAGTTGATTACCCCAGCAATTACTACTACTAAATAACCTGCTTTGATGGTTTGTGTGAACAACATAAACTTAGCGAAGAATCCCGAGAATACTGGAATACCCGCCATAGATAATAAGGCTGCAGTTAATACTGCCGCTAATATTGGATTGGTTTTACCCAAACCGTTAAAGTTGATTACATCTTGATTGTCTTTTCCTTTGGTAACGATAGCAATCACTGCAAATGCAGCAATACCCGCTAAAGCATAAGCAACGGTATAGTAAAATAACGATCCCATGGAATCGGTTAAGCTTAAGATAGCCATCAACATAAATCCTGCGTGTGAAATCCCTGAAAAGGCTAACATACGCTTTACGTTGTTTTGTCGTAATGCCATAATGTTACCTACCGTCATTGAAGCGATTGAAACTACTACAATAATGTTTTGGAAAGGGATGGATGGGAATAAGTTTAAAGCCAATAATAATTTGTAAAGTGTTGCAAATGCCACCACTTTAGCCAAAGTACTCATTGTTGCAGTTACTAATGTTGGAGCTCCTTCATATACGTCCGGTGCCCAAAAATGAAAAGGTACCGCCGCTACTTTGAACAACATTCCAATGGTAATTAATGAAACCCCAATTGGCAACCAAATGGCTAAATCGGCAGCTCCTGACCATTCTGTTATTTCTTTTAAATCAAATGTACCTAATGCTCCATAGATCAAACAAATTCCGAAAAGGATAATTCCTGATGCAAATGATCCTAATAAGAAGTATTTCATACCGGCTTCATTACTGCGAATGTCCAAACGGCTGCTTCCTGCTAAGATGTATAATGAAATAGATAAGGTTTCGATTCCTAAGAAATACATCGATAAATTAGCGAAGGATACCATAGCTACGGCACCTGCCAATAGAAATATTTTGATTGCGATAAAATCTGAGATTTTACTTTGTTGCTCTTTGTACACGTCTTGGCATAAGGCTACTAAGAAAATAGTAAGCACAATGAATAGCGATGAAAAGGCAGAAGAAAATTTGTCTACTGCAATCATATTGGCATACTTTGTATCGGCTACTCCTCCAAAAGACCAAAGATTAAGGGTTGTTCCTAAAATGGCCAACAATCCTAAGATGGTTACCGGAACAAGAGCTTTTCTTAAATTAAAGATTTCAGCGATAAGGCAAAAAACACCAAGGGCTGATATTGCAATTAATGTATTCATTGTTTTATTGGTTTAGTATTTAGGAGAGCTGATGGAATCGTAGGCTGTCCGTAGGTACTGTTTTTTCTTGTTTTTATTATTTTAAAACTATTCTAAGGTTTTGTAAAATGCAATTATCTGTTGATTTGCATCAAAATTTCTTTGACACTTGGCGTTACCAAGTCTACTATCGGTTTTGGATACAATCCGTAGAATAACAAAAAGGCAATGATGATTACAAATACTACCGCTTCAGAAGCAGTAACCTCTGCAAATACTTTGGTATTGGTTTCGCCTAACATTACGTTTTGGAACATTTTAAGCATATAATACGCTCCTAAAATGATGGTTGTTCCACCTAATACAGCAAAAGCAATATTCACTTGAGATAAACTGTACAATACTGTAAATTCTCCAATAAAGTTAAACGTTCCTGGTAAGGCAACAGAAGCCAATACCAAAATCATAAACATAGAAGTGAATTTAGAGGCTTGCGAACGAATACCGCCCATCTCGTCAATTTTGTAAGTTTCAAATCTTCTAAAGATTACTTCCGCCGCAAAGAATAAACCAACGATAACAAAACCGTGTGCAATCATTTGTGAAACGGCTCCACTCAAACCTGCCTCTGTCAAGGTATAACAACCCGCAGCGATAAGTCCAACGTGTGCTAGAGAAGAATAGGCTAATAATTTCTTTAAATCTTTTTGACGTAAGGCTACAATAGAACCGTAGATGACTCCAGCAATACTCAACCCTAATAGCACAGGCATATAGGTTTTAGCTGCTAATGGAGCAATTGGCAATTGCCAACGGATAACACTGTATAATCCCATTTTCAACATAATACCTGATAACAACATGGTTCCAACAGTAGGTGCTTTTTGATACACTTTTGCCTGCCAAGTGTGGAAAGGAATGATTGGAATTTTAATAGCATAGGCTAAGAAGAAAGCAAAGAAAATATAGAATTGCTCTGTTGGAGTCAAATCCAATTTTGTCAAATCGGCTAATAAGAAGCTGTTGGCTTTGGTATACAAATACGCAAAAGCAACTAACATAAATAAGGAACCTCCAAGGGTATAGATAAAGAATTTAACGACTGCTTTTTTGCGTTCTTCGGCATCTCCATTACCCCATACTAATGCGATAAAGTAGATTGGGATTAAAGATAATTCCCAGAAGATATAATACAACAAACCGTCAACGGCTAAAAACGTTCCTGTCATGGCAAAGGCCATAAACAAGATTAACGCATAAAAGTTTTTGGATTTGTTAAATGCATTTCCAAAGGATGACAAGATGATTAATGGAGTTAAACAAACCGTCAATAACACCATTGCCAACGATAAACCATCTCCTTTTAAAGCAAAGGACACATTAGGTTGTGTAATCCAAGGATTGTTTAAATTAATATTTACTCCGCCTAAAAAGTGATTTACCAAAACTGATGTACATCCTAAAGCGAGTATACTAAAGAACAAAGCTATTTTAGAAGCGAATTTGTCTCCAGATATAAAGGTTGCCAAGGCACCAATTAAAAGTATAAGTAATATAAGTGATACGTTCATCTTTAAAAATTATTGAGCTAAAAATAAATAAATAATTATGCTTAAAACACCGATAACAAAAGCAAACAAATACAGACCAATACTTCCTGTTTGTATCTTTTTACCTTGATTTCCAAGTCCGTTTGCGATACTTCCTAAACCATAAACTACATTCCCAAGCGCAGGCTCTAATGTAGTACGGAAGAAGTTAGATAAAGCATTTATTGGATTTACGATGATCGCAGTATATACTTCATCTACGTAATATTTATTGTAAATAGTTTTGTTCAAACCAGTGATAGCCTCGTCTTCTTGAGGAACAAATCCTTGTTTGATGTATTTGGCGTAAGCCCAAACAATACCAATGATGGCTCCTGTTAAAGCAATTCCCATCAACATATATTCGTTACTTCCTAAAGCGTGTTCTTCGTGTTTTCCTACCAATATTGGCTCTAAGAAATGATTTAACCAAGTGCTTCCTGGCAAGTTGATGGCTCCACCCACAGCAGCTAAAGCAGCTAAGATGATTAATGGGATAGTAATCAAACTTGGACTTTCGTGTAAATGGTGTTTTTGTTCTTCAGTACCTCTGAATTCTCTAAAGAATGTCAAGTACATCAAACGGAACATATAGAACGCAGTCATAATAGAAGCTACTGAACCGATAATCCACAATACTTTGTTGTGTTCAAAAGCTACCATCAAGATTTCGTCTTTTGACCAGAACCCAGCGAATGGAAAGATCCCCGCAATGGCTAAGGTAGAAATCATCATCGTGATAAAAGTGATTGGCATTACTTTGCGCAAGCCACCCATTTTACGCATATCTTGTTCTCCGTGTAAAGCGTGAATTACAGATCCAGAACCTAAGAACAAACAAGCTTTAAAGAAAGCGTGTGTGATTACGTGAAATACAGCTACATTATAAGCACCCATTCCCAAGGCAAGGAACATTAATCCCAATTGAGAAACGGTTGAATAGGCCAATACTTTTTTGATGTCATTTTGCAATAATCCAATAGATGCAGCTACTAAAGCCGTAATTCCCCCAACTATGGCGATGATATTTTGAACTTCTGGAGCTAAATCAAACATAAAGTTCATACGAGTAATCATAAAGATACCCGCGGTTACCATCGTTGCAGCGTGAATTAAAGCCGAAACAGGTGTTGGTCCTGCCATTGCATCAGGCAACCAAGTGTAAAGTGGTAATTGAGCCGATTTACCTGTTGCACCAATAAACAAACACAAGGCCGCTAAAGATAAAGTAGTAGTACTATGAGATGCACCAATAGCAGTTGCTAATTCGTGATAGTTTAAAGTGCCATAATTAAAGGCCAATAAAAACATCCCAACTAAAAAGCCTAAATCCCCAATACGGTTCATAATGAAAGCTTTTTTAGCAGCATCGTTATAATCTTGGTTTTTGTACCAGAAACCAATTAGTAAATACGAACAAAGACCTACGCCTTCCCATCCGATAAACATTACTAATAAATTGCTTCCCACCACCAAAGTGATCATAAAGAAAACGAACAGATTCAAATAAGCAAAAAACTTGTGCATATTTTCATCGTCGTGCATATAGCTGATGGAATA
>CANBOV010000100.1 GCA_947371275.1 Flavobacteriaceae bacterium | reverse complement strand
ATTAATTTTCCTTCCACTTTGTTATCCCAAATCTTCTAAAGAACTTCCCTTGGCGGGGTGCAAATATAAAAACTAATTCTGCCTAATTCCAAATCTTTTATCCCCTTTTTTTGTTCTTTTTTTAATGCTCTGATAATACGCACTTTGCATTTACCACTTATCGGGATTTTCTCTTTACTCCTGCTCTTGCCTTTGCTTACCGCTCTAAAATCTGACCCACTTAGCGCTTTATCTAGGCCTTTGATAGGCCTTTGATAGGCTGTAACTATACTGCAGCTGTTAATAACATTTACTTTATTGTTCTATACGTAAGATTGGAAATAGGCAAGAGCATGCTAAAAATAGGATTGGTTTTTACTAAAGGTAGTATAATGCCTTCAGTACTATATCAGTACTATATCAGTACTATATACTAGAGTCTAAGTAAACTCTAAGTAGGCTTTAAGTAAACTCTATATAAACTCTAAGCACACTCTATAGCTTTTTAAAAAATAAGAATCGCTACCCTAGCCCCGATGGGAACGGCATCCTTTTTCCTTGCACAAGGAAAAAGATACAGTGGACAGCGGGAGATGGCTCCCTGTTTACCTGAAGTCAACCTGTAAAAATCCATTTGGCCCGGTAAAAAAAACTATTTTTGGCACATGAAAATTGTTAAACCCTTACTTCTACTGTTTTTTGTGTGCTGCACTCTTGGCATGGCGGGGCAGCACTCGAAGAACCCGCTAATTCAGAAAGGCTGGGCAGCTTTGGTTAGGGACCAGGAAGACGAGGCTTACGGGTATTTTTGGAAAGCCAACGAGCAAGCTAAAATGCGACACCATCAACAAGACCTTGCGGAATCCTACTTTTATTTGGGCATCTGCACTTATGGTTCCAGTTTGGAAAAAGGACTGCGCTATGCCACTGAGTCTTTAAATGCTTATCATAAGTTGGAAGCCACTAACTTGGAGAAAGCTATTATCGGGAGGAATAAATGTTTGCAACTCATCAGCACCATCTACAGTCGGCAGCATAAATACGATGCCGCTTTGCGATTGAGTAAGGAGGTTGTTACAACCATGGAATCAAAGCAAGACGATTCGGGCACCTTGGGATTGGCCTATAACAGTTTGGCCGCCATTTATGAATTGCAAAAGCAGGATGCTGAGGCAGAGCGCTATTATCGACTGGCGTTAGCTTCCTTTCTTAAAACGAACAATACCGCTTACCTTCCTATCTCCTATATTAAGATAGGCGCCTTGTTGCAAAAGAAAAAGCAACAAGCCTCTAGTTTGGGCTACTACGAAAAAGCATTGGCATTGGCCCAACGGACTAAAAATAAGCAGGCAGAAGCCAGAGCCTTACTTGCTTTGGGGAGTTGGCATCTCACCTTTGACCACAACCTTGGGGTCGCTGAAACAAATTACAATAGCTCCTTAAAAATCACCAAAGGACTGCAAGACAAGAGCTTTGAAATTAAAACCTTAGAAGCTATGATTGCGTTAAAAAAAGCGCAAGGAGCCTTTGCAGAAGTTAGCCAACTTCAAGAATCCATCATAACACTGAAAGAGCAATTCTACACTTCGGAGCGGCAACAGATTGAGAAGCATTTGGAAGTACAGTTTGAAGTCAGCGAACAAAACCGCAAGTTAAAACTTATCTCGGCGCAGCAGCAAGTTTCGACCTTGACGAATTACCTGTTGGTAAGCTTGTTGGTCTTATTGCTCCTTGTTTTTTCGTTTTTGTACTTCATTATGAAGCGCATTAATAAGCGAGACAAGCAATTGTTGAATACTAAAGAAGCTATGGTAGCCTTAATGGAGGAGCAAAAAGTTTTGAAGGAGGCCCAATTTCAGAACGATTTGGAGCATAAGGAGAGTCAGCTGAGTGCCATTACGATACAGATCTTGGAAAAAAATGAATTGTTGGATGAGATTAAAACCATTTTAAGCAAAAAAGAGCCTACTGCGGAACGTGACCTTAAGAAGTTGGTTACCAAATACACCATACAGGACAACAACTGGAACCACTTTGACCATTATTTTGAGAGTGTTAATAAAAATTTCTACACCCGTTTGAAGCAAAAATACCCTGAGATTAGCGCTAATGATTTGAAGATTTGTGCGCTTATTAAGTTGAATCTTTCCATTAAGGAGATGGCTTCTATTTTGAACATTTCGCCGGACAGTGTTAAAACGGCCCGTCATCGTTTGCGTAAGAAATTGCAATTGAATACGGAAGAAAATTTGACTGATTTCATCTTGTCTGTGTAATCCAAAACCTTTGTAAGCCCCTTATTTCATTACATGTTCACCTATTGTTCACCTGATAAATTAGGCCGAGATAGTATAAAAAAATACATTTGTTTAACGTTACGTAACAGCGTTTCAATTCATCAATCAAAAAAATATAAAACTGAATCTTATGAAAAAAAAGCACCTATTTAGTTTAGCTCTCGCTCTTTTACTATGCGTAGCCTCACCTGCTCAAGTTGTTAATGGCGACTTTGAGACCATTACTTGTAATTTCATTCCGTCGAATTGGGGGATGACCTTTTTGCAATCGATTGCTATTGACCCTCAGACTGGTGAAAGTGTAGGTGATCAAATACAATACACTTGGTGCATTCCTTCTATGGTTTATGTTTCTACTGAACCACAGAGTGGCAGTTATGCTATGGAAATCTCGAATGCCTTTAACAGTACACAGAATATTGTCATTCCGGGTATCTCGACGATTTTTAGTGATCCAGAGCAAAGTGGACCAGGTTGGAATCCGGGTATCTCGGTGGCGCCAGACGCTAGTGTTTTTATGTTGGGTTTTTATTATAAGTTTTTGCCCGCTGGAAATGACATTGCCCAGGCTCGCATTACGGTTTCGGATGCGGAGGGCAATGAAATAGGACAAGCTGCTATTGACATTAGTGGGATGCACGACACCTACCAATATATCTATGAACCCATTACGTTTACCTCGACTGCGGCACCTGCTTCTATGATCATTTCGTTTAGCATGGCTAAAGAAGGCTCTACCCCTTCGTTTGGTAGCCGATTGATTGTAGACAATGTGGTTACTAATTTTGCCGCCTTACAGTTGGACACCCATACGCTTGGGGAAGGGATAACCGTTTATCCGACGCTAGTGGAACACGATTTGAATGTGGCCACTAACGGTTTGACGCAGGGGCCTATAACTTATACTGTTGTAAATACTGAGGGAAAAATTGTAAAACAAAATAGGGATACTGAAGACAGCGGTTATGTTTACAGTATGGATGTTAGCCAGTTGGCAACAGGCTTATATTTCCTGAACATAGATAGTTCGCTAGGCCATTTCACCAAAAAATTCTTGAAAAAATAGGAAGAAACACTTTTTTGAAAAAGAGGTTGCTTGTTTGAACCGAATTGTAGTTACGGCTAGGATTCGGTTTTTTTTTGTGCGGATAACTTTTATATATTTACTAAAAAAAGAACCCTATGGATTTTAAAGCAAAAATGTTGCGTGACGACGCATTGGCGGATAAAGTAATCGTAGTTACGGGAGGCGGTAGTGGCTTGGGCAAGGCCATGACACGGTATTTTATGGAATTGGGGGCCCGTGTGGCTATTACTTCTCGGGACTTAGACAAACTTAAGGCTACTGCTTTAGCATTGGAGACCGAAACGAAGGGTAGCTGTTTGCCGCTGCAATGTGATGTGCGCCATTATGAACAAGTGGAAGCGATGCTGGCAGAAGTAGTGAGAACTTATGGAAAAGTAGATGTATTGTTGAACAATGCGGCGGGGAATTTTATTTCGCCTACCGAACGACTTTCTGCCAATGCCTTTGACACTATTATTGACATTGTTTTGAAAGGCTCTAAGAACTGCACTTTGGCCTTTGGGAAGCATTGGATTGACGCTAAGCAAACCAATTGTACTGTTTTGAACATCGTTACCACTTACGCTTGGACTGGGTCGGCCTACGTAGTTCCGAGTGCGACTGCTAAGGCGGGGGTACTAGCGATGACGCGGAGTTTGGCGGTAGAGTGGGCCAAATATGGCATTCGTATGAACGCTATTGCTCCGGGTCCGTTCCCTACCAAAGGCGCTTGGGACCGCTTGTTACCGGGAGATTTGGCTGAGAAATTTGACATGGCTAAGAAAGTGCCCTTGCGCCGTGTGGGTGACCATCAGGAGTTGGCGAATCTTGCCGCTTACTTAGTTTCTGACTTTTCGGCTTACATTAATGGCGAGGTTGTTACTATCGACGGTGGTGAGTGGCTTCAAGGAGCTGGGCAATTTAATATATTAGAGCAAATTCCGCCTGCCCTTTGGGACAAATTAGAAAGTATGATTAAGAATAAGGGAAGTAAGTAACTTATTGTTTTTACACTAAATCAAGTATAAAATAAATCCTTTTTTGGTGGTAAAATTCGATTAATCAGGCTACTGTATTGACCGTATCCTTCGGGCTAAAAACTTTACCAGAATGTTAACAAATAAGCCTTGACAAAGCCATAATAAATCGTATTTTTACGGCTTAAAATTTGAAAAAATAAATGGGTAAAATCATTGCAATAGCCAATCAAAAAGGGGGTGTGGGTAAGACCACTACTTCGATTAACTTGGCTGCGTCACTGGGTGTTTTAGAGAAAAGAGTCTTATTGATTGATGCAGACCCGCAGGCGAATGCCAGTTCGGGATTGGGAATAGATGTGGAGGCTGTTGAGATAGGAACGTATCAAGTTTTAGAGCACAGTAACACTCCAGCGGAAGCTACGGTAGTTTCTACTTCTCCTAACGTATGGGTAGTTCCAGCGCATATTGATTTGGTTGCCATTGAAATCGAATTGGTTGACAAAGAAAACCGAGAGTACATGCTGAAGCAAGCTTTGGAAAGTGTGAAAGACCAGTACGATTACATCTTGATTGACTGTGCCCCTTCGTTGGGGTTATTGACTTTAAATGCGTTGACGGCTGCGGACAGTGTAGTGATTCCGATTCAATGTGAATATTTTGCTTTGGAGGGCTTGGGAAAATTATTGAACACGATTAAGAGTGTGCAGAAGATCCACAATCCGAATTTAGATATTGAAGGCCTTTTATTGACGATGTATGATTCCCGTTTGCGTTTATCTAATCAGGTGGTGGAAGAAGTTCAGAAGCATTTTAACGACATGGTGTTTAAGACCATTATACAGCGTAATGTAAAATTGAGTGAAGCGCCTAGTTTTGGTGAAAGTATTATTAACTTTGACGCCACTAGTAGAGGAGCAACAAACTACTTAAGTTTGGCCCAAGAAATTATCAAGAAAAACAGTTAATACCCTATGGCAAAAGCTATAAAGAAACAAGCATTAGGAAGAGGATTATCGGCTTTGCTGAAGGATCCCGAAAATGATATAAAAGCGGTTGGCGATAAAAACGCTGACAAAGTGGTTGGGAACATTATCGAATTGGACATTGATGCCATTGCCATTAATCCGTTTCAGCCGAGAACCAATTTTAATGAGGAGTCGTTAAAAGAGTTGGCTTCCTCCATTAGAGAGTTGGGTCTTATCCAACCGATTACTGTTCGTAAATTAGACTTCAATAAATACCAGTTGATTTCGGGGGAGCGTCGTTTGCGTGCTTCTCGCTTAGTAGGCCTGACTACGGTGCCGGCTTACATTCGTATTGCTAATGACAATGAGTCGTTGGTGATGGCTTTGGTCGAAAACATACAGCGTCATGACTTAGATCCAATCGAGATTGCTTTGTCTTACCAACGATTGATTGATGAAATTCAATTGACGCAAGAGCAGATGAGTGAGCGAGTGGGTAAAAAGCGCTCTACGATTGCAAATTATTTGCGCTTGTTGAAATTGGACCCAATTATACAGACGGGGATTCGAGATGGCTTTATCAGTATGGGACATGGACGAGCGATTATTACTATTGAAGACCAAGACGTACAGACCGATATTTACCAAAAGATTGTAAGTCAAAACCTTTCGGTGCGAGATACCGAGGCCTTGGTTAAAAATTACCAGGAAGGATTGAAACCGGCGGCCCCTAAGGCAAAGAAAGGGACTAGCTTTGACATACCTGAGGAACAAAAGAAAACGGTTGCTCAATTTTTTGGCAGTAAGATTGAGGTTAAAGTGTCGGGGAATGGTAAAGGAAAAATCATGATACCGTTTCATTCTGAAGAAGACTTTAACCGCATACTTAAACGAATTAAAGGATAGTGGTTCGCCTACCCTATATACTATTATTTCTGCTTGCATTTGGGAGTCAGGCCCTCTTTTCACAAAGTCTAGACAATGGTGCTTTGATTATTAAAGACACCGTTAGTGCGAAACAAAAAGACAAAGAGATTAATCCGCTTGCCCCTTCAAAGGCAGCGTTTTATTCGGCCATCGTTCCTGGATTGGGACAGGCTTATAATAAAAAATACTGGAAGATTCCGTTGGTCTATGGTGCTATAGGTTCTAGTTTGTATTTTTACATTACCAATAATAAAAAATACCACCGCTACCGAGATGCCTACAAACATCGCTTAGCGGGAGAGCCGGATGAGTTTACTTATTTGGATGTAACCCGATTGGTGCAGGCGCAGCGCTTTTACCAGCGCAATCGGGATTTAAGCTTATTGGTTACCGTTGGTTTTTATGTCTTGAACATCGTAGACGCAAATGTGGATGCGCATTTGATGCAATTTAATGTTAGTGATAAACTCTCATTTCAACCGGATTTATATCAGAATGACATGAACAACAAAACCAATATTGGTTTGTCTTTAAATTACAAATTCTAGATGAAAATAGCCTTACTTGGATATGGGAAAATGGGCAAAGTGATTGAAGCAATTGCTTTGAATCGCGGGCATGAGATTGTGCTTCGAAAAACCAGCAACAGTACCTTTGAAGGATTAAATGTGGCCGATGTAGCCATAGATTTTAGTATTCCGAGTGTGGCCGTGGACAATATTACTACTTGTTTGGAAGCAGGAGTACCCGTTGTTTCGGGGACTACAGGGTGGTTGGAGCAGTATGACGCGATGGTGGCCTTGTGTAAGGCACAGGATGGTGCTTTTTTGTATGGTTCCAATTTTAGTTTGGGTGTGAATTTATTTTTTGAGTTGAATGCTTATTTGGCTCAGATGATGGCAAAATTTAAAACGGTATATAAGGTCTCTATGGAAGAGATTCACCATAC
>CANBOV010000099.1 GCA_947371275.1 Flavobacteriaceae bacterium | reverse complement strand
AAGTGGCTCATATCGAAGCGGGTATTCGCTCAGGAGATATGACCATGCCCGAAGAAATTAACCGTATTGTTACCGATAGCATCACCGATTATTTTTTTACAACCTCAACAACCGCTTCAGCTAACTTAAAAAATAATGGCGCAAATCCTGAAAACATTCACTTTGTAGGCAATGTGATGATTGATACACTCTATCAAAATCTCAACCGTATAAATCCCCCTGCTTTTTGGTCCGAACTGGAGTTAGAAAAAAATAATTATGTTGTGCTTACCCTACACCGACCCGCCAATGTAGATGAAGAAAATTCATTACGTAATTTATTAGAGGGTATTAATAAATTAATAGGCAATAAAAAGATAATATTTCCTGTTCATCCAAGAACCAAAGCAATACTAGGAAGTAACCCTTTACACTTAAAAAATATAGTTTTTGTCGAACCTCAAGGGTATTTAAATTTTATGTTTTTAATCAAAAATAGTTTTGCTGTAATTACAGATAGCGGAGGGATTTCAGAAGAAACCACGGTACTTGGCATTCCCTGTTTTACTATGCGCAACAATACCGAAAGACCCGAAACGCAATCCATTGGAACGAATACTTTGGTCGGCACGTCATTTAATAACTTAGAAAAAATATTTAGTGAATTTCTTTCCAATGGATCAAAATCAGCTGAAATTCCAGAATTGTGGGATGGAAATGCCTCACATCGAATTATCGATATCCTTTTGAAAAAATAAAATGGAAAACATTCTTGTCATATCGAATTACTATCCGCCAGAAAAAGGAGCTGCAGCTAATAGAATCGAACAATTAGCACTTAAACTTAGCCAAAACAACTACAAAGTAACCGTCGTTTGTCCTCTAGGAAATTACCCAAAAGGTGAATTGTTTCCTGAATATAAAGGTAAATTTTACTTAACCGAAAATAGAGACGAAATCATAGTAAAACGCCTTTGGATTTTACCTAGTGTTAGTAAAAACATCGTGATTCGGTTATTTTCGGTCTTATCCTTTTCAATATGCCTTTTTTGCTATTTGCTTTTCAAAAAAACACCCAAAAAAGTAATCGTTCAGTCTCCCCCACTTTTACTCTCTTTCATAGCCGTTTTAGTCCTCTCCGTAAAAAGAAAAAAAATAATCTTAAATGTATCCGATTTATGGCCCTTAGCCGCTATCGAATTACAGGCCCTAAAAAAAGATTCTCTTTCACATAGAGGCTCTCTTTTTTTTGAGCGATTTATCTATAAAAAAGCTTCATTGATTTTAGGACAATCGATGGAAATCATTGCGCACATACACACTTTATTCCCTAATAAAAAATGTTATTTATATCGCAATTTCCCCGACCATAAAATAGCAGAAATGAAGTTGCAAACATCATACAATCAGCCTATAAAAATATTTTACGCCGGACTTTTAGGTATAGCTCAAGGTGTTTACGAACTTTGTGATAAAATCGATTTAAAGGATTTGAATATTGAATTTCATGTGTTTGGTGATGGGGCAGAAAAAACTCAAATAGAGCACCTTATTTCAAGCCAAAACGAGGTTAAACTATTCTTCCACGGAATGCTCGATAGAAATGAATTGCACAAAACATTGGCGACCTTTGATGTAGCTATTGTTCCTTTAAAAACAAGAATTTATGGTTCAGTTCCTTCTAAGATTTTTGAGTATGGCGCACTAGGGTTTCCTATTCTTTACTTTGGAGGTGGAGAAGGAGAAACAATAGTGGAAAAAAACAATTTAGGTTGGGTTGCCGAAGTTGGTAACTATGAACACTTAAATAATAAAATCCAACTTATTTCTCAATTAGAAAAGGAAGAATTAAATAACATGAAAAAAAGAATTTTTACCTTATCACAAACCGTCTATAATTTAGATAATCAAATAAAAGAACTAATCCGTGAAGAGGCTTTCTAATAGGCTTTTTCTTCTCCTTTAAAAATGTTGATTACCGTTTGAACTATAATTTTAATATCCATAATTAAAGACCAGTTTTCAATATAAAATACATCAAACTTGATACGATTAATCATATCTTCATCAGTCTCAATTTCACCTCTAAATCCTTTTACTTGCGCTAATCCGGTTACGCCTGGTTTAACGTAATGACGAACCATATACTTCTTAATTCTTTTAGCATAAGACTTGTTTTGCGACCATAAATGGGGTCTCGGACCTACAACCGACATGTCACCTATTAATACATTAAAAAACTGCGGCAATTCATCAATGCTAGTTTTACGCATGAATTTCCCTGTTTTAGTTACTCTAGGGTCATTTTTTGAAGCTTCTTTTTCCGTTGTTCCATTCAATTGCATGGAGCGAAATTTGTAGCAGAAGAATTCTTTTTCATCCAAACCGGGTCTCCCTTGTTTGAAAAAAACAGGCCCTTTTGACTCTAATTTAATTAATATAGCAAGCAGCGGAATTAACCAAGACAATATTAATAGAATCACAAATAAAGAAAAGAAAATGTCAAACATTCTTTTTATCCCTTTGATATAAGGGTTATGCAATTGTGTTTTTTGAAGGGACAATACAGGAAATAATTCATAATAATTAATTTTTAAATTTTTAGAAAATATTTCCTTTGTATCAGGAATAAATTTAATTGCTTTATTAAACTCGTCTGCAAATTCTATTAAATCCTTTAATTTTTCATTTGATATTTCATTTAATGAACAATAAATTTCATCTATTTTATTGTCTATAATATAATTCTTTATTTCATCAACTTTACCTAGTATTTCAGGGTTTTGCTTTTTATCTGAAAAATAGCCATAGAATCTGTATCCATAATCTTTCCTGTTTTCAAACACTTCTTTCAATCTGATGGATTCTGGTGTATAACCTATAATAATAGCAGTTCTAAAATTACTACCTGTCGATATCCTATATTTTTTTAAATAGTAAAATAAAAAATATTTAAAAGCAAGTATGAACAAAAAGCTTATTGACATAAAAAAAGCAATTGCTCTTCCGCTGAAAATGGCAGTTTTAACAAAAGGAAAATAAGCAATGGTTACCAATAAAAATACACTAAATTGTTTCACCAATTTAGTGATGATTTCAACAGGAGTTGTAAACCTAAAAACTTCATAATACTTTACAATAACAGCAATAAATATCCATGTTATTGATTGAAATAATAAAAAATGAAACTCATTAAGTTTTAAATCTCTTAAAAAACATAAACTTAAAATAGTGATAATTATTAAATCAAATAGAATACTAATTGGTCTAATATATTTTGAGTATCTTCCTGTTTGATTTGCAACCATAGAAATTACTAGTGGATATATCCTTTAAAATCCTTATGCTCTTCTTTTAAAAGGTCTTCAGAAGAAAGAGATTTAAAATAATCGTAGGTTAATTTCATTCCTTCTTCTCTAGAAACTTTTGCAGTCCAACCTAAAATTTCTTTAGCTTTTGTAGTGTCAGGTTGACGTTGTAATGGATCATTTACCGGTAATGGATGATAGACTACTTTTTGTTTAGTTGCAGTTAATTTAATAATTTCATCTGCAAAATCTTTAATGGTAATTTCATCTGGATTTCCAATATTTACAGGATACACATAGTCTGAATGAAGTAGTCTAAAAATGCCCTCAACTTGATCCGTAACATAACAAAAAGACCGTGTTTGACTTCCATCTCCAAAAATAGTTAAATCTTCTCCGCGAAGCGCTTGGCCAATAAATGCTGGTATTACTCTTCCATCATTTAAACGCATTCTCGGACCATAAGTATTAAAAATTCTAACTATTCGTGTCTCTACCCCGTGAAAAGTATGATAAGCCATCGTAATCGACTCTTGAAAACGCTTTGCCTCATCATAAACGCCTCTAGGCCCAATGGTATTAACATTACCATAATACTCTTCTGTTTGTGGGTGAATTAATGGGTCTCCATACACTTCAGATGTAGAAGCAATAAGTATTCTAGCTTTTTTTACACGTGCTAGTCCCAAGAGATTGTGCGTTCCCAGTGAACCAACTTTTAATGTTTGTATAGGGATTTTTAAATAATCAATTGGACTAGCTGGCGAAGCAAAATGAAGTATATAGTCTATGTTTCCTGGAACATGTACAAATTTGGTTATATCATGATGATAAAATTCAAAATTTTTGTTTTTGAAAAGGTGCTCTATGTTTTTTAAATCTCCCGTAATTAGGTTGTCCATTCCAACAACAAAATAACCTTCCTCTATAAATCTGTCACAAAGATGAGAGCCCAAAAAACCAGCTGCACCGGTTATTAATATTCTTTTCATATATATTTATTTTGATTTGGAATAAATTATTTTAATTCCTGAATTAAAAAGACAAAACATCATAACAAAAAACACAACCCCTCTTTGTCTCCATAAAAAAGATTCAGTCAAAAATAAACTTATCATTAGAATTGCGAAAGCAATATGCGCAAAATCTTTTAAATAAATAGCATTTTTTAGGTTAATAATTAATAAGGCTGTCAAGATCAAAAAACCAAATAATCCTAAATCAGCAAAATTCTGGACATATTGATTGTGGAAGTTTTTAGTTTGATAACCTTCACTTTTTGCATCACCCATAAAAAGATTATATTGGATAGCCTTTTCCTTAATTTTAGGCAAAGAGGCATTTAGTCCAAAACCTGTCATAAAAACATGATTTTCTTTTATTAATTCACTAAAAATACGGAACTGATATACTCTAAAAGCAGTGCCTGGAAAATAATCGTTTGGAGTAAATGATCTATTTGTCCATGCTTCTTTAATACTTACATAATGAACCCCTTGAGGAACACCTTCAATAACATTAGCATTTAAACTTCTAGATGTGTTAGATTGAAACTCTACTTGAAATCGATGTTTTATTCTTCCAATTGAAAAAATCACTCCAATTAACAAACCAAAAAAAACTAAGTTCCTTAATCGCATTTTATGCGCTGTTTTAGAAAACACAAAGGCGTAAATCAAAACCAATAATAGTACTATTAGAATAATATTCTTAGAAGATAGTAATAAAATAAAACCAAATAATGTTGCTGAGATAATCGTGTCTGTTTTTGATTTTATTGCTTTGGATAAAAACCAAAAGAAAGCAACTGCTACAAATACCGACATGTGGATAGCATTCAGCAGTTTTGGAACTAACCCGTAATCAATTTCATTTTCTCCATGATAAAAGAAAACCCGCGCATCCTTAAAAATACAATATCTTATTACTGCTCGGATTAAATAATAGAGTACAAACACAAAAATAGCATAACTATAATATTGCAATATTGAACCCTTTTGTTTTAAAGTAAAAGGGTTAATAATAATAAATGCTAAAGGAATAAGAAGTAAGGGAATCTCTTTTGAAAGAGCGTTAGTAGTGCTGTTAGGGTCAATAGACCAAAAATAAGAAATGGCCATCAGTGCATAAAGCAATAGAGATAAAACCAAATGTAAATCAAAAGTAATGTTCTCTCTTTTTGTCTTAAACACTGCAATTAAAAAAAATAATCCTACAGCAACACTATTAACTACATTACTTAAAGGAATCGTAATTAAAACTAAAAGAACAAGTATAAAAGAATTGTTATTAGTGCTTTCTTTTATCAGATTTTGAAAAACAATCTTCAAAGAGTTGTAAATATTCTCCATTTATTTTCTCCCAATTAAATTCGCTGACAATGGCATCAAAATTGTTTTGAACTATCCGCAAGTTATCATTTTTTTTAATAGAATTAAGAATATTTTTCACCTCGATTGAATTGGAAAAATAAAAGCTGTTTTCTTTTAAGATTCCTTTGTTAAAATCATTATTATGCGCTATCACTAGGGCTCTGGAGGCCATTGCTTCCAGTAAAGAAGGGTTGGTGCCTCCAACAGAATGACCATGAAAATATAAGTTAGAAAAATAACGTAGATTATTCAAGTGTTCTAAATTATAAAGACCTCCTATAAACCTAATATTGGAATGACTCTTAAATTTGTTTTTTAAATACTCACCATATTTAGTTTGGTGCTTTCCAATAACTAAAATTTCGGTTTTATTTTCACACATAGCCACCCCTTCCAAAACCATATCTAAATTGTTTTCTGGTTCAAATCGGGCCATTATTAGATTATAATTGCCTTTTTCAACTTGATATTCTTTAAGAACTGATTCATCTGGTGATTCAAAAGGATGGGCCCCATATGCAATATAGGTGGATTCTTTGTCGTATTTATATCTTAGAAATTTTTGAATTCCTAAAGAATCAGAAACCAAAAAATCACTGTTTGTTGCTGCCAATCTTTCCGCAAATTTTAAAAATTGTTGAACTGGCTTTGAATATTTTGTTCTTTTCCATTCTAAACCATCCATGTTAGTAACAATAATTGATTTTTTGGGTAAAAAGAAATGCCAAATAGAATTACTGGTATAGCCCAATTGCAAAATAATATCAAAATCTCTTTTTCGAGAATCCATTATACAATTATAATCATATATGAATTGTCCAAATGTGCCAAGTTTAAACTCTGGATCATATTGATGAATAATGTTTACGCCACGAAAAATTTTCTCCTGGAAAGGGTGATCATGTGAATTATAACAATACACCTCATGCCCCTTTTCAACTAGATATACAGTAAAGAACTCCGCAAATTGCTCAAACCCTCCATAATAGTTGGGTACACCACGAGTTCCTAATAGGGCTATTTTCATTAATGCTTTTCTATTTTAGGCGACAAAAATAGAAATTAAAAAGAGAGAATCTATATTTTTTCGAAAATAGCTTCGAATTTTTCTACGTGCTTTTCAAGTGAAAAATATTCAATCGTTCTTTGATGTCCATTCTCTCCAAATTTGGTTCTTTTATCAGAATCCAAAATTAATTCTTCAAGTGCTGAAGAAAGTGCCTCTGCGTTATTTGGCTCAAATAATAACCCTGTCTCAAGATGCAGAACTGTTTCTGTTAAACCACCATGCTTCGCAGCTACAACTGGCTTTCTAGATAACATCGCTTCAATTGCAACCATCCCAAAAGGCTCAGGTTCAGTTGAAGGTACTACTGCTATATCAATGGAGTCCCAAAAATTCCAAATATTTTCTTGAAAAGGAATAATAATAACCCTATTTTCAAGATCGTATTCTTTTATCTTATCAAGCAATTCTATTTCGAAAAACTCTTGATTAGGAGGTGCCGATCCTATAAAAACTAATTTTGTTTCTGGATGTTTATGTGCAATATTATGAAATGACGTTAACAATAATTGTTGCCCTTTCCAACTATTTATTCTTCCAACAAGTGCTATAACTAATTGATTTTTATCAACTTTGAAATA
>CANBOV010000098.1 GCA_947371275.1 Flavobacteriaceae bacterium | reverse complement strand
TGTTTTCATGCGGGCTTGGATGAATTCATGGAGGAGCCTGAGGATGAATATGACCTTATCGTGTCTAATCCGCCTTTTTACAATGAAGATTTTAAAACGGCGAATGAGCAGCGGGACTTGGCTCGATTTCAAGACGCGATGCCGTTTGAAGATTTAATAGAAGCGGCCGATTTGCTCCTTTCAGAAAACGGAGTTTTTGCGGTTATTATTCCGTTTAAAGAGGAAGAACGGTTTATCGATTTAAGCGCAACCTTTGAATTGTATCCTGTTCGCGTGACGCGCGTTAAGGGAACACCTGACACTCCCATCATTAGAAGTTTATTGGCTTTTAAGCGTTACGAACTTAGTACGCTAACCGCCGACGAGTTGGTTATCGAAACCGCTCGCCATCAGTATACCGAAGATTACATTGCTTTGACCCAAGACTTTTATTTGAAGATGTAAGTAGGCTTTTCAGCTTGTCCTTTTCATTACTTTACAAGTCACCTACCCTCTTTTTCAGGTTCTAAATTCTAAAAATTATAACAATTGTTGATAGCGATTTTAATTAAGATTATGTAGCTTTGCAAACGTTTTCGTGAACCAAAATTAACATTATGAAACCAGATTTATTTCAAGCTCCTGATTACTATTTATTAGACGATTTGCTTACGGAAGAGCACAAATTAGTTCGAGATTCGGCTCGTGCCTGGGTGAAGCGTGAAGTTTCCCCTATCATTGAAGATTTTGCACAACGAGCTGAGTTTCCTAAACAAATCATTAAAGGTTTGGGAGAGATTGGTGGCTTTGGACCTTACATCCCGGAAGAATATGGCGGTGCTGGTTTGGATCAAATCTCTTATGGCTTGATCATGCAAGAAATTGAGCGTGGTGATTCGGGTGTTCGTTCTACCTCATCAGTACAATCTTCTTTAGTGATGTATCCTATATGGAAATTTGGAACGGAAGAACAACGTCAAAAATACTTACCTAAATTGGCTACTGGAGAATTCATGGGCTGTTTTGGTTTGACCGAACCCGATCATGGATCAAATCCAAGTGGCATGACTACTAACTTTAAAGATATGGGCGACTATTATCTTTTGAATGGTGCTAAGATGTGGATTTCGAATGCTCCTTTTGCGGATGTTGCGGTAGTTTGGGCGAAGAACGAAGAAGGACGTATTCACGGTTTGATAGTAGAGCGTGGTATGGAAGGATTTACTACTCCGGAGACCCATAACAAATGGTCACTTCGTGCTTCGGCTACTGGAGAGTTGATTTTTGACAATGTTAAAGTACCTAAAGAAAACTTATTGCCTGGGAAATCAGGTCTTGGAGCTCCGATGTTGTGTTTGGATTCGGCTCGATACGGCATTGCTTGGGGTGCTATTGGCGCTGCTATGGATTGTTATGATACCGCTTTGCGCTATGCTAAAGAGCGTATACAATTTGACAAACCGATTGCGGGAACCCAATTGCAACAAAAGAAATTGGCCGAGATGATTACAGAAATCACTAAGGCTCAATTATTGACTTGGCGTTTAGGCGTTTTACGAAACGAAGGGAAAGCGACTACGGCACAAATTTCGATGGCTAAAAGAAACAACGTGGATATGGCTATCCATATTGCTCGTGAGGCCCGTCAAATTCTTGGGGGAATGGGAATTACGGGAGAATACTCTATCATGCGTCATAGCATGAATTTAGAGAGCGTGATCACTTATGAAGGCACCCATGACATTCACTTATTGATTACGGGTGCGGATATCACCGGTATTCCTGCTTTTAAATAAAATAGATTAAACAATAAAAAAAATTAATATAAAATGCTTCTCCAATTAGAGAAGCATTTTTACATTTGTACCTATACATAACCTGCTATGAACATTACCGCTATTAACGAAAGAATACAATCAAAGAAAGAAATCCTTTGGCAACATCCACTTTATGAGAAAGTAAAAACAGTGGATGATTTGCATAAATTCTTAGAGAATCACGTTTATGCCGTATGGGACTTTATGTCGCTTTTGAAAGCCCTTCAAAGCAAATTGACTTGTACTACTACGCCATGGTTTGCGTCGGCTAATCCTGAAACCCGGTATTTGATTAATGAGATTGTATTGGCGGAAGAAAGCGATTTAACTTTGGACGGAAAGCGCTTGAGTCATTTTGAAATGTATGTAGAAGCGATGCAAAGTTGTGGTGCCCAAACGACTACATTGGAAGCCTTTTTGCAAAATGTTCGTGAAACCAAAAACGTCTTTATTGCGATTAAGCAAAGTAACTTACACCCTAATGTAAAAAGCTTTCTTGACTTTACCTTCAGAATTATTGAGGAGGGCAAAACCCATAAAATTGCGGCTGCTTTTACCTTTGGCAGAGAAGATCTGATTCCGAGTATGTTTACTGAAATCTTGAAAAATTTCCAGCATAACTTTCCGGATACCGATTTATCAAAGTTGATTTATTACTTTGAGCGTCATATTGAATTGGATGCCGATGAACATGGTCCGATGGCGATGCAAATGATTGCGGAACTCTGTAAAGACGATGCTCAAAAGTGGGCTGCGGTCGAAGAAGTATCGCTTCAGGCGCTGGAAAAGAGAATAGGGTTATGGGATGCGATTGAAGAAGCGATATATAAAACAGAAGTTGAATTAATATAAAAAAGGCGAGAATTACTTCTCGCCTTTTTTTATGCTTCAGGTGCCAATTCGATGGCAAGTCCTTCTATGGCATCCGTTATGGGGATTTGACATCCTAATCTGCTGTTCTCTTTTACGTTATAGGCGTCCCAGAGCATTGCTTCTTCGTCTGGGCCTTTTTCAGGAAGAGGGACATCGTTTAATACATAACATTGGCAAGAGGCGCACATGGCCATTCCGCCACAAATACCGATAGTTCCTTCGGGCGCTAATTCGTAGGCTCTCACTACTTCCATGATACTCATATTCATATCGGTAGGCGCTTGTACTTGATGGGTAACACCTTCTCTATCGGTAATGTGTAGGGTGATATCTTGTGGCATACTATTCGATTGCTTTTACTACTGCTTTTTCTGCTTCTTTACGCGTACCGTCGAATCCGTCCACTCCTGAAACCGTAGTATATTTTAATACATATTTCTTTCCTGGATTGATGCGGTTGTAAACGCTTTGACACATTAGAGTTGCTTCGTGGAAGCCACATAGGATTAATTTTAATTTACCTGGATAGCTATTTACGTCTCCGATGGCGTAGATACCTTCAACATTAGTTTGATAATCCAAAGCATTGTTTACTTTGATGGCATTCTTTTCGATCTCTAGTCCCCAATTGGCTATCGCTCCTAATTTAGGGGTTAATCCGAAAAGTGGAATAAAATAATCGATTTCTAGTAATTCCTCTTGACCGCCTCTGTTGATGGAAATGGCATTTAGATGCGTATCTCCGTGGAGCTTGGTTACTTCGGCCGGCGTGATTAGATTCACTAAGCCTAGTTTTTTATATTCTTGTAATTTCTCTACCGAATCTAGGGCCCCACGGAATTCGTTTCTTCTATGGATTAAGGTCACTTCAGAAGCAACATCGGCTAAGAAAATACTCCAATCCAGTGCAGAGTCACCCCCACCGGCAATTACAATTTTTTTATTTCGGAACAGTTCTGGATCTTTCACAAAATACTCCACTCCTTTTTCTTCAAAGAACGCGATGTTTTCTAGGTCGGGTTTTCTTGGTTCGAATGTCCCCAGTCCGCCTGCTATAGCCACTGCTTTGGCATGGTGTTTTGTTCCTTTATTGGTTGTTACGATAAAAGTGCCGTCTTCTAATTTATCTATTGTTTCGGCTGTTTCGGCAAGGGTAAAACCGGGTTGGAATTGTTTGATTTGTTCCATTAGGTTATTGACCAAGTCTCCGGCTAACACTTCGGGATACCCTGGGATATCATAGATGGGTTTCTTTGGGTACAGTTCGGCTAATTGACCCCCGATTTGCGGTAGGGCATCAATAAGATGGCATTTCAATTTTAATAATCCGGCTTCAAATACCGCGAATAGTCCGGTAGGTCCGGCCCCGATTATTAGTATATCTGTTTCAATCATTTTGTTATGTGGCATAATTTCGAAGTTCTAGGCGGCAAAGATTGCCAAACTCCGCCTGAAATAATATGATTTTTATCAACTATTTAATTCCTTTTCTAAAAAAATTTATATCCCATCATTACTGCTATGGTACTCATTTTAGACTGTGCAATTGAAAATAACTCTTTATTATATTCATATCGTATATCAACAAGATACTTTTTATCATAAAGGGCTCCTATGCCTAATGAAGGATACATGCTTGTTATCACACGTTGTCCATTTACGGTACCACTGAAGGTCAACTCTGATTGATGAATTGGCATTCCATAGGAAATATTGCCCCTTATAAAGAGAAACGTATTTTTATTGAGCATCACATACCTTTTGAATCCGAAGCTTAGATCGATCAAGGTGTAGTCTAATTTACTTTTATAATTTGTTGTAGTGTTGAAGGTATACGTATTGTTATACCGAAGGTACGACGGCTCAAATACCACGGACCATTTTTTGAAACTGTTTGAAAAATTAATTTCCGCTTCCACAGAAGCTCTCACGAATGCTTTCTTATCAAAGTCAGCATTATATCCTGCAAAATCAAGGGAAAAACTAGAAATACCTACCCCTGCTTTTACAAATAAATCAAAGGTGTCGAATACTTTCTTTGCTACAAATTTATCTGTTAACTCCCCTGAACACGTATTATATTTAATAAAAAAATCGGTCAAACTAGAGGATGAATATTGGAGATGGTTTATATCGGTTTGCGAAATATTGTCGCACTTTAATGTATTTAAAAGTTCCTGTTTATAGGTTTCATTCTTTGCGTACTCTGACTCTTGAAGGTTGAAGTAAACTTTGTAAGATAGCGGTACAAACTTAGCTGTCGCAGTGCTATAAAAAAAGCGTAGATATTCCCCATTATTGTAACTGTATAGGGACGCTTTGCCTTCCACTCTCACTCTGAGGACCAATTCATCCTCAACAAAATTCATGGTTTTTAACGATGATCTACTATCTATTTTATCACTGGTTTTATCAATTTTTACGGTCGCTTTTACAAACTTATATTCGGTTCCGACACTAAATTCTTTAAACTCTGAAAACAACATAGTTTTGGGGATTGCGTTCTCCTCTGTCTTGTACTCGAATTGATTTGGATTATAATTCCAATCCAAATTATTGATTAAGCAATCGACTTTATTATTGTTGTTGTCTATGTAGTATCCTTTTTCGAATTCCCCATTTTGTGCCCAAATACAGTTGGAAAAAAATACTAGAACTGAAATTATGAGTAGCTTTTTTATCATCGTTGTTAATTTATGTTTTCAACGGTTTCAATTTGTGGTGCGTATTTTTTAATAGTTGTCTCCACACCGGCTTTCATTGTACTAATACTGAGACTGCAGCTAGTGCATGCCCCTTCTAATCGCACTTTTACATGTTTTTCTGCCTCAATAGAAACCAAACTGATGTCACCGCCATCTGAATTTAGAAAAGGTCTGATTTCGTCTAATGCTTTAAGTACATTTAAAGTCAATTCTTCGTTTGTCATGATTATTTACCTTTAACTGCTGAACAGCCAGCCATTGTTGTTATTTTTATTGCTTCGGTTGGTGGTAAACTTTCGTTTCTGTTTACGGTTTCTTGCACCACATTACGCGTAATTTCTTCAAATACACTTTCAATGATAGAGGCTGTTTGTAAAGCCGCCGGACGACCGTAATCGCCTGCTTCACGAATGCTTTGAACTAATGGTACTTCACCGAGGAACGGCACTTGTAAATCGGCTGCCATGTTTTTGGCTCCTTCTTTACCGAAGATATAATATTTGTTATTTGGCAATTCTTCTGGCGTGAAGTAGGCCATGTTTTCAATAATTCCTAAAACGGGAACGTTGATGCTTTCTGACATAAACATGGATACGCCTTTTTTGGCATCGGCTAGTGCTACGGCTTGAGGTGTACTCACTACTACGGCACCTGTGATTGGTAACGATTGCATGATGGATAAATGGATATCGCCGGTACCTGGAGGTAAATCAACAAGCATAAAGTCTAGTTCGCCCCAGGCCGCATCAAAAATCATTTGGTTTAATGCTTTGGCTGCCATAGGACCACGCCAAATAACGGCTTGGCTTGGGGAGGTAAAGAATCCAATAGAAAGAATTTTGATTTCGTAGCTTTCGATGGGTTTCATTTTTGATTTACCGTCTACTTCAATAGAGATGGGTTTTTCGTTCTCCACATCAAACATGATGGGCATTGAGGGCCCGTAGATATCAGCATCTAGTATCCCTACTTTGAAGCCCATTTTGGCTAAGGTAACGGCAAGGTTGGCGGTTACTGTAGACTTGCCTACACCCCCTTTACCAGAGGCTACCGCGATGATGTTGCTGATGCCTGGAATGGTTTTCCCTTTAATTTCATTGGTCAAGGCAGGTGCTTCTACTTTGATGTTTACTTTTACCACGGCCTCTGGGGAGAATTTCTCGTGGATTAGTTTTTTGATATCGTCTTCTGCACGTTTTTTAATGTGCATTGCTGGTGTTGAAATGAGTAAATCTACCACTACTTCATTGCCGAACGTCAATACATTTTTCACGGCTCCGCTTTCCACCATATTTTTTCCTTCGCCTGCAATTGTAATTGTCTCTAGGGCTAAAAGGATTTCTTTTCTATCTAATTTCATCTTATGGTTATGCTAATACCCTTTTTACAGGCTATTGCTATTTAATGTTTATTTATACTGATTTTAGATTGCAAAGATACTATGAATTACAAAGAAATTATCCAAATTATAATGAAAAAATTGATTGATTAAAAAAGAACTTATGGTGCCATTAAAAGCAATACTGCCTTGACGTTAAGGCTGTTTATGCTTATTCATTTGAAAAAAGGATACGAACGTTATTGAACTGCTTATAGATTGCTCATCGGTGGCAACCAAAAATGCATTTCAAAATTTATAATTTGATTATTTACCACCACTATCCCTTCGTTTTCTAGGAGTTGTTGCATGAGGTTGGTTCCCTCAAAATGGTGTTTGCCTGAAAGCATCCCTTGCCGATTGACCACACGGTGTGCGGGCACATCCTCTATGTTGTGTGAAGCATTCATTGCCCAACCCACCATGCGTGCTGAACGTGCGGTTCCTAACGCCTTGGCGATGGCGCCATAGGAAGTGACTTTGCCTTCGGGGATTTGGCGTACTATGGCATATACTCGCTCGAAGAAATTCTCCTCCATTTTAATTACAAAACAATTTAATGATGGTAATAACAGCCATAAAAGTTGTTACGGAACCGATGATGGTATTGATGTTGCGTAATAGAAAATCGGTTTTGTCTTGAATGGCTTTAAAAGAAACGATATACAAGTAAAAGACCGTAAAAGATCCTGCTACCACTCCGGAAACAAAGGAATAGATTTGGATGTTTTCGAATTTAAAATAACTAGAACTGGCCAAACTCATACTTGCAAATACATAGAAAGGAATGGGTAAAAAGTTAAGCATGGACAGGAACATACCGAAGAAAAAGCGATTGGATTTGCCTTTTATTTTGATTTCGGGGTTCAATTTTTT
>CANBOV010000097.1 GCA_947371275.1 Flavobacteriaceae bacterium | reverse complement strand
GGAGGTGCCGATCCTATAAAAACTAATTTTGTTTCTGGATGTTTATGTGCAATATTATGAAATGACGTTAACAATAATTGTTGCCCTTTCCAACTATTTATTCTTCCAACAAGTGCTATAACTAATTGATTTTTATCAACTTTGAAATAATCTTTTCGGATTTGTAAAACAAGCTCCGCATTAGTTTGTGGTTTTTGCCTCACATCCAACCCATTACAAACAAATTCTGACTTTTTCTTTAGTGTTGAATTTCCTTCTATCCAAAATTCCATAGTGGTTTTAGAATCATAAACCGCTACATGATTACTTTTTAGGGATAGTAATTTAACGAATCCTTTGTTAAAAAGTTGAGGCTTCGCTATGATTTCTTGTACATGCCATAGGTGTTTAATATTGTTTTTTCGAGCAAAAACAATACCTATTAAAGCAGCTAATGTATGTGAATATACAATATCAAAATGATGTTTTTTATGAAGTGCCTCTAAGGTTTTAAGACCGCTTTTATACTCTTTAATAAATCGCAATAAGCCTTTTAAAGTTAACATTTTTCTGTAGAGTTTCAATACAGGCGCTATTACAACTTCAATGTTGTTTTTCTCAAATTCTCTCTTTAAAGGTCCATCAAAAGGAAGAATAACTACCGATTTGTATTTTTCTTTATCCAAACTTGTTATAAACATTAAAATGGTTTTATCAGAGCCATAAAGTTCCGCGGATTGATGTATATAAAGTATACTTTTCATTTATTTATATTTTTCTCTGTAGGCAATTAAAAACCCTATTAATATTGATTTCGTTTCAGTAAGATTATAAAACCCAAGGAAGACCCAATTCGATATAAATAAAAAAACACCAGTACCAATAAAAAGCAGATTTATAGAATTGATTATTTCTTTTTCTGATTTTACATTATTGAAAAAGTAAAAAATAGTAAATAAGTAAAAAGAAATTCCTAATAGTCCTGATTTTAAAAAAACGATCATAAATCCATTATGTAAGATGGAAATAAAACGAAGTTTCATATCCCCCAAATAAACTTCTTGTTTTAAATCAATTTGAGATCCAAGTCCTTTACCAAGTAAAACCGGAACAACTCCGTCTCTCGAAACTTGTCTGATAGTCATTATATTTTCATATGAACGATAATTGTCATTGAAATCTTTATAATCTTCCCTGTTGATTTTAGTCTTAAATGGTTCCATTGGAGCCACTTTAATTTTATAAAAAAAACCCTCAACACCTTCAGCATTCCTCCTTGGATTAGTGGAAACAATTACAAAATAAGATGATATGGCAACTAGTAATATCGATCCAATAATTGCTACTGATTTTTTATTTAAAACCAAAAACCCTTTTAAACCTAAAACAAGTATGATAAACTGGATAAAATTAGTTCGTGCCAAATACATAAAAGCAGAAAAACCTACTATTGATAATAAAATAAAAAACTTTTTTCGAGAATAATTAAGTTGAAATTGTTTGTGAAATAATATAAGTACTACTGTATAAATTTCATAATCACTAAAATAACCTGAATGCAGCCTTAAATCTGCCACAGTAAAGGCTCTATAAACAAAAATGGCAGTAAGTATAACAAATATGTGGCAAACAGCTATAAAAACTCCGGTCGAAACAATGAGCTTAAATGCATTTTGAAAGTTTCTTTTGCAAAGTTGATATCCTAATAAAAAACCAATTACTGGCTTTAATAGATAAGTAATGTCCCTTATGATAAAATACGGCTTATAATCATATGAAAAACCAACGAAAATAGCAATCCCCAAAATTAATATATATGGAATTATTAACTTGATAAGGGATAATGAATAGTTTCTTGAAATGCTAAGTAGTAAAGCAAAAGACCAAACCGAAATAGTAAGCTCAAAAATATCTAAATATGGAATTACTATACTTAAGAAAAATAAAAACTGATAAAGAAAATTATGTGGGATTTTGATTTTCATTTATTCAATTGTTTTAATGACTTTGGCAGGGACACCGCCAATAATAGAGTGTGCGGGATATTTACCGTTAACCACTGCGCCGGCAGCAACAACCGAATTATCTCCTACTTCACAACCGTCTAAAAAAGTTACCTTAGCTCCTACCCATATATTATTTCCTAAAATAATTCCTTTTGAATTTACACCCTGATCACGTATTAACATAGAAGAATCTGAAAAATTATGGTTTTCAGAATGGAAAGAAACGTAGGAACCCATAATTACATCATTACCTATTGAAATCCCACCTGGAGCCCCAAAATGAGTAAAATCACCAACCGCAGAATTTGAGCCCATCACTAATCCCTTTCCAAATTTAGAAAAATGACTTGTAGATAATAATTTTGAATAAGAACCTATTTTAACACAATCGCCCAAAATAATTTTTTCAGAGGAATAGCCATCTAGTTCGCAATAACTTCCAATGGTAACATTACTGCCAAATTGAATATTACCACTATTTAATATTCGAGTATTACTACCTATAAAAACTTTTTTTCTGGTTTTTAAATAACCCCTTATCAACATCACAATTCTACTAAAAAGAGCTGAATAGATTAGTTTATTAGGAATTCTGTCATCGATTTGATAACTCTTCCCGGAATTAAAAAGCATTTTTTGAAAAAGTCTTTTGATCATTACTGTAATTTCTATTCGTTCCAAAAATACAATAGTTTTTAACTTTGACTATTAAATATATTATTTTTAATTGTCATGTAATACACAAGTACAGTGATAATTTCAGTTAGTATCAATGCTAGTAAAACTCCTAAAACTTTGTAAGTAGGGGTGATAAGGACAATAATAATTAAACTTAAGATTGTAATGATCATAGTAGCTCTAACATATTCTTTTTGTTTATTACAACCTAAGACTAATTGTTTAAGCGGTATAGAAATACTTTGCAAAATAGGGATTGCAATTGCGATTCTTAGTAAACTACTAATTTCAATGATTCCTTTCGGATTAAAATAGCTTACGACCCTTATTGAAATAGTTGATATTATAAGCATCAAAATAGTGACAAAAATAAAATTCAAACCATTAAATGTTTTCCAAAAACGAAGGGCATCTCTCCTGTTTTTGTCTAATAAATAACATACTCTAGGATACACAAAATTGAAAAAAAGTAAAATATAGGTTTTAAAGACAACTATTATTTGGTCGACTATCTTGTACTGTCCCGCCATAAAATTTCCACCAAAAAAACTAATTAAAACGATAGGTGAATACATTTGAAGCGATACAAATATTTGTGAAGAAAAAATAGAAAAGTTTTCTTTTAACTGATTTATAATATTTTCTCTTTTTACATTTAGAAAGGAAAAAGAAAAGGAAAAAACTATATAAAAAATACAAATAGTATTGGCAAAAATCATTCCTGTTCCCCATATTAAGTTACAATAAACATAATCCGTAGGTTTTTTTAAAAAAACAAATATTCCAATCAAATAAATAGATTTTGAAATAATGTTTAGTATCGTAATCCATTTAAAATTTTCAAGTCCTTGAAAAAACCATGTTGGATTTAAAAATTGACCAATAACCATACTTAAACTAAAAAAGAATAACGTTTTGTCGTTTTTAAAAAATGGAATCGCAACAAATAGTAGGGAAACCATAATCAATAAAACACACACTACTATTGCTTTGGTTATATAAGTAGTAATAAATATACTTTCTAATTTTTCCTTGTTTTCTCTATTAATAGCAACTTCCTTTACGCCTATGATTTCTGAACCGTAGTCTACTAAAACCATTAAAAAAAAAGCAATAGCCATACCCACACCTATTTTACCATAGCCCTCTTCGCCACAAATAGAAACTATATAAGGAATTACTAATAGTGGTGTTATCAAATTAAAGCCTTGTCCAATACCATAAACGATTAGGTTTATAAATTGTTTTTGGTCTTTTATTTTATTATTTTGATTTTTAGACATCGTTCTATAAACTAAAAAACTACAAGTTGATAAATTTATCAACTTGTAGTTTTTTAGTTTTGTTTTTAGCAATTACTTAACTGTAGTTGTTATTTTTTTTAATGCGTCAATTAATTCTTGTCTAGGATAAAAGAAAGGTGTTTTGTATTCACTACCGTTTTTAAATATTTTTAAAGATTGATTTTGAACATCAATCTCGGTTTTAAAATCTTTACTTTCGATGAAATATTTAAAAAAATCTGATCCTTTAAAGTAAAATTCATTTCCGTAGTAGCTAATTTTAATACCATAAACTATAACCTTTTCTTGCTCCTTGTTCATACCAAAATCTAAACGAATATCAGTTGGTATTTTTTCTTCAGATAAATCATAGACTATTTTTTCTTTCTTATCCGCACCTGAAACTCCATGCCAAAGTGCCATTTCTGGATTGAAATTAATCGAATTATCTTCTGTGTAGTATAGCGCAAAATCATCTTTTTTTGAAGCTTCAACTTCCAATTCCAAACTGAAATTTTGTTTTGCTGCTGCAGTAACTTTTCCGTTATCAGTGTTTTCAGCTTTATTTTCTTTATCCTTACAGCCTGTTACTATAACAAGCATAAAAGTTACAATCGTAAATAATTTAGTTTTCATAAAATGGCGTTTTTTTAACAAATTTAATTAATAAAGAGTATTCTCCAAATTTTATTTTTTATCTAATTTAACATTGTAAATAATTGCATTTCTGTCCAAATTATTTATTGATAAATCATTATCAAATGTTAATGACACTCTGCAATGTTGACCGGAAATGATTTCAAATTGTATGTTTTTAGATGCCGTTTCTTTTTTTTCACTTAAATAATAATTTGCAATTATTTTTTCTGAAAGTTTAACAACTAAATGTGCATTCTCCCCATTTATGGGCTTTTGTGGTAAACTGATAGCGTCTATTAATAGTTCGTATTTCCCTTTATCTAAAAAAATTACTGGTGATTTTATTGTGCTGTTTTCAAACATAGTAACATTTCCTGTGGCATCTATGTTTAGCGGTTGAAAATTACGTACTGTAAAACTTGAAGCATTCGTATTTGACATAATAGTTTTGGAAACATAATGCCTTGTCCATGTGTCAAATTTTGCAATACTTTCTCTTACTACAAAATTTTCTTTAATAAAACTTTCATCTTCATTTGAAAGTTTATATGGTTTTGAATTACCATCCATGTACCAAAATGATTCCATTGGAATGGTCTTATTTTTCATTAAAGCAATGTAGCCTTCTAGTGTGCTTTCAACTGCTATATCATTCCCTATTGCAGCGCTTAGTAATGGTGTGTTTGTTGCGTTCTCATTAAGAAAATAACTCATTAACCACCCAAACGAAGAAACAACTTTTTCTTTATTCTTGTTTCTCTTTAAGATAGTTTCCGTTATTTCGCGAAACTGAGTTTTACTAGTCTTATTATAGTAGTCTTTTACAATAATAATATCTGTTAAAGAAGTTAATAGTAAAATAAAAAGTATAGAATTCTGAACTAATTTACTCTTTATAGAACTAATTCCCATAGATAAAAGTAATATTACTGCTGGTAGTACTCCTATGAAATACCTGCTTATTATCATCGGGATATCCATATAAGACCGAACTAAAGGAATAAACAAAGTAACTAATATCCATGTGATTACTATTACAAAACTTAAGAACATTGGATTTTGTCGATAAGATCTTTTTGACTCCTCTTTTTGATTAAAAATCTGAATAAAATAAAATAAAGTAACAATAAAAACTATTAAGAGAATTGACTCTGCATTCCCAAAAAACTCCTTAAATAATTGCGTATAAACATCAATTGCTGGAGGTTGAATCCAAAATGATTTTATCTTCATAACTAAAAGAAATATATTTAATGAAGGTAACCAAAAGAAAAAAGCAGTCAATCCCGAAACTATTGAATACTTTAAAAAAGTAATTCTTTCTAGTTTTGGTATATCGAATAAAAAGAAAAACAAAATAATTATTTGTGATACTAAGATAAATATTCCAAAAAAATGTGTGTCAATCATTAAAGCGGCAAAAAAACCATAAAGTAAAGCTGTTTTTAAGTTGCTCCTTTTTATAAAGATTGTTAACCTATAAAATGATAAGATTGTCATTAAAGCAAATAAAGAATAAGGCCTTGCTTCCTGTGAATACCATAAATGAAAATAATTAATACTTAAAAATAATGCTGCGATTAATCCTGTCTTTTTATTGTTAATTTCTTTACCAAGTAAATAAATTGAAAATATTGTTAAAATTCCAATTACAGCTGAAAAACTTCTAACAATATAAGTAGTATGTCCAAATACAGAACTCAACAATTTGATTAACAAAAAATATAATTGCGGCATTTGCTCCCTAAAAATTGCAATATCATAACTTTCCTTATATGTGATTTTAGGATTACACTCAATCATCGTATGAATCTCATCAAGCCAAATACTCTGAAAATCCAATTTGTAAAACCTTAAAAAGGCTCCCAAAATTAAAATTCCTGCTAAAACATAATTGTTTTTTAGAATTTGTAATACTTTCATCTTATTGTGCTTTTTTCTATTTTTTCTATAAAATCCAAATATATCTTAGCGTTCGGTGCAGTAATGTTTTTTCGAGTACTTAATTGCAATAATAAAACAATTAATGTAACTGAAAACAATTGAAGTATGATACCCGAAATGATTAAAACTAAACTAGAAGCCCAACCAGGAATAGCGTAATTAGTTAAAAATTTTTCAGCCAAAATATATAAAACCGAAATAAAACATAAAAATATTCCCGTTAAGGATAACTTTAAAATCTTAATGGAAATTTGATCAAAATACACAGAAATTGAGCTTAAACCATGTAAAATTAAACTATTAAAATTCATTTTTGAAAATCCTTTATACCTTTTTCCCCTATCTAAAAGCACTATATCGTAGGGGATTTTAGATTGAATAATTCCTCCCGAATAATGATTCCATATGTTATTCTGATGTACAACTTTTACCAATAGACGCTTAGGTATTAAACTAAAATTACCAAAACTTATTTTTTGTCCCGTCAAATAACTAAAGAGTTTTTTGTAAAAAAAATAACCGGTTTTAAACATAACAGACTCTTGTCTTTTGTTTCGTTGGGCAAATATTATTTTATCCTTCGGGTCTTGACCACTCTTTAAAAGTAATTTCAATATATCCTCCGGCTTATCTTCTCCATCACTATCCATAACAACTACATAATCAAAATCATTAACTTCATTAAAAATAAACTGAAGGCCAACAGCGATAGCTCTTTGATGTCCAATATTTATTTTTAGATTAACTATTGTTATAGGCAAATCATATTGTAAAACTGTTGATTGTTGATCTTCTGAAGATCCATCATTTATAATAATTATATGGAACTCATAGTCTTCTCTTGTTTTAGTTTGTATCCTTTCAATATTACTTAATAAAATACCACAACTTTCCCAATCATTATAAACTGGAGTTAAACAATAAACATTTTTTACTTCTGACATATACTTACTTTGTATTTGCTAATCGTTCTTTCCAAACTTTAACTTCTATACCAAAGGTGTCTTTAATTTTTGATTTATCCAACACACTATACTTTGGCCTTTTGGCTGGCGTTGGAAAAGAAGTAGTTGGGATAGGCATCAAGTTAATTTTTACATTATTTACTTCAAATATCTTTTTAGCAAAATCATACCAACTACATTGTCCTTCGTTGCTGAAATTGTAAATACCAAAGCTAGCCGCTGGATGCTGGATGCTGGAAGTTATTATTTTTATTAGAGTTTCTGCTAAATCTACTGCGTTTGTTGGAGTTCCTATTTGATCATTCACAACAGAAAGTGAATCTCTTTCTGTTGCTAAACGCAACATCGTTTTCATAAAATTATTGCCAAATTGGGAATAAACCCATGATGTTCTAATAATATAATAGTTTTCAAAAACAGCTTGGATTGCCTTTTCTCCGTCTAATTTAGTTTGACCGTAAACTCCTGTTGGGCTGGGAATATCTTCTTCGTTGTAGGGTGTGCTTTTGTTTCCATCAAAAACAAAATCAGTTGAAATATGAAGCAAAGTTGCTTGATGAATGTTGCAAAT
>CANBOV010000096.1 GCA_947371275.1 Flavobacteriaceae bacterium | reverse complement strand
CATATGATGATTCTGATGCCCTATGATGACAAACCCTAAGGCGCGAACCGACATAAGACGCCCCGAGGCCGTGCCTGCTTGCATTAAGGTCTCTTGGTCAAACGTCTTAAACAATGCCATCGTACTCTGTCTAACAATAAGGAACTCAGTCAATAAATCCTGCAGCCCTCGCTTATTACCTTGCGCAGCCATGACATAATCGTCTTCCTCAAAACCCGGCAGCGGCGTTTGATCCCTACGAGCAAAACGCAACGCTCGGTAAGCAAAGACCCGCTCCGCATCAATCAAGTGCTGTATAATGTCCTTAATAGTCCATTTCCCCTCGGCATAACGATAATCAAACTTATCCATTGGTAAGTTTTGAACAAACTTTATAAAACGATGCACCGAAATCTCCAATTCTTCTTGTAACGTAAACTCATTCGTCACTTGCTTTATATAACCTTCATAAAAGCCCGCATATTCATCAGGCTGCACTACTGAAACTCTCATATAATTTTATATTAGTCCTACAAAGATGTAGTTTTTTTTTAATTTAAGTATTGGGATTTGGTAATTTGGTAATTTGGTGATTTGGAATTTATAGCACCGTCACTTCGAGTGTTTTGAGCAGCGCTCAAAACGTATCGAGAAGCTCTGCATGGGAAACTAAGTAGAAACGGCATCAGGACTTCAACTCTATTGGAATTTGGGTTTTCTTTATTGGAATTTGGGATTTCTTTTATTGGAATTTCTCCAGTCTATCATCTATCAGTCTATTATCCATTAGTCTCTCTACGCCGAATTCCGACTAGCATTCGTGTTCCCAAACAACGAACGGGTAACCAACTTCTCATAGACCTTAACCAACCCCTCATCATAACCCGATTGCTTTTTCATCGCAATGATTTGAGAAGAAGCATACTGCTGTATAGCCAACAAAGGCATTACAATATGTTCCCGCATCGCGATAGAAGCTTTCCCATCAGGATAATTCTCCATTAATTCTTGGTGCCCCGCAATTTTTAATAAGAGGCGTTTGGACTCCAAATACTCGTCATAAATGATCTGCCAGAAGGCGCCAAATTCAGGGTCGTGCTGCATATAAGCAGTTAAAGGAAAAAAGCATTTGGCAAGCGACATCATGCTGTTCTCTAGTAAGGTACGAAAGAATAAGGAATGATCGTACAAGGCCTGAACCTGCTCCCACTGCCCCGTGCTTTCATAATGCTTCAAAGCAGTTCCTACCCCAAAAAAACCAGGAACGTTTTGCTTTAATTGGGACCACGAACCCACAAACGGTATCGCTCTTAAGTCGGCAAAATCCAATTTGGCATCCGTACTGCGTTTGGAGGGCCGACTACCTATGTTCGTCTTAGCATAATAATTCAACGTACTGATTTGCTCCAAATAAGGCAAAAACTTAGGGTGGTTTTTAAAACTCAAATACTTCTCATAACCCAATTCAGCCAAGGTATCTAATATGCCCATCTCGGTCGCCGTCAATGTACTCTCTTCCTTAGCAAACACCTGATTCGCTACACCCGCACTCAACAAGTTTTCTAAGTTAAACCGACAAGAATCGGGGGTGCCAAAATTCGAACTAATCGTCTGCCCCTGCACCGTCAACTGTATCTCTTGGTGCTCAATCGTCGAACCCAATGAAGCATAAAACTTATGGGTCTTACCGCCACCTCTAGCGGGTGGTCCTCCCCTTCCATCAAAGAAAATGACTTTGATGCCATACTGTCGCGAAACTGCCGTAATGGTTTCTTTAGCTTTAAATATACTCCAATTAGCCATCAAGTAACCGCCATCCTTAGTACCATCAGAGAAGCCTAGCATAACAGTTTGCTTGTCTTTACGCTGCTTCAAATGGGTTCTATAGGACTCGTTTTGGTACAACTGCTCCATAATAGTATGCGCCTGCTGTAAATCGTCAACCGACTCAAATAAGGGGACTATATCTACCGTTGGCTGGTCCCATCCTACCAATGAAAACATCGCATAAGTCTCCATCACATTCAAAGCGCTTTCATTATTGCTAATAATATAACGGTTACAGGCCTTCTCCCCATTGGTCTCTTGGATACTACGCATCAACTTAATAGTGTCCAAAGTCGAACGGGTCATTTCATTCTCAAAGAAATGCGCACTCAAGTCATAGGTCAAAGACCCCAATACGTCCATCTGCTGCCGCTCACTAAGGCTATCAAAATCTTCTGGAAAATATACAGTTTTCTCTTTACGCAATAAGGCGATGATATCCGCAAATACCTGATTATGGATATGACTGTTTTGTCGGATGTCTAAGGAAGCAAAATGAAATCCAAACTGTACGATCTTCTGCAACAGCAAATTCACCTCATCCAAATACAACGACTGATGCTGCTCTATAATGATTTGCTTCACTTTAGTTAACTCGGTAACCAACTCCTCCAAACTAATAAAAACAGCCCCCTGCGAATAAAATACCGAACGGTACAACTTATGCTCCAAGCCCGCAATAATAGCATCCACGGCCGTAAAGGTCAACTTGCGTTTCAATGCCCGTATATCAAAATAATAACACTTCAAAATAGAGGTACGCAATCGATTAGCCACCTGCTCCGTAATCTCCGGAGTAACAAACGGATTTCCATCACGATCGCCACCAGGCCAAAAACCCAAATTGATAATCGGATGCTCAATCAACGCACCTTCAAATATATTCTTTTGCAAATACTGCATCATTTCTCCTATCGTCTGGTAAAAGACATTCTCTAAATACCAAATCAAACTCACCGCCTCGTCAAACGGACTAGGTTTCTCTTTTTTAATAAAAGGGGTTTTGCCCAACTGGGATAATAATTGCTTAATGGTATTCAAATCGTTCAAGCGAACGGCCTTAGTCAAATCCGTAATGATTCCCAACACCGCCCCTGGATAAAACTGTGTAGGATGCGCTGTCAAAACCGTTCGTATCGTAAAGCTCTCCAAAAAAGCAATCAATTCCTCCCGCTTGTCTCTTGCCTCCGTCTTTTCTTTAATATCCCGCAAAGATCCCCTGCCTTCCATATTATGCACCACCGGGAAAGCCGCATCTTCAATGGCATCAAACAAAACAATTTGACGCTCTACATACTGCAGAAAGCGAAACAATAAATCTACCTTCTGCTGCTCCGTCGGATGGTCCATATACTTGGCCGCAAAAGAATCTACAATCTCCTTGGGCGACTTACTGCTCTTAAACCCTGCCTCACACACCTCCGTAAACAAAGGCAACAATACCCCCGTATTGTCTATTGCATCAAACGGCAACGTGATGAACACACTGTTATAAACATGGTATTTCGACAAGACATTCTGATTAAAACGCTCTATTTTTGGTAAGGTGTACATGCTAAATAAATTTTAGGTAGTAAGTTAATAAAAAAAACCTCAAGCAGGGCTTGAGGTTCTATACTATTTTCAGCAATAAACTAGTCTAATTCATGAAAGATGGTATGCATCAATCGTTTCTTGTCGTTAATGCTTTCTTCTAACGAAATCATAGTCTCTGTTCTATAAACACCCTCAATATCATCAATCATAAAGATAACGTCCTTTGCATGCTTAGTATCTTTTGCTCTAATTTTACAGAAAATATTGAATTTACCCGTAGTCACATGAGCTACCGTAACATACGGAATCTCATTAATACGCTCCAAAACAAATTTAGTTTGAGAAGTGTTATTCAAAAATACACCCACATAAGCAATAAAGGAATACCCTAGTTTTTCATAGTCCAAAGACAGGGACGAACCCATGATAATACCCGAATCTTCCATTTTTTTCACACGAACGTGAACCGTACCGGCAGAAATCAATAATTTCTTAGCAATATCGGTGAAAGGAATTCTGGTGTTGTCTATCAACATATCCAAGATTTGGTGGTCTACTTCATCTAAACGAAACTTACTCATAAAAAAGGGTTTTTATATACTATATCAATGTTTTCAATTCAAGAAGCAAAACTACATTTTTTTTACTAAAAATCGCTAATTGTTATTTTTTTAATAAACCATTAACAATTTTTATGCTATTACCTAAACAAAAGTCTGCTTTTTGCTCAATATTCGGAAAATTGATTTGGTCATCTTGGTACAAAGCGCCTTCCGCATCTATCGTTACGTGACCATAAAAATCCTCCCCTATATTCAGCTGAGCGATGCACGCTTCAAAACCGACTTTTCCTTCCGTAAGAACTTCTTTAAATTGTACGGCAAAATTGCTAATTTTTTCGTTACCATCATAATTTATTTTGACATTTTTATAAACAAAATCATAAAAAACGACTTTATTTTGCGGAATTTTTAAATAATCATCGATTTTGTTGCTAACTATAACGTTTTCGCTCAAATAGACCAATCCCGATACTAATGCAATAAATAGGTACTTCCTAGTTTCCTCTCGTTCATAATCCCCAGCATAATGTCCCGCCTCAAATAAAACCGTCGGAACACCCTCATACTGAAACGTATCCCCTACACAATTCAAATTAAACGAATCATCAAAACGCCCCACCTGATTCCGAATATACCCCTGCAAAGTGGCATTCATAGCTACAATGATTTCCATCGCTCTACTGCGCACCGCATTCACCTCCCGAGCCTCATTATAAGACGGGGCCAAAAAAGAAACCGTAGCGGGATACCCCGTATCGCCTGCCCCAAAGATTGTACGCTGATCATGCAAATTATAACAATAGTCGGGCCCAAAGTCCTCAAATACTTCGCGTAACACCCTACTCTCAGGCTGCGATAAGTCTTGGGCATCTCGATTCAAATCGACTTCATTAGCATTCACCCGAGTGTAAGCCGCAGCTCCATCCGGATTCAACATAGGCAACATACAAAAAGTAAAGTGGGAAAGCAATTTCGTGCCAAGTTCACCGCCTGCAGCAAGCAGGTTCAGAAAATCAAATAACGCCTTAGTCGTCGTACTCTCATTCCCATGCATCTGTGACCACATCAGTACTTTAACAGGTCCTGTTCCAAGGTCCAATCGATAAATAGGCCTCCCCTGTACCGAAGTACCCACCACTGTTGTGGTATCGTTAGCCAACAAGGGTTCAATAGCCTCCAAAGTAATATAACGGCCATACAAAGGTGCCGCTTTACAGGCTTCATGCAATGCTTTATAATTCATTTCCATAAAATTAAAATTGATATTGACGCTCAGGATACTTCCCCTGTACGCCGACAAAATGCGGAGCAATACGCTGCATATCGGCTTCATAATCACCCGTTACGGTAACAGGAGCGCCTAGGCGCACTTCCCTCTTCCCATAATCAAATGCCACAGGAACGATAGGAACCCCCGCCTTCAAGGCTATATAATAAAAGCCAGTCCTAAGCTCCGTTACTTTATTCCTCGTACCCTCCGGTGCAATCGCCATTCGAAAGACTTCCCGAGAGTCAAACACGTCCACAATGGCATCCACCAAGTTCTTCCCGCCACTGCGGTCCAAAGGTGCCCCGCCTATGCTGCGAAAATAGAAGCCAAACGGAAACATAAATAGTTCCTTCTTCCCCACAAAGTTCATCTCCCGCTGCAAAATGCCCCGAGAAAACAATCCCAAAAAGAAATCCAAATTTGAGGTATGCGGTACGACCATCAAGATGCATTTCTTGACTTCCTCAGGCACAGTGCCAATGATTTTCCAACCGAATATTCGAAAAAAAATAAATTGATATAAGTGCCGTTTCACAAGCGTTATTTTTCGTAAATTTAGTATTAAATCTATTATTTTTGAATAAATTATTTCCAATGCTCCAAAAACTCTTCAGCTACTTCCTTCCAGTGAATATTTACAAGAAAAATTCTTCTATAAGCAAAACATTAGAAGTAACGTGGAATAATGGCCAATTGGTACTAGACAGCCAAAACACCAACTATTCCTATGGTAGCCTACAACGCATCCTGCGCAAAGGCCTAAAGTATATAGGCTTCGAACGCATCCAAAAATTCGAGAGCATCCTAGTCCTTGGCGTAGCCGCTGGGAGCGTCATCAAGACCCTAGTAGAGGATGTAAAGTTTACCGGGGAAATAACTGGAGTCGAGATCGACGAACAAGTAATCAAAATCGCCAAAGAATACTTCCAATTGGATGCGATACCACAACTCGAACTAGTAATTGACGATGCCTTCGAATTTGTACTGAAAACCAAAAAAACCTACGACCTAATCATCATCGATATTTTCCAAGATACGATGATGCCCAACTTCCTCTTCGAGGATTTTTTCATCAACCGGGTCAACAATATTCTCAATGTAAATGGATTCATCCTGTTCAATACCATGGTAATCACCCAAGCCCAAGAGGAACGCAATGAAGTGTATAGAACCAAGTTCGGAGGCAATTACTCCCTACGCATGTATCCCAAAGTGGAAACGCATAACGAACTGTTCACCATCAAAAAACTGGCCTAATGAAACACTTCTTTAAGAAACTCTTGCTCGGCAAAATCACTTCCCGCGATCGCAACCGCTTCAATGTAACACCGCTCCAAAAGCGAATGCTCAACATACGAGCCATCTGGAACAACGACCACCAAGACGATAATGGTATCGAGAAAATAGTCCGCCTAGTGCTGTCTATATCGCAGTTACTGTTTCCCGGACTCTACATCAAACACTTCGCACACAAAATCGGATTCGAATACCAAGACCTCATGATGGACATCTACGTCCTGCTCAAAGTGGCCTTCCCCTTCCTAATCCTAATCAATGACTGGCAAGGAAACATAGCCGTCGTATTCCTCATGGCCTACGTCCTACTAGAAACAGTACTCTACATCCCCACGCTGATTTTTGCGTCCGACATGCTCTCAAGACCCCGCTCCTATAAGCGTTCCATGCTCCTACTGTTCTTCAATTACCTCGAAATTGTGTTCTCGTTTGGCGTACTCTACGATTGTGGGGCCAACATGAACCGTCCCTTCGAAACCTGGTACGACCCCATCTATTTCAGTATGGTCACCTCCTCTTCCATCGGATTCGGAGACTACGTCCCTGTAACGCTCTATGCCAAAGTATTAGTAAGCATCCAAGCGCTATTCTTCCTATCGTTCGTGGTACTCTTCCTCAATTTCTTCTCCAACAAGATCAAAAACAAAGGCTACTTCGATCACGAAAGCGAAGAGTTCTAGTGTGCTTCAATAGAACAGCTACTAATGCAATTTTAGATTTGGATTTTGACACGAGGAGGAGCCGACTGATGGAGCGTAGCGGAATAAATTTCTTTTATTGGAATTTATAATAAGTACTTCCGTCACTTCGAGTGTCCCGATGCAATCGGGATGTATCGAGAAGCTGCGCATAGGAATCCAATTAAAAATTTTATTAGAACCTCTGCTTAATTGGAATTTAAACTATCGACTGCAACTTCCCCCATCAACCTTAGCAAGCATCCACGATAAGTACTTAAGAACCATCAATAGTGTAGTTATATTTTGTCATGCCGACGAAGGAAGGAACACATCAACTTGAGCAAGCATAAGTTATAAGTCCTAAAAAACACCTCTCCTTATCTTAATTACAAAACTGAAAACTGAGACTGCGACTGAAAACTAACCTAACACCCCCCTTTACGCATCACCCTTTTATAAAGTACCTTCCCCTCACGGGCTACATAATCACCCGCAACAATAGGATAAGCATACTTCGGGGCAAAAGATACATTATGACTTTTGATAACAATTTTGTCGTTGACTTTCAAACCCGCTACCGGGTCCGACCCAAAAGCAAGTATATAATCAACGCCTTTGATCTCTACCATCACGCCATAACCCAATCGCGAACCTACTGGAAGGGTAAGCGAAGTAACCACACCCTCCATATCGGTAAAATCGGTAACCGACTTCCGAAGGTTACGAGCACTAATTAGTACTTTTTGACCACCGGGAGACGCTTTCCAGTTAGTAAACGCGATACCATCCGGACTAGCTTCCCATTTTTTCTTGGCAGCTTTCTGCTCAGCAGCGGTGAGCGGCTTGTTAGAAAGTTTCGTTTTAAGGTTGCAATTCGCATAAAGCAGGCCACTTACCACCACCAGAGATAAAAGCAGACCATAAAT
>CANBOV010000095.1 GCA_947371275.1 Flavobacteriaceae bacterium | reverse complement strand
AGCGCACATTTCGTCTAGTATCTCTTTGTACATTATTAATAATTGTAGTATTGTTAATGATGGTTACATTATTCGAATTATTTACATAGTAATTAGTAATATTACGGCGGCCAAAATCACGGTTTCTCACAAAGGTCCATTGGTTGTTTGGTAAACTATAACCACTGCTATAAGCAATTTCAATACTAATACCCGGACCTATGGGTGCCCATCCATAATAAGCATCAGAATGGCGCCAAGAAACCCAGCCCGGGCCCCATTCAGTATCGGGAACCCATACCCATCCATAATAAGAATCGTTATACCAACGGCCATAGTGAAAAGGAGCCCAACCCCAAGAATAATCAGAGGCCCAGGTCCATCCCATATCCGTATAGACCCAATGCCCATTTGTGTTATAAGGGGTAAATCCCTGCGCTACTTGCGGAATCCATACATAGCCATAGTCAGGGTTGTTTACCCAATTGCCGTACGGACTTAAATCATCATAAAACACTTGTAAACTTACTGTAGGTTGAGGGCTTGCTTTTTGGGGTAGTAGTAGGATTCCAAGTAATAAAAGGAACATTCCCATGCTGGTGACTAGTTTCATAATTATAGGGGTAGTAGGGGGGGTAATCCAACTTTAAATAGTCGGGAAGGCCCCTGCTTAGACCACACTAAGGTCATTCATTTCTGTCCGCAACGCTTTATATAATTAGTAATCCAATTGCTATAATTCACACCTCTTTACGGCAATAAAAAAAATCGTCCCGAACATCGGGACGATTAGCATTGAGGGCATGTGTCAACACTATTTGTTAGTACCAAAATAAAAATCTTGGTGAATTACTTTCTTCTCTTGACAAATAACATTGTTTATTGTTACTACGAAGTACACAGTTTATACCTGATGTTTTGTTATACAATTCTGATAAAGGATTATACAATTCCCATTTAAAAAGCACCATCCAAATAGAGATTCTTCATAGGGACAACCACCGCCATCGCTATTTAACAATTTATTGATACCTAATACTAGAAATAGTATTATTTTTAGTGCCTAAATACCACTTATATGAAAAAGTCATTGTTAACAGCCGCACTGGCTGTAATGACCTGCTTGTCCTCTAATGCTGCGTTAGCTTGGGGACATCAGGGACATGCCCTCGTGGCCGAAGTCGCCTTCCATTATATGGATGAAGCCACCAAAAAAGTTGTACTTCAATACCTAGATGGCATGTCTATCGAAGAGGCGGCTAATTGGATGGATGCCATAAAAAGCGACCATGCCAATGATTATATGAAACCCTACCACTACATTAATCTAGAAAAAGGATCCAAAGAAGTGCCTGCAGGGGATAACATAGTGACTATATTAAACAGTACGCTAAAAGACTTAGACCACAAAGAAAACCTCTCGCACGACGAAATTAAAAGACGTATCCTAATATTATTTCACCTCATTGGCGACTTACACCAACCCCTCCACATAGGCTACTTTTCCGATAAAGGAGGAAATACAATCAAACTAAACTTTATGGGTGGGAAGGAAACCAACCTGCATTCTACTTGGGATTCAGAGATAATCGAATTCAAAGCGACCTCCTTAGCCGATGTATTAAAATCAAAGAAATATACGTCCGAAGCTATAGAAGGAATGCAAAAGATTGACATCATTGGATGGGCCAAACAATCAAGAGGGTATCTCAAAGAGGTATACGAAGTAAAAAACAACAAAGTAGAAGAAACCTATATCGATGCCGTCTATCCCATCATCGAAACTCAATTGCTAGACGGAGGCATAAGATTAGCCGCCGTACTCGAACATTATTTCAAAGTGAACACGTAATCAAAATAGCGGATTGGCACACAAGTCTCGTCTTAGGAGGAGACGACTGATGGAGCGAAGCGAAATGAATTTAATAATTGGAATTTGGAATTTTAGTATTGGAATTTCACTTAAGAACCGGCACCACAAAAGTACTGCTATTGAACCATTGGACATCTAATGGTTCAGTAGCGTCCTTAATGGATTCCTCACTCACATCCTTTCCAGTACCATAATTGATTTCCCAATCCGCACTCTTGTTTACACCCAAGGTAATGACAATCCGACTCCCTTTTTGCAATTGACGACAAGCCATAAAATTCCGCTCCAAAGGAAGGTGTTCTTTATGATTCGGAGTCAGTAATTGTCTCGTGCTAGGATCTTTTGCCAAACTTGCCCTTTGGTAATTCGTACTCAAAGCAAAATAGGTTCCGTCAGGTTTTTTCTCATACAGCTGGAATTCTATATCTAAATCTTTCTTGTTAATGGCTAGGTCCAAATAGGCTTTTATAGCTCCCGTAATTGCAACGGGTTCGGCCAATGGCTCACTTTCAAAAAGCAATAGGTTTTTGCTAATGTTCAAGGTCTTAGGTTCCATCGCCGTAAAACCGCAATAGTCACTTTCCTTAGTCGATGAATAATCGTCTCGTTTTTTAAAATCAACTTGCTGAGAAATGTATCCCTCACTTGGGTCCGGAGTCAAGGATAGCTTTTTCGTCGAACTAAGGTAAAAAGTAAGCTCACTATTGTGCATTTGTCCAACCGTTGCTGCACTCATCCACTTATTAGCACCCATCAATTCATAATTGACCTTGTCTTTTAAGATCTCAGGTTTCGGTCCCTCTTTCAAAGTGTAGTCAAACCACTGAAATACAATTTCTTGTATCGGAATGTTAGCCACTTCATCAATCGTGTAGTCAAGTAAAGCCTTTTTAGGATACCCCTGAGAACCACCATGGTCATAAGGCCCTATAATCAAATAGTAATTGTTCGACGGATTATATTTCTGGTAAGCGTTGTAATAGGATAGGGCACCTACTTGGTCATCATCATAATACCCCGTAGTAGTCAAAATTGGAATGGTAATTCCCGCATATTCTTCTTTTTGTGGTACCATACTTTTCCAATAGGAATCATAAGTAGGGTGGGCCAACCAACGCTGGAATATCGCTTTAGAACTTCCTTCCAAACTATCCAATTTATTAAAGGGGATGCCTTTCATATAGGCTTCTTTAAATACCTTGTTCCAATGGTCAGTATTATTAAAATCGACCAAATCACTTAACTTGTTGTTGCTAACAAAGTGAAGCCATTGCAGCATATAGGGCATGAAAATACCGTTGTGCATTGGGAAATCAATTCCCGCACCTACTGATGCTTGTGGCACTATCGTTTTTAAAGCGGGATGTAAGTACTTCACTGCGCTCCACTGACTAAAACCTAAGTAACTCCCCCCATACATACCCACCTTGCCATTACACCAAGTTTGCTTACTAATCCAATCAATGATCTCATACGCATCGCGCGCATCGTGCTCATAAGGTTCTATATCGTCTTTGCTCAATCGCTTGCCTCTCGTGTTGGCTATAATGCCAACATAGCCTTTTTGTGCGGCTTCTTTACAATTGGCCTCGTCTCGTCCCGCATAAATGTTGTACATCAAAACAACGGGCAAGGGTTGTGTCGCACTTTTCAACCGCGCGATGGTTAAGGAAACCGTACCACCGTCCTTCATCGTCAATACTACCGTATCGTCAACGTTATAGTTAGCGTCAGTAATGACTTTAAGCAATTGCTTTGCCTTTCTTAAAGTTGCAGAAAATGCCACATAACTACAATAACTGCGGCAGAGTGCCACGGCATCATTCACTTTTATTTGGTCTTGATCACCCAATGCTTTTATTTTAGCATCAAAGTCGTTTTTTAATAGGCTAAGGTCTCTTTCATAGTATTGATCCACCATCCCCTTGCCTTCCTCATCCAACGTGCCATATAGTTTCTGAAATTGTTGCTCAAATAGCCGCTCCGTTTCAGAAACCGAAACAGGATGCTGTGCCATCACACTGGCATAAAGTCGGAAGGAAATACCAAGGGCTCGAATCTTTGTACTATCGCCCGCCATTTCCTGACCCAACGATCGTAACAAGGGCGTTACCGCTCCATAGTGTTTAGCTACTATATGCAAGCGAAATAAATTGTCTTTATACGTCTCTTTATTGCCTTCTTTGTAAACGTTTATAGCATTCCTTGCCAGTTCGGGTAGGGATTTCGCCAAACTAATACTGTCTTTACGTTGGCTCTTCAAAAAGGTAATGTTTTGGCTATGGCTGTAGAAAGAATTAAGACAAAGCACGAGGAAAAGCATTTTTTTCATAACAGTGGCGGTTTAAGGGTTATTCGTTGATTGCTAATATAGTAAAAAACCAATTTAGTAGTATTTATACCCTAACTCTTTTTAATACCTCCTTACTATCCAGCAATCCAACAATCCACTCCCTACGGAACTTTAATTTCATTGGAAACCAACTCCACTATTGCATCTATGTTTTTCAAAGTTGGTTTGTTCACCTGTAATGCCTTTAAATCAACTAAGGCATTCTGAAATATTTTTTGGGCATCAGGATCCTTTTCCGCCAAAGCAATCGCTTCAACATAACGATCCACCACATCGGACTTGCCTTGTAACAAGTAAATCAAAGCACGGTTAAAATGAACATAAGCCAAGTTTGGGTCATAGGATAAAGCTTTCTCATAATAAGTCAAGGCTTTTTTATAGTCTTGATTTTCATAAGCTTTCCAACCCAAATCACCATACAATTCGGCCTTCGGAGTGTCAATTACCACTTCTTCAACCATAGCCACTACTTCTATAGCAATGCCAATGCCGCTCAAAGCAGACGGATTGCGCAAACCTATATAAAACGAATTCCCATACCGGGTATTGTCAATATATTGTACCGCATCTTTAGCATTATGTACACTAATGTCACGGTGGGATTTCCATTTCTTGTCCTCTTTGTCCATAAACGCTTTAACACTCCCCGCAGAAAGCACATATACATCCACAGCATCCGCTCCAGCCGGTACCTTTATTTTAGAAGCTATTGCCATACCCGGTGTACCACCGTAAATAGCAGCCGTTAATTGCAAACCCAAATTCAACAACTGCGTCCCGTCTTCACCAGGAGCCGTAGTGAAACTGTAATAACAGCCTTTCGTATGGGCCGGTAAATCTATTTTAATCAATTCTCTCGACTTCCCATCCACCAGTGTAGTTCGAACCCCTCCATTCAAATAATAAGTGCGTTGCTTAATCACCGTAACCGGTTTCAAGGTTTGCGCCAAACAAGGAAAAGTAACCAACAGCAAAAGCAAAACATATTTCATAAAGCAGCAATTTTAATAGGCCACAAATATATTTATTAAAACAACACAAATAAAATGAGTTATAAGTTATGAGTCGGAATTTGGAATTTGGAATTTAGCTTCGCTCCGTTCACCTTCGGCTCGGGTGGAATTTCAACTATTGGAATTTTACCGCCCAGTACGACGGCCTAAAGCCTTAATTACTTTTAACCGCATAAATAAAATCAGTCAACTCATGCGTATAGGTCGCCAAACTGTCAATAGATGTATTCATGTAACCAACAACAGTTTGCAACTCTTCTTGCGACAATTCGTCTTGCAGTAAATTTTTTAGCCCAAGTATTTGGGCCACCGCATGACGCACTTGGTGAGAAGTCATCGCCATCATATGCTCAAGGTTTTGCGTATACTCCTCACTGGCTAAAGCAGCTTGTTTGATATGGGTAATGTCATAACCTGTTAAAATGTATTTATCATCATTCGGAACCGAATGCAAAATCCGTAACATGTATTTAACACTACCATCCTCTAATGGGATTTCATCAACCCACTCATTGTCTATTTGCTTTTTACAACCATCAAAGGCCTTCGTCCTGCTTTCTGCCAAGTAGTCATCAATTCCCAAAAAGGCACAATAGTCATAATCAGTTTTCCCAATAACCCATTGGCGTAATTCCTTGTTTTCAAATGCTTCAGTGTTGGCATATAGGTATTTACGGTTCTTGTCATAAACAATAATTTCAGTAGATATTTTATTCAGGATGTTTTCAGTAAAGTTTTTTTGTTGTTCCAATGCGGCCGTTCTCACTTTCACGCGCTTTTCCAAGGTTTGATTCAACTTTACAATCTTATCTTCCAATTGCTTTTTATGGGTAATGTCAACTAGATTAGCAGAATGGCACAGTACATTATCGAGCTCCAAAGTGTCCACATGAAACAAAACATCGATACTGCTTCCATCCTTCTTGTGAAACTTTGCCTCTATATTTCGCGCTTTACCTTTATTTTTCTCCAAAGCTCTTACTTCAGCCATGCGGTCTTTGTGATGAATAAAATTAAACTCCTCAGCGTTGTAACCCAATAGCATTTCTCGGGTATAACCCGACATCAAACAAAATGCCTCATTAACATACTTTATCTTTCTCGAACTTACTTCCGTGATGGCAATACCAACGGGATTGGATTCTAAGATTTGATAGAACTTATTACGAGCTGACTCTATTTTTTGAGTGGCTTTATAACGTTCTGCTTCTGCTTTTACACGGTCATTTATATCCCTTATAATATAGACAGCCCCAATTACCTTACCCTTTTTATTGTGTATCGGTGCGCCACTGCACTCAATGAAACTCTTAGTGCTATATTTTCGAATCAAGACAATGTCCTTATTCAAGTACAGGGGCTTTTTTTCTTTCAATACGCGCAACAATTCCCCTTTTAAAGGGGTTTCTGTTTTGGCATCCTGCAACGATACAACTTGCGGAATACTTTTGCCTACAGCTTCCATGGTGGCCCAACCCGTAATTTGAGTCGCTGCATTATTCAACATAGTGACGATTCCATTAATATCAGTGGTAACCACAGCATCACCCATACTAATTAGTGTTTGATTGTGCCATTCGTTTTGAATGAACAATAACTCTTCATTTTGCTTTACACGTCTTAATTGTTTAAATAAATTATAAAATAATAAAGAGAAAATAAAGACTAAACTCCAATTACCCAATAGTAATATTTTTTCAATGGCATTATGGGAAGTCTGGCTGTTCTTTATACATTGTTGTAATATCTTATTTTCTTCCTTGTCAAAGCGTTCAAACTTTCCTCGAATGCTTTCCATCAAAAGCCGACCTTGTCCCAGATTAATATAAGCTACCGCTGCCTTTTGCCCTTTCTCTTTTTTAAGTAATAATGTATGATCAATGCTTTGGTACTTTTGGCGAACCAACTCATTAAGTAATTCTACTTGAGCCAAATTCACAGGATTTTTACCCACTAATACCATCAATCGGGTCATCAAACTGTCTTTAAGTGCGACGGATTTGACTAAGGGTTCTAAAAATTTAGGATTATCCGTGATCACATAGCCACGTTGTGCCGATTCGGCATCTTTAATAGTTGATAATAATTGCCTGTTGGTGGCAACCACATCAAAAGAATGATTCAATAATTCATCACCCTTCTTGTCTTTATCAAACGAATTAAAAAGTAAAAAACCAATATAAATGATAAACGTTAATGTTACTAGAAAGCCAATGTTTGCTAGTTTAATTTTATTATTCAAAGGCATAGAGAACTGGCTTTTAGTTTTTTATAGGGTTAGATTTTTAAGGTGTTTAATTAGGGTTTTATTTAACATTTGTTTACAGTATTTAAAAATAAAAATAGCAATTTAAACGAAATAACGACAATTATTGTTAATATTTTTTATTTTATTTATAATTTTTTCGTCATTTTAAAAGACGATACTGTTTTGTAAATAGCTTAATACAAGTGTTTTAATGTTTTTAAAAAATGATTTTTGAAAAATAATATTCCACTGATTCTAAATCAGTAACAGCAAAAACCACTTACATAAAATGTTAAACAAATTATGCCCTTTTTCCTCCAAAAACCAACGTTTTATGCACCCAAAAAGTAGGGTTAAAGCCTACTTACTCCCTACATACTGCCTATATACTGCCTAGTTAAAGCAGGTCAAAAAAGTCCATCATTTAACTTCAAACTATCCCTCTCAATATCCAACAATCCAATAATCCAATAATCAAATTACCAAATTACCAAATCACCAAATCAACCTAATACCAATTTCCTATCTTTGCCCCATGACTCAAAAAGTACTCTGCATCGGTGCCACTTTGATAGACGAATTGTATTTCTGTGAAGAAACCATCGCACCGCATTCTTCTAATCC
>CANBOV010000094.1 GCA_947371275.1 Flavobacteriaceae bacterium | reverse complement strand
ATTTTAGAGTAAGGTTGGACTACACTTTAAGTAAGCTTTAAGTAAACTCTATATAAACTCTGAGTAAACTCTATAGCTTTTTTTGGATTAGACAAAACTGAGTTCAAAAGGTTTAATTGGGGTATTATTTTTTTGCTTTTTGGCAGGAATGGCAGAAACGGCGGGAATGGTTTACTATGGCAAAAGCGGTCTAAAACGGCAGTGGGCTTAAACTTTCGGGGTTTTGAATTGTCTTATGTTGGCATCCGAAGGTTCTTTGAATTGGAGTATGGAATTTTTTTTATTCTTTTTGGGCACTGGCCTTTTACAGCTTGTTGGTCGTTACTATCGACAAAGGTACGATCGCGCTGTTGCTTTGAAGCGTTACTGGGAAAAGTGCGAAGGGAATAGGGATTGATTTTATATTCAGGTGGTTTGGTGGGATTTGATGCTAGCTCGAATTCTGATGGGTTGCTGATTCAAAAGGCTGCTGGATGGCTCACTGAGTATTCATTTAAACACTACTTACTATGGCAAAGTCAAAAGGAATAGTAAAAATTGAAGGTTCGATAGACGACTTAACCTTCTTCCAGAAAAATGGAAAACATTTTGTTAGACGCAAAGGCGGGGTCTCTGCGGCGCGAATTGCGAACGACGCGAATTTTGTGCGTACGAGGGAGAACAACAGCGAGTTTACGGGTTGTGCTGGGGCAGGAAAGTTGCTTCGCTTGGCTTTAGGGAATTTAATCTTTAAAGCAAAGGACAGTCAGATGACGGCCCGTTTGCACCAAACAATGGCGCGCATCAAAAACCTGGACACCATCTCCACGAGAGGGAATCGTAATGTAGCGATGGGGATTGCTACGGATGCCGGTAAAATGGAGTTGGAAGGCTTCGATTTCAACGCCTATGCCCCTTTGAAAAATGTGTTGTTTAGTCCGTTTTCCTTGGACAAAACCACTGGGGAGGTTTCGATAGCCTCGTTGATTCCGGAAGAGCAGTTGCTGTACCCACAAGGCGCGACGCATGTGAGTTTTCAAGCCTCGGTCCTAGCCTTGGATTTTGAAACCGGCAACTCGGAGTTGGTTTCCAGTGCGACGGCCAACATTCCGTTAGACATGACGCAACAGGCCATCTCCTTGGTGCCACCGGCAGTGACTTCATCCACAGGAGTAACTTTATTCCTATTGTTGATTTCGTTCTACCAAGAAGTCAATGGAGCGCAATACTCGTTAAAGAATGAGGATTATGCTGCGCTTCAAGTGATTGGAGTGGATTAATTTAGTTGGCTCCCTGCTTTCAAAAAAAGCGGGGAGCTTTTTTTTGGATGGTTGGATGGTTGAGCCACGAATGCACGAATGATTGGGAGGCAGTCTCAGTCGCAGTCGCAGATTGGATGGTTGGATGGTTGGATTGTTGGATTGTTGGATTGTTGGATAGTTGTACATAGATTACAACTACTTTCTTAGAGTTTAGTTCATCCTCTGGTTGTGAATCAAATAAGTAAAAAAAAATGTGTGGACTTTAATTTTTAAAGATAATTTCTTACTTTTACTTTGATAATATAAGAAAAACGCTTTGAATACATTACCTGTTTATACAACCCAGCAAACTACCGAAGCAATTAAAACTCAATTTTTATTTGAAAGTAAGGGAATAAAATCTATTATCAAGGCAATCGAATATTCGCCAGTTAAGGTTATGTGAACACGAACCGTTTACAATCTAGGTTTTGGTGACTATGATGAAACTTCAGGTACAATTATTGATGATATCAATAGTAATAATGGGGACATGCGAATTGTATTTAATACGGTATTAAGCACTGTGCCTCTATTCTTTGCTAAAAATAAAGATGCTGTCATCATTGTAAGTGGAAGTGATAGCCATGAAGATTTTATAAAAAACTGTTTGCCGTCCTGCAAAAAAAAATGTGTCGACATCTGTAAAAATTATCAAAGACGTATTAAAACCTATAGATATTATGTTGACAAGAACTTTGAAAACCTAAGTATTGATTATATTTTCTTTGGACGTAATAAAAGTAAAGCGAATACATTTGTTCAATATATACCTGATAATCAATATGATGATATTTTGGTTTATAAAAAAAAATAATCTAATTTTGTTTAAAATAAGTAGTTGATTATTTTTAATCAACTACTACGATACAGCTTTTTATGAAAACTGAAAAATCAACTACAAAAGTTTCAAACGTAATTTCTATGTCTGCTAAGACAAAAGAAAAGATAGCTGCTGTTGAAAATGCTATACAAGGTAAAGAGCTATTTACCGATAAAGTTGCCAATGCAAAGAAGGCTCTTAGCGAATTAAAATCGCTTCCTATTTAAGATTAAGTTTATTGTATTGAGGCACGAAGGCTCGAATGATGGTATTGGTTTGGTGATAACTGTTTTAACGATTGGGTTAAGTAGTTCTAAGTACGTTTCATTCTTTTGGCTTGACTACTCACGCTTTTATATTGTGATGGGTGTTCGTGAATCTTCGATTTCAAAAGAACCAAAAAGTCAAGCCTCATTTTTAGCCCCTGTAGGGGAAGAATTAAGTATTAAGACAAGGAGAATTATGTATTCTCAACTCTTCGGAGTGCTTTCCTTCACCCGACGCTCAAAAAAAACATGGTTCCACAACGGGACTAAAAAAAGGACGGGTTTTTTATTTAGTGTTACCAAGCTACTAAGGAAAAATGGTTCTAAGGATTGATTTTTAGAAAAAGATGTAGTTTATCGAGAAAAATAGCTATTTAACGAATATAAAATCCCTTTCGGCGGGTACTCGGTACTTTAGTTCTAGTTCTCCGAAAGAGGATTACAAATACCACCCCTATTTTGATGTTGCTTGTTTTGGTTTCGTGTTGGAGACCGAAGAAGTTTTTTTGTGCCGTTATAAACCGCTGGTTTATAGGGTGCTGTTGTATTGTATTAACTTAAAAAAATATATTATGAATTGGAAACCGATTGTTGGCTTATCCTTCAGCCCTGCAGATTTTGAAAAATATTGTCATTCTTTAGTTTGGAATGCCTGGCGACCTTCTTTTATTGCCTTACATAATACGGGTTCGCCTACTTTGGCTCAACGGCCAAAAGGATTAACCTTGCAACATATCAAAAATTTAGAAAGTTATTATCGCGATACCAATAAATGGAGTGCCGGTCCGCATCTTTTTATTGATGACCGTCAAATATGGGTTTTTACTCCGTTGACTATGAGTGGTGTTCATTCTCCTTCGTGGAACAAACTAGCCCTAGGTTTTGAAATGGTTGGAGACTATTCAACAGAAAGTTTTTCGAGTGGCAGAGGACTAGAGGTAAGAAAAAATGCAGTGGCCGCTATTGCCACTTTGTGTGGTGTTTTAGGTTTGGATCCCCATACCCTTAAATTGCACAAAGAAGACCCCAAAACCACACATGCTTGTCCGGGTAAAAATGTTATCAAGAACGAAGTAATTGCGGAAGTCGTTCAGCTTATGCATGAAAGACATTTAGGAGAACATGCAATCACTTAACATTTAACAATTATTATAAAAGAGTATGGCGCTCCCTAATGCAGTGCTGGCAGTAATTAAAAATTCAATAGTATGGAAACAGGTTTTTTTTCAATGGCAATAGTGCAGACCACTTTATCGATTATCATTAGTTGGGCACTTTTTGCTTTGCTGTGCAGCATGATTCAAGAGATGATTGTGCAAGTAAAGGGTGAACGAGGAAGATTTATGAGAAGTAAAATCTTTGACAAATTATATGATGCCACTAATCAGATTAACTGGGGTATTATGCTTTATAATCACAGTAAAATTAAATTACTCACAAAATCAAGTGAGTCACCCCCCTCCGAACTAAGCTCAAAAATGCTGGCTGAGACTTTGATTGACAGCATATCCTTTGCTCATGCCACTAAAATCTTGATAGCAGACCACCCTACTTATGTGCCTGTTTACAACAATGAATTATTGAACAATTTTGAATTTGCCGTCAATAATTTAGGCCAAAGCGATGTCATTATCATGCTCAAGAATTATTTAAACAAAGCTAAAATTAATGCTACCGTTGGCGATCAATTTGATGAAGAAAAATTATATAAAACATTGATTGAAGATGTTGAGATATGGTTTACTGAATTTGGTAGCCGAACTTCTGCTTGGTATAAAAAAGCTTCACAAAAAAGATTGTTTGTTTTAGGGCTGCTGATCAGTGCGGCGCTTAATGTAGATAGTATTGCTTTGTTTAACTTTTACAAAGAAAATCCGGTGGCTAGAACTGAAGTGGAGAAATTCTATTTAAAAAACAAAAAGGAATTGGAAACCTTAAACGACACCTATCAGTTACAACCGCTGGAGTTATTACACAAAAATTCAGTAAAAGATACGGTACAAGATGTGGCAAAAGTAAATAATGAAAAAAAGGAATTATTTAAGAAAATCGACAGTTTAAAAAACAAATTAGAATTGCCTATTGGCTGGGATAAATTCAATTGTAGCACCGGTATTTTAGCCAAACCAATAAGCACTTATAAAGGAAATGAAGTTACTTTTAGTTGTTTGTTTTTCAAACTACTGGGTATCATTATATCAGCAATAGCTGCCAGTTTAGGAGCGCCTTTTTGGTTTGATTTATTAAAGAAAGCAACTACTTCATCCATTTTAAAAAAATAAAGAAACATGAACACTAGATATAAAAATGTGCATACTCATATTTTCACTATGAATAATGCCCCGGATGGTTTTTTAAAACTATATATGCCGCCAGCGGTAGCAGGAGTTGTTGACAAATTCACCAATACACAACTAGGTTCCTATCTCATTCAGAAACTTGCTGGATTAAATAAGGGTTTACTTAAACGCTATGCTACCTTTCTTCAGATTGGAAAGAGCAAAGGTCAGATAGAAGTATTTGAAGATTTGGTGAGCCGCTATAAAAATGAGTCCATTGATTTTGTGGCTTTATCTCTCAATATGGAAAATCTTGGTGTAGGGAATTCAAAAACTGGATTTGAGGGACAGCTTGAAGAAATAATTGATATCAAACGAAAGTATCCCGATCGCATACTGCCTTTTTTTGGGCTTGATCCTAGATGGCTGAATTCGGGTAGTGAGATCAAAAATAAGATAGAACAGTATTTTAATACTAAAATAAATGTTGGCGGTAGCGAAGTTTATCCCTTTCAGGGACTAAAAATTTATCCTAGTACGGGATTTTATGTATTTGATGAAAAATTAAAAGAAACCTTTGAATGGGCAGCAAAAAACGGCGTTCCCGTAATGGCGCACACTTATTATCTAGGGGGTATCTTTAACTATGACAAAAATTACATTACTAATCATCTTAATCCCTACGACCCTTATACCAAAACGCAGTATACGAACCCGAAATTCATTAACGAGAAAGGAAGTTTTTTTGGACGACTATTGGGGACTCAAGCGACCAAAAACTGCAAGTATTCCTGCTCTTACTTTTTAGATCCCGCTAGTTACATAAGCGTACTCGATTACTTTAAAGAGAGCAACTTAAAAATATGCTTAGCCCATTTTAGTGGAGTGGCACAAATAAAAGCCTCTAAAGGAATGAAATCGGAAGCCATTCAAAAGAAGCCTTTTGGCGTTACCGATAAGAATTGGTATGACCTCATTAGAGAAATGCTGGCTGAATATCCAAATCTTTACACTGATATATCCTTTGACGTTGCCGAAGCCGTAGCCAGTGAAAATCAATTTTTATATAAAGAATTCTATAAAGAACTGAATAAGCCCTATGGTAATCGCATCCTATTTGGAACGGATTACTTCATGACTGAAAAAGAAAATTTAGAGGAAGATTCAGTCGCAAAATTCAGAGCTTTTGCCAATACCAAAATTCTAGATAATGGCAACACCATGTGGGATCAATTGGCCAAAATTAATCCGAGTAACTATTTGCAAAGTACCTATTATTAACAATTAAAAAAGAAAAACATGAAAACAAGAATTATGCTATGTATGGCGCTTATAATGAGTGCAGTTATGATGGGACAAAACATTAAAACAAAAGAAGAAATTGTTAAAATAAACAAGGAAATCAAAGAGCAAAATTCACGCCTTGAAGCGTTGAAAGAAATGTTGAAAGCCGAAGAGACTTTTTTAAATAAGAATAGTGCATTTCCGGAATTGAATAAGCAAAATGCCACTAATATTGCTACCTATACTGCTGACATAAATACATTGCAAGCAGCGATAAAAGCCAATGAAAAACTGGTGAGCGCTTCTAAAACTGAAGAGCTATCCAAAATTCCAAAAGACCCTAAAGATAGTAAAGCCGTTTCTGCCAAAAAACAAAAAAAGTTGGCAGAGGATGCCCTTGCTGATAAATATAAAACCGAAGAAGAAACGACTGTGTTAACCAATAAAAACAAGGCAGCACCTAGCGAAGCCAAATATACTTTCTTAAATGGAGTAAATTTTGATTTTAACAGCACCGACAAGACCAACTATGTGGGGCACTTCAATATATACGTACCCGCTACCGACACTAACAATTGGGCAATTAATACGGGTATCATGAAAATAGCCTATCTACCCAAAGACAGTTTGGTTGTTTCGAAAGTTGAAAATGTACTCATTAAACCGTTGGATGTTATTGACGGCAGTGGTGACAAATACAATAAAATGTATAACCGCTATAGTGCTCAAACCAAAGCTTCGGCATTTAGTTTATATGTACAGCCCATGTATAGGATAACAAAATTGGGAACTGCTAATATTTATCTTCACGGTCATTTAGAATTATTGCTTTCAAAATATGAGACCACGACCAAAATAAAAACCCTTCAAACCGAAGAGGTCACTCTTGCTGATGGCGATCCTGTACCCGCGGAAAGCGACTTTATTCGGGTTTTAGCCCCTGAGACTACTAAGACCGTCAACCTTACTACTGGTAATTTTGGTGGGGGGTTCACTTTTGATTTTAATTTCAGAGACAATTGTGTCCTATTCATCCAAGGTACCGCAGGTGTTTCATTGAACCACGCTAACAATTTCCCTACAATAGATGACCAAGGTAATTTTACCATTGCCACTAGTGAGAAATCACAAAAATTCTATTTGGTAAGAACCTATTTTCAATATTTTACTTCCTCGGCCACGCAGTTGGTATTAGGTACCGACATCAGAGGTTATTTTCCAAAGCAAACGCCTTATACTTCCATATATGTGGGCATCAATTTAGGATTGGATAAAATATTTAGTATGTAGTAAGGTGGCAGTTTGTAGAGATAATACCTGCCTGCCGGCAGGCAGGGATAATAGACTAATAGATAATAGACTAATAGATAATAGACTTTTTCTAAGAACTTTTGTCTTTCCCGCGTAGGCGGACACGAGTCTCGTCCTTGGACGAGGCGACTGATGGAACGAAGTGGAATAAATCCAGTTTTCGGTTGCTGTTTGGATGGTTGAGCCACGAATGCACGAATGAGGAAATTGGTTTTGTAATAACTGTTTTAGCGAGAGGGTTTAGTAATTGTAAGGACGTTTCATTCTTTTTGCTTGACCAAAAAGAACCAAAAAGTCAAGCCTCATTTTTAGCCCCTGTTCCACTAATGTTTTTTTCCTTTCCGTCGCACCCACGGGCCGTTGAGCGGAGCTCAACTCTTCGGAGTGCTTTACTTCACCCGACGCTCGAAAAAAACAAGGTTCCACAACGTGACTAAAAAAAGGGCGGTTTTTTTATTTAGTGTTATCACGGTGGTAAGGGAGGTTTTAGTTTTTAATTGGGAACAATTTCAGTTGAGCTTGAACATTTAGTAGTTCTATGAACGTTTGTCTTTCCCGCGTAGGCGGACACGAGTCTCGTCCTTGGACGAGGCGACTGATGGAACGAAGTGGAATAAATCCAGTTTGCGGTTGCTGTTTGGATGGTTGAGCCACGAATGCACGAATGCTGGAATTGATTTTGTAATAACTGTTTTAACAAGTAGACTTAAATTTTAAAATTCAATAGTATGGGAACCGAAAAAAAACCAACACCTAATTCCATTTTTGAGCGAATCAATATTCAGATTATCACTCCTATAATTGCGATCATCATATCGGTCTATACCTGCTTTACCACGGTTAGAAGTGGCGAACTGGACCATTCGATTAAGAAAATAGATTCGACTTCTAAAGTAATCGATAACATTAAA
>CANBOV010000093.1 GCA_947371275.1 Flavobacteriaceae bacterium | reverse complement strand
TTGTTGGCTCCATTAGGTCGTTCTACACCCGTTATTTTTTTTAGAGCGGTTACGGAGGTTGCTACAAGAACTAGCGAGGTGGCAAGAATTACGGAGCGGTCTTTTAGGTTGTGTTTGCCTTCAATGCCAAGATTATTAAGTGCATAGACCGATAGGGAGGGAGTATATTGAAAGAAGTCATCCAAACCTAATCTTTTATGTCCGTCTTCCATGAGTTGGTTTTTAATGTCGGTATTTACTTTTTTCAAGCCGTTGTCATTTAGTCCCACTACACCGTACCCTATTAAAACAGCAGGGATTATTACTTGTTTGTAGTTGAATTTTATGTTGGATGGTGTAGTCATGGCAGTGCTGTCTATCATGGGTTTGATTTGAGCAAATGCAGTAGAAAGTAGGAATAAGCAAAGTAAGCAAAAGGAATATTTTTTCATTGGAGGGTTATTATCGTCTAACTTAATTTGGGGTAATATTACTAATTCTTTTGTTGTCACCATGAGTAGGATGAAAGAAATCTTTATTACTTAGAGGGAGTACTTGTATGTTGGTATTTTTTATTTTTAAGAAGGAAGGCTGTAGTTTGATAGAACGCGATGGTTTGTTTGACCAGCGCATTATTGTGAATTTTAATTGGTACTTCTTTGAAGTTCAATTGAAAATTGGGTTTAACTTTTGGGTTAGGGACAGGGATGAGTTGGAATTGTTTGACTTGTTTTATGGGTGTTAGGATGGTTAATAGGTTGTCTTTAATGAGTCCGAGGTCTTGGTAGGTTGCGATGAACGCTCTTGGTTTGTAATCGGATTGAAAGATGTCTTGTCCATAGAATTTACTTTGGTACTGGAACTGGAGTTTGCCAAAAAGCGTTGGCATGATATCTATTTGTGACATTAGGGTATTTATTTCGCCTGGGGGAATAAAACCGGGCGCGTAAATAAAAGCGGGAATGCGGTATTTGTCCATGGGTAATTCAGTATTCCCCGCACTGGAAGCGCAGTGGTCTGCTAGTATCACAAATACGGTATTTTTGAACCAGGTTTGGTTTTGAGCGACTTTAAAAAATTGTCGTAGGGCATAATCTGTATATTTTACGCCGCCGCTACGGGATTTTGAAGTGCTTGGAATATCGATTTTATTATTGGGGTAGGTGAAGGGTCGATGGTTGCTGACCGTCATGATATGATTGTAGAAGGGTTGGTTTGCTTTGCCTTCGGTGTTCATTACATTGATGGCTTTGTGGTAGAGGTCTTCATCGCAAACGCCCCAGATGTTGGAGAACGAAATTTCATTGCGAGTGAATGATTTTTTATCTACGATATCGTAGCCATTTCCGCTGAAGAAATCCCCCATATTATCAAAAAGTGCATTTCCGCCATATAGGAATTTTACTTGGTATCCTTTTTGTTTGAGTAGGCTACCGGTAGAGAATTTGTTTTTATTGTCTATTTGTTTCACGACACTTTCAGCGGGACTAGGAGGGAGGCATAGGGTTACGGCTTCCAGTCCGCGTACTGTTCGATTACCCGCTGCATAAAGGTTAGTGAATTGCATACTTTGGGTGGCTAGAGAATCCAGGAAAGGCGTTATATTTTCGGTATTTCCGTAATTTTTCATGAAGTCGGCGCTAAAACTTTCAAGGGTAATAAGGACTATATTTTTATGAATTTCTGAAGAGTCAGATTTTATGAAACGTAAAATATTATTTTGGCTAATACCAGGAAGTTGCTTTTGTAAAAGAGTAAAAGCTTGTTGGATTGGTATGGTTTTATAGAAGGTGTTGTATGCTAATTTACTGTTTGTAAAGGCATGATAGAATTTATAGTAGCCATTGGCTTGGATTTCGTTTCCAAACAGATTGTCATTATTTTCAAGATTAGCCAATGCCGGAATAGCATATAGGGAAATTCCAAAAAGTGCGGTATAAAGGGCGAGATTTTTTATATTATCCTTACGTGAAGGAAGGTTTTCTAAGAAGTTGATTGTACGTTTTACTATTAGGTAGGTTATCCCAGCTGATACGAGTATGATTGCACTAAAAACAGGCATTACAGGATAGGATTCAAATAGGTTTCTTATGACAGTATGCGTATAAATTAGATAGTCAACCGCTATAAAATTATAGCGCCGACCGAATTCGTTCCAGAAGAAGAATTCGCTTGTGGCGTTTAGTATGATGATTAATACAAAAATATAAAGTGTTAGGCTATAGAGTATTAAGCGTATTTTTTGACGGTATTTGGGTAAAAATAAGAGTAACGCGAAGAGCACTGTTTTTAGGGATAGAAAGGATATCCCTATAAGTGGAAGTGGACCTCCATATTCATCAAGGATAGTATTTGAAAAAGAAATATACCCGAGCAAAACTAGTAAAGCGGATAAAATGAGGTATCCCCATGGTTTGTTGAATTTACTATTTGAAAGCGATGCACTATAGAGCCAAAGAACGATGCTGCCTACGATGAAAACAAACCCATCAGAGAGCATACCTAGTAAAACAATTTTGAATATAGCAGTCGCTGTGCAGTGGGTATGTGTTATGGGTAGGCAAAAGAGGACTATTCTAAGCACTAGATTAGTTACCAAAAAAAGAATCCCTAAGTTGGTCAACGGAGAAGATTTTCTGACTAAGTACATCGTTTACAATTCTTAGGGCAAAAATAGATAAACTGTAGATTAGGGGTACCATTATATGAATAAAATCGTGTTTACTGAATAATTAAGAATACTTTATGATTTCGCCGCTAGGGTAAAATGGATTGGTCGTGTTCTTTAGGTACCACATTGAAGTGGCACTTTAATTATACACCATATGACACGTAAAGATTTTTTTGCCAAAGTAGGATTTGGCGCAGCAGTAGCCTTAATTCCGACTTGCATAGGCGGACTAGCCAGTAGTTGTTCTGAGAATGATGGTTCCCCTTCGCCAGCGCCGACCAATGTTGATTTTACATTAGACATTAGCACGGGCACGTTGTCCAGTAATGGTGGTTTTTTAGTTCATAATGGTATCGTGGTGGCACGAACTACTGCGGGAGGATTTTTGGCTGTATCTGCTTCGTGCACTCACCAAGGGACCAATGTAAATTATAGTGCTCAGGAAAACAAATTCATTTGTCCGAATCATGGCGCCCAATTTAATAGTAACGGAGCGGTAATTCAAGGTCCGGCTTCTAGTAGTTTGGCACAGTATAACACCCAATTGATCGATGCTACCCATTTGCGAGTATTCTCATAAATGTAGGTTGTTTTAGCTTCTTAAATTTTGATTAAAAAATCAAAACCAAGCCTTGTGAATTTTTAATTTTAGGCTATATTTATCAAAAGATAAAACGGCATACAGATGAAGCATATATTATTGGTTGAAGATGAAGAAGGCATAGTTCAATTTTTGAAACAAGGGTTGGAAGAGGAGGGGTATGAAGTATCTTTTGCTACTGATGGTGCTGCTGGGTTAGCACTTTTTCAAAGCCAACGATTTGATTTGGTTTTATTGGATTGGATGTTGCCAAAGATGACTGGAGTGGAATTGTGCAAAGCAATAAGACTGCAAAACACCAAATTACCCATACTATTCTTAACAGCTAAAGACACTGTGCAAGAGACCGTTGAAGGTTTAAAAAGTGGTGCTAATGATTATATAAAAAAGCCATTTAGTTTTGATGAATTAGTAGAACGCATTAAAGTGCAATTGCGGGACAAAAGTGAGCAAGAAGTATTGACCTTAGGTTCGATAGAAATCAATATACAGAAGCATCAAGTTACTGTTGACAAGCGAGAAGTTTCTTTGACTCAAAAGGAATTTGATTTATTGAGTTATTTGGTTAAAAACAAGGGTAATGTTTGTTCCCGTACGCAAATCATTCAAGATGTTTGGGACATCCATTTTGAATACGACACGGGTGTTATAGATGTATTTATGAATTCCATTCGTAAAAAATTGAACCTAAAAGTAGAAGAAGATTATATCAAGACCATACGAGGTGTAGGGTATATCGCAAATGAATAAGGCTAATGCAACAACTTTCTTTTAAAAATAGAATTGCTTCTAACTATATCATCACGACGGCTTTATTGATTTTTGTGGTGTTTTCGGTTATTTATGCTATTGTAAAATTCAGTGTTTACGTTCGAGTAAACAATGATATACAGATTGAGGTTACCAAGCACTTAAAAGAGATTGAAGTAAAAGAGAATTGTGTATTATTGGTTCGAGAGCAGCAATGGAAACAGATTCAATTTAATAAAGTAGATGTTAGTCCCGCCTTTATTCAATTTGTTGATGAGTTGGGTGCTTTAGTCAACAAGTCCCCTAATTTAAAGCAAAAGCAACTTAAGTACTATCCCGATGCCATTAATAATGAATTGTTTGATGGTAAGTTGGATAATATATCAGTGCGTCAAATTCAGGTTCCTTTGTACCAAGGCACTAAGATTATTGGTTTTTTGATGGTTGCCATGTCCTTGGAGGATTCCAAGATGGTATTGAATAATTTATTTGTCATCTTAGTAGTGGCTTATCCATTGATTTTATTGGTTTTGTTTTTAATTGCACGATTTATAGCAGGTAAGAGTATTAAGCCAATCAGTGCTATTATAGAGACATCGAAGGTCATTACTAAGGACAATCTTAAGTCTAGAATACCGTTGCCGCAAAACAAAGATGAAATGTATTTATTATCCCAAACCATTAATAATTTATTGGATAGGGTGGAGAATGCCATAGAACGTGAGAAGCAATTTTCTTCGGATGCTTCGCATGAGTTGCGGACTCCATTGGCGGTGATTAAGGGAACTTTAGAAGTATTGGTACGAAAGCCACGGAATATAGAAGAGTATAAAGAAAAGATAGAGTTTTGTGTTAATGAAGTCAATCGATTGAATTATTTGGTTGATGAGTTGTTATTATTGGCACGATTTGAGAATCAGAAGCAGACGCTGAAGTTAGAGCGTGTTTCATTAAACGCCGTTTTCTTGGATGTAATTTCTAGAAATACATCGATTATTAGTGATAAGCATATCAATTGTGTGGCGCACTTTGAAACCGATTATTATGTAAATACCGATTCTTATTTACTATGTATAATAGTTAATAACATTTTGACTAATTCCATTAAATATTCAAAAAAAGGAGGGTCAATCACTATTGCTATTCATGAAGAGGATGATGCTTTACTTTGCAGTATATCGGATCACGGTATTGGTATCGCTAAAGAAGACTTGCAAAAAATATTTGACCAATTTTATCGCTCTAAGTCGAATTTGCATCCTGAGATTAAAGGAACTGGTTTAGGGCTTTCTATTGTTAAACGCTTATCACTTTTATTGCAAATTGAATTGGAAATTGAAAGCCAAGAAAATATAGGGACTAAAGTTATTTTAAAGTTTCCCAAATAAATATTTTACCCAAAATGTAATGCATTAAAGTAGAATCAGGATTATCTTTGATATAACATTTAAACAGCACTGTTATGAACGACGCACATTATCATTTATTAGTCAATCATTTTCCTATACTAGGAGTGATTATTGGGTTAGGTATTTTGGTCTTTGGAATTGTATTGAAGAACGACATTGTTAAAAATGTGGCTTACGTACTTTTTATTGTAACGGCAATTTTTGCCGCAGTGAGTATGGCTACTGGAGATGGTGCTGAAGAAGCTGTAGAAAACTTTCCTAACATAGGCAAGCAAATCATTCATGAGCATGAAGAAATGGCTGAGAAATTGGCTTTACTGCTTTATGCAGTGGGAGTGGTATCGTTATTAGGATTATATACTAATTTTAAGAATCATAGTAGAGCTAAGTTGGTTTCCGTTTTAGTTTTAGTCATTGCGCTTGTGGCCGTTTATTTTGCTAAAGCAACAGGTACAAGTGGTGGTGAAATACGTCATACAGAAATACGAACAGGTGCAGCAGCAGTTCCAACGGCAGCTGGAAATGAATCATTGGACGAGAAAGACGAATAAAGCCAATACTATTGTCAAAAGTTTATACTCAATTAAATTTTCACAAGCATACTTTTTGTGTGTGGCAAGAAGTTTCTGAGGAGGCTATTGTGGGTTATGAAGCGCACTATAGTAGTCGTTCTGGAAGTCGGTATATATTTACTAAATCCGGAGTATACCGTATCGCTAATCATTGGGGTCGCGCGGCCAATTGTAGGTGGCGATTACAGGCATTGGAGGGTTATAAAAACCAGCGTGTAAAAATAGGGTATGCTAATTGGACCGATTTTTATGTGAATGATGAGCATTCTAAATTATATTTTATTACGGTAGACTATAATTTGCATACTGTACAGTATCATCATCGCGATTCGTTTATACCAAGAGACAACGCTTTATTGCGCACTGCTGGAGCTACGGCCAAACGTATGGTACTACTTAAAGAAGTGGTTAGTGAAACGAATTGGGCAAAATATTTACAGTACACCTTACTGGAGGATCTGCGAAGAAGGATCATTGATGAGTTGCTTACTACCGATGCTACTTTTATCGCTATAAAACAAAAACACCATCGTATGTAAGATGGTGTTTTTTGTTTAGGTTTCAATTATTAGAATTTGGCTTTTGAGCCGTTCAATTAGCATGTTCATCATTCGTTTGTTTAAGTTGGATGAATTCTTGATATAGTCGGCGTATTCTTCTAATGTAAACCAAGCGATTACCATTCCTTTTAAGGAGTTTCTGAATTTGATATCGCGCTGTATTACATTTTCTATATAGGCCATCTTTTTATCAGGTGTAAGGCTGAAGAACACATTCTTTTGTTTTATGGCGTAATTGATGAAGACTTGTATGAATAAGTCGTTTTGCATTTTGAGAATGGGGCGGAGGGTTTTATTTTGAAAAACTTCTTCAAAAGAGGACTGGTTACTGACTGTACCTAAAGCTTCGCCTCTTAGGTCTAAAACGTTGGTGTCTCTATTATCCATTTTTCTTTTAAAGATAAAAAAAAGCCTCTGTCGTTGAACAGAGGCTTTTTTAAGTTATTAATAATTAACTGTTAATTATTATTTGATTTTGAAGACTACTTTGCGAACTAATCTTCTAGCGTATTCAGAGTTTTTATCTACTGAATTATCAATTCCGTTGGCAACAATAGTTAATCTATTTGGATTAATACCTGCTTTGCTCAAGATAGTTTTAACATTTTGTGCTCTATCACCTGAAAGTTTATTGTTGTGTTCAGTATCACCTAATTCATCAGCATAACCTGTAATTTCAACTGATTTATCAGGATTGTTTTTCAAGTAATTCAAGATGAATCCGATGTTATCAGAAGAAGCGTTTGTAGGTTGGGATTTGCTTGGGTCAAAATAAGCAGCCACATAACCATCATTGATTAATTTTTCTAGCATACCACCAGTAATGGCAGTTGTATTGTTATTGGTAACAGTATTATTGTCAGAAATTGATTTGTCTACGTATTTTTCTAGATCATCTGGCACACCGTTTCCATTATGGTCAACCATTCTACCTTTAGTATCTACTGCCACACCTGCGATAGAGTTGTTTTCAGTGTCTAAATAATCAGGCACACCGTCTTTATCGGCATCATTCATTAAGGTTTCGATTTCGCCTATACGGTTATTTAACTCATTGATTTCTTTATCTTTCTTATCGCTGATAATTGCCCAATCTCCATGTATTTTTTCATTTCCGAAGGCATATGAAAGTCCGAATGAAGTAGTAAATAAACTTCCGGTTAAGTTGTTGCTTCTTTGCGCGTAAGAACCATCCCAGTTGAAATGTTGTCTAATATTTGAATTGATGGCAATATCAGTAAACACACTTAAGTTTTGCAATACACGGAAGGATGGAGTAGCTCCGATGATAATACCACCATTAAGTTCTTTTCTACCTTTAGTTTGTGCAGCAGGTGTATTCATTTGTGGTGACATTTGAGAGGCTTGAATTCCGAAATGGAATAATAGACCAAAACGTTTTGCTTCGTCTTGAATGTCAAATAATCTAATAGCGTTCACTACCCCTTCAAATGTAATTTGTAAGTGTTGTAATTTAAAATCTTTACTTTTAGAACCAGGCAATTTTTTGATATCGTCATATGACAAATGCGTTTTAATACCAAATTTTGGCGAAAGCATGTAACGAGCACCAAAACCGTAATGGTTTAATTGAAAACCACCTAAAACTTTATCAGGATCACTCATGTAATAGCCATCAGCATAAGGTTTAC
>CANBOV010000092.1 GCA_947371275.1 Flavobacteriaceae bacterium | reverse complement strand
ATTTTATTAGTATTAATTTTTCATAATCTTAATAGTTTGTGATTTACTTCCTGATTTAAATTCGAAGAAATAAAGTCCGGTAGCTAAATTAGAAATATCCACTGTATTTTCGATACCGTTATATTCTTTAGTTAGCATTGTTTTCCCTGTAATGTCGGTTACTTTTAAGCTGTACCCCTCTACTTGTTTAGAAGAAATGGTAACGATTGCATTGGCAGGATTTGGATAAACTTTGAAAGTATTTGTAGAAAACAATTGATTGGCTAAGGTACCATCAAATCTAAAAATCCCTCCTTCGATATCACTAGCGTTAAATCCGCCAGCCCAACCTAGGTTTTCATTAAGGAATGCAATAGAAGTTCTTTGGATACCCGAATCATAATCAGTCCAAGTAGCGGCGTTATCTGTACTGTACCCTGTATAAGATACTGCGGCTGCTCCAGTTCCTATAGTGCCTGTTCCAACTAAGATAGTAGTTCCAGGGATATAGGAAATAGTGCCGTTGTATTGAGAAGTATAAGTTACAAAAGGAGACCAAGTGGTTCCTCCATTGGTAGTTCTGTATATTTTACGACCAGTAACCGTAGTTCCTGAAAGTGTTCTTCCGATTAAGATTCCATTGCTTGCATCACTAAAATATAGTGAACCCCCAGAAGTTGCTACATTAGCCCCACCGAAGTCAGCAATTGGAGAATTTATTCTTGTCCAAGTTACTCCCATATCGTTTGAGCGGTATATTTTTCCTTTTGCAGTTGGAATCCAAATTGTGTTACCAGAATAGGCATAACTACCAGCATAAGCAAAGTCACCACTTGTAAAAGTAGCACTATTAAAAGCAGGTAAGGTAGTCCAAGTGTCACCACCATCGGTTGTGCGGTAAAATTCTAAGTGCGTCGCAGTGGTGCTTTCTGGATCTCCCCAAGCAATTCCATTGTTAGCATCGAAGAAATGAACGCCATCACACCAAGAAGTAGCACCAATGAAATATCCTGACGTTTGCGCATTCCAACTTTGACCACCATCTATAGTTTTGGCTACTCCCCCTTGTCCTGCGGTTTCATCAAAATAACTAACCCAAGCCGTATTGGCATCTACGGGCATTAAATTTCCAATTTTTAGTGCTGGGTCACCAAGATCAATAACTCCTGGAGTCCACGTTACACCACCATCTGTAGTTCGTGTAAATTCTTGAACGTTGGCACCGCCACCAGAACCGTCATATGCTAAGCCCCAAACGGTGTTAGCATCAATAATTTTAATATCATCAATACCTCTAGATTGTGTTGGAAAACCAGTGGCTTGTTCCACAAATTGTGCATTTGATATGTATCCTACTGTTAGTAAGGATAAAGAGAGTAATAATTTTTTCATATTATTTGGTTTACATATTAAGCTACTAAAGTAGAAAAAATAGAGCAAAAAAAAAATAATCGACTTACTTTTGCAAAACAATTAACAACTACAACTCATGAAAATAGTACTACTTGGTTCTGGCGGAAGGGAACATGCTTTGTCCTATAAGCTTCTACAAAGTTCGAAATGCAAAAAACTTTTTGTTGCTCCTGGAAATGCGGGTACGGGTAAAATAGCTACTAATATAGCCATAGACCCGAAAGATTTTGAATCCATTAAAGCCTTTGTCTTGCAAGAAAAAATCGATATGGTTGTGGTTGGGCCGGAGGACCCTTTGGTATTGGGGATCTATGATTATTTTAAAAATGACCCTTTATTAAGTGCTGTGCCGGTAATTGGTCCGTCGAAGCATGGAGCCCAATTAGAGGGTAGTAAAGAGTTTGCCAAAGAGTTTTTAATTAAGCATAAGATTCCGACAGCAGCTTATGATAGTTTTACGGCGGAAACGGTGGAAAAAGGGTGTCGGTTTTTAGAAACTTTGCAACCACCTTATGTTTTAAAGGCTGATGGATTGGCGGCTGGGAAAGGCGTTTTGATTCTTCAGAATTTGGAGGAGGCTAAAGCGGAGTTGCGCAATATGTTGGTTCATGCCAAGTTTGGAGCGGCAAGTTCTAAAGTTGTTATTGAGGAGTTTTTGGACGGTATTGAATTGAGCTGTTTTGTGTTGACGGATGGGATAAACTATAAAATTTTACCAACGGCGAAGGATTACAAGCGTATAGGAGAAGGAGACACGGGATTGAATACAGGAGGTATGGGAGCTGTTTCACCGGTACCTTTTGCTGACGCCCTATTATTAGAAAAAATAGCCAATCGAATAGTTAAACCCACAATAGATGGATTACAGAAAGACGGGATTGAATATAAAGGATTTGTTTTTATTGGGCTGATTGTTGTTAAGGGAGAACCTATGGTGATTGAATATAACGTGCGAATGGGAGATCCAGAAACGGAGGTGGTGATGCCTAGGATTACCTCAGATTTGGTTACTTTATTTGAGGCGGTGGCTAACCAAAAGTTGGATGAAGTTACTTTGGAAATAGACGAAAGAAGTGCGACTACGATTATGGTCGTATCTGGAGGATATCCTGAGGATTATGAAAAAGGATTTGAAATCTCTGGAATAGATGAAATTCAAGATTCTTTGGTGTTTCATGCGGGCACTAGTTTGGTTGACGGAAAGGTTGTGACTAGTGGTGGAAGAGTATTGGCGGTGACCTCCTATGGTGCTACCTTCCAAGAGGCCATAAAAAAATCTTATCAAAATATAGACAAGCTACATTTTGATAAGATGTATTTTAGAAAAGATATTGGCTTCGACTTACTTTAAGAATGAGTGAGCCGTAGTATCTTGGTTTTCTTCGTTGTTGTTTTGGTGCTTTTTTAATTCTTTACACCAGTAGATAATGTATCTAGCGCATACAAGCATAAGTGTCCAGCTAATGATATTAGCCAACCACCAGTTGCTTAATTCAAGTGTGCGTAACCAATCTAAAGGTTTGAATAAAAAGTCTACAAATAATGTTTGAATGCCTTCAAAAAATGCTTTCATTTTATAAAATGTTATATTTACTGTCACAAATGTATAAAATATCCACATGATAACAAGCGTTTTTAAAAAATCTACCATAGTAAATTATTCCTTGGTGGTCGTTTTACTATGCTGCTTTTTCTTTTTGCATCAGAACAGTGATTTGTTGTTGCCTGGAGCTTCAAAAGGAGCGTTGGCAACTAGTACTTTGATAATCTTGTTGTTAGCTTCTTTTTTTCTGGTAAATTTCATGGTGAAAAAGAATGGATTGACCAAGGACAGCAGTTATACGATACTCTTTTTCATGTTGTTTTTGATGTTGTTTCCGGCGGTATTTTCTAATTCGAACGTATTGTTTGCGAACCTTTTTTTGTTGTTATCGATGCGTAGATTGATGTCATTGCAATCTTTGAAGGCACCAAAAGAGAAGATATTTGACGCTTCCATGTGGATTTGTATCGCTAGTTTATTTCATTTTTGGTGTATCTTGTTTATTGTTTTAGTTTATATTTCTATAGTATTTCATGCTTCTAGGGATTATAGAAATTGGTTGTTACCTTTTGTTGCCTTTGTGGTGACCGCTGTTGTCTTTATCTTTGCGGCTTTGATTTTTGATCCTAGTTGGATAGAACATTTTAGGAGTCAGATGCAAATGAATTTTGAGCTGAATTATTTTGCTAACAATTACCAAAATGCGGCCTTATCCTTTTATGTGGTGGTGGCATTGTATTTTGTGATGGCTATGGTTTTTTCAATGACTAATAGACCTTTGATTTTGCAGGCTTCTTATAAGAAAATGATCTTTGCGTTTGTTATAGGCGCAGTTGTATTTATACTATCTCCCCAAAAGAATAATGTACTGTTACTGTTTACTTTTATGCCATTATCTTTAATGGCAACCAACAATATAGAATACGCTCAGAACAAGATGTATCAGGAGATTGTATTGTTGTTATTTATAGTGGGAAGCTTTACTGCTTTTTTTGCACAACTATAATTTACTACCGTAGGCTAGATCTCCGGCATCCCCTAAACCTGGGACGATATAATTTTTCTCATTAAGCTTGTCATCTAATGCAGCTACCCAGAGGTGGCAGTTATCGGGAAGGTTCTCTTGAAGGTAGGCTATTCCTTCTGGAGCTGCGATTACTATGGCAATATGAATTTCTTTAGGTTTTTGTTCCAGGTGTAATTTTTTCAAAACAGCCACTATAGACTGCCCAGTGGCTAGCATGGGGTCAATAAGGATAAGGTTTTTATTTTCGAACGAGGGTGCGGCTTGGTATTCTACTAGAATTTCGAATTTATCGTCGTTGTCATAGTGGTGACGGTAAGCGGACACAAAGCCATTTTCGGCGTTGTCAAAAATATTCATAAATCCAGTATGCAGTGCAAGTCCGGCTCTAAGGATAGAGCATAATACTACGTGGTCTGCTATAGTTGTGGTGTGTTTTATGCCCAGGGGTGTTTGCACTTCTATGTTTTTATACTCTAGCGTTTTACTTAATTCGTAGGCCATAATTTCGCCGATACGCTCAATGTTTTTGCGGAAGCGCATGCTGTCATTTTGGATGTTTACATCGCGAATTTGGGCTAAAAAATGATTGAGAATACTGTTTTGTTCAGAGATATAGTGAATGTGCATGAAGCTGAAAATTTGTTTGTTTGGGTAAAAGTATAAAAAACTATCTTTGCAAATAAAATCGACACTTATGTTTTCACAATTTGCCTTTCCTATTTTCGAGCAAAGCATTAGAGATTATCACGTTATTGATGACGTATACCAACCCACATTAAATCCGTTTACCAAAGGAAGTATAGAATATTTATTGTATGCCAAGAATTGGGTAGATACGGTACAATGGCATTATGAAGATATCATACGAGATCCTACTATAGACCCAGTGGCAGCTTTGGATTTGAAACGTAAAATAGATGCTTCCAATCAGGTTCGTACGGACATGGTGGAGTATATTGACAGTTATTTTCTTCAGAAGCATCAAGGGGTTCAGGTTAAGACTGACGCTAAGATTAATACCGAGAGTCCGGCTTGGGCCATTGATCGTTTATCGATATTGGCTTTGAAAATTCACCATATGAGTGAGGAAGCTAACCGAGCAGAAGCAACGGCAGAGCACCGTGCTAAGTGTCAAGAAAAATTGAATGTATTGTTGGATCAGAAGAGCGACATGTTTATTTCGATTAATGATTTGTTGACAGACATTGAAAATGGTGATAAATACATGAAAGTGTACAAGCAGATGAAGATGTACAATGACGATGATTTGAATCCGGTATTGTATCAAAATAAGAAATAAGTAGACCTTACTTTTGTCTAAAACCACTACACATATAGCCGTCATCCGATTGTCTGCCATGGGCGACGTTGCGATGACGGTTCCTGTTATTAGGGCTGTGGTCACACAGTACCCTGAGTTGCGTCTTACGATTGTATCCAGACCCTTTTTTGCGCCTTTTTTTGAAGGTATTTCGAATGTGTCTTTTTTTGCAGTGGATTTAAAGGGGCGGCATAAAGGCGTGCTGGGATTATTGCGTTTGTATGCCGATTTGCGCAAATTAAAAATTGATGCCGTTGCTGATTTGCATAACGTACTGCGTTCGAAAGTGGTGCGTACTTTATTTGCTTTAAGTGGCAAGCGGGTTGCTTTTACGGATAAGGGTCGGGCTGATAAAAAAGCGTTGACTCGAGCCGTTAACAAGGGCTTTCAGCCCGTTCGTTCTATGTTTGAGCGGCATACCGATACTTTTGAGGGACTTGGGTATTCTGTAGATTTATCCCAGCCTGTATTTCCGCACCCTGCTGTAATGGAGGATGCGACCTTGGCTGTTTCGGGAGCTAAGGAGGGTTTTACATGGATTGGGATTGCCCCATTTGCTCAATATGAAAGCAAAGTATATCCTTTGGACTTGATGGGAATCGTCATTGACGAATTGGCTTCCACTCCGAGGTATAAAGTGTTTTTATTTGGAGGAGGCGCTACTGAGGTAGAGCGGCTTACTGCTTTGGCGGCTGAACATTCTAATGTAATCGTCGTGGCGGGAAAACTTAGATTGCCACAAGAATTACAATTGATTTCCCATTTGGATGTAATGGTTTCGATGGACAGTGGCAATGCCCATATAGCGGCCATGCAGGGTGTAAAAGTCATAACCCTATGGGGAGCTACGCATCCTTTTGCGGGCTTCAAACCGTTTAATCAACCGATGGAAAACTGTTTGGTTTCCAACCGAGAGCGTTATCCTTTATTGCCAACGTCTGTTTATGGAAACAAAAAAGTGATAGGATATGAAGATGCGATGCGTACTATAGAGCCAGACACTGTTGTGGCTTGTATTGGTAAAATCTTAAAATAAAAAACTCCTCAATTTGAGGAGTTTTTTATTTTTATACATCGTCGTAATCCACGTAGATTTCGGGGGATGTTGGGTGGGCTTGACAGGTTAGGATTAACCCTTCTGCTATTTCATTATCGGTTAGGATGGAATTCTTTTTCATCTCGGCAGTACCTGAGGTGATTCGAGCAAGGCAAGAGCTGCAAATTCCACCTTGGCACGAATAGGGAGCATCGACCCCTTGCTTAAGTGCGGCTTCTAGTAGCGTTTGTTTTTGGGACATTTCGAAGGTTGTTTCTTCGTCGTCTACTAGGATCGTTATTTTGGTATGTCCGGTGGCGTTGTTTGCTGCTGCGGTTTCTTTACTAGCGGTTGTAGAGAACAATTCGAATTTGATGTTCTTATCGGCGATGTTGTGTTCTTTTAGGACGGAGGTTACACCATTGATCATTTCTTCTGGACCGCAGAGGTAAAACTTATCGAATTCTTTTTCTTTGTGTTTGTTGTTCAATACAAAATTAACGGCTGCTTTATCGATGCGGCCAAAGAGTTCGTTTTCCACTTTTATTTGCGTAAAGGCATAGTGCACGAAGAAGCGTCCGACGTATTTGAGTTGGAGTTCGTGTAATTCATGGTGGAAGATGGTTTCTTCGGTATTTTTATTCCCGTAGACCAGTACAAAAGTACTTTTAGGTTCGTTTTCTAGGACCGATTTCAAAATCGCCATTACGGGTGTGATGCCGCTACCGGCGACAAACGCTGCATAGTTCTTTTGGTTTGAGAAATCGGGTTCGAAGGTAAATCTACCTTCGGGTTGGCTTACTTCAAGGATGTCACCAGCCTTTAGGGTTTCATTGGCGAATTTAGAAAAGTGTCCGTTTTTAACTGCTTTTATGGCGATTCTTAGTTCGCCACTATTAGGCGCGCTACAAACCGAGTACGCTCTTCGTATTTCTTGCCCGTCGAGGGTCAATTTGAGGTTAACATATTGTCCTGCGGTGAATTGGTAAGCCGATTTCAATTCGGCTGGAATGGTAAAGGCTATGGAAATCGCGCTAGGTGTTTCTTGCTTTACTTCTTTGATGTGTAATTTATAAAAGGCTGACATGAACTGTATTTTTTGCAAAGATACTAAAGAATTGCGGTAAGTTTAAATCAATTTGGCCAAGGATTTTTGAGCAATGATGTATACAACTAAATAGACTAATTATAAAGTAGAGCATGCTATATCCATGCTATATCCATGTTATATCCATGCTATATCTATGCTATATCCATGCTATATCCTACTTTTTGATTTAAGGCAATCATTAAGGTGAGGGGAAAGAATAAAGAGTAGTTCTAGCATAAAATATATACATAAAAAACTTATGTATATAAAAAACTTATGTATATTTGTTTTTTTAAAATTGAGCTGCGATGAAACAATCACAATTGTACAAGGGGAGTTTGGCGACAATCGTTATGAAGTTGCTGGAAGAAAATGGCAGAATGTATGGGTATGAGATTACCCAGAAGGTGAAGGAGATTACTAATGGCGAGTTGAAAATCACAGAGGGAGCTTTGTATCCCGCTTTGCATAAGTTGGAGGCCGAGGGCGTATTAGAGGTTGAGGTCGCTCAAGTAGACAATAGAGTAAGGAAGTATTATAAGTTGACTGAAAAGGGGACTACGGAAACGGTGAATCGACTGGCGGAGTTGGAAGATTTTATTCGGAATATGCAAACGTTGGTACAGCCGAAATTGGATTATTAGTTATGAAATTAACCAAAGAAGAAATACAATTTATAGATACCTATTTAGTTAGGAGTGAGGTGTTTTATGTGGATATTCGTCAGGAGATGATTGATCATGTGGCTACGGGCGTGGAGGCAATCATGGCGGAGGAAGGGCTTGATTTTTATGATGCTTTTAAAGCCTATATGGTAGCGCATAAAAAGGAACTTTTGAAGAACAACGTGATGCG
>CANBOV010000091.1 GCA_947371275.1 Flavobacteriaceae bacterium | reverse complement strand
AGTTTCAAAAGCTTGATTCCTATGATTAATAAGGTCGAAATAAATCCAATGATAAACATGATGACGCCCAACGCCCCAAACAGGTGCATAGGTCGTTTTCCATATTTGGATAAAAACCAAATGGTGATTAAATCCAAGAATCCGTTAATAAAGCGGCTCATGCCAAATTTGGATTCTCCATATTTACGAGCTTGGTGTATCACTACTTTTTCTCCTATTTTGCCAAAACCAGCGTTTTTAGCTAAAACCGGAATATAACGGTGCATTTCGCCTGATACTTCAATGTTTTTTATGACGATGCTCTTGTAAGCTTTCAATCCGCAATTAAAGTCATTCAAGTGTACACCTGAAGTTTTTCGAGCAGCCCAGTTGAATAATTTAGAAGGTAAATTTTTAGATACTACCGAATCATAACGCTTCTTTTTCCAACCCGAAACCAAATCATAGTTTTGATCCATGACCATGTTGTATAACGATGGAATTTCATCCGGGCTGTCTTGTAAGTCGGCATCCATAGTAATCACAACATCGCCTTGCGCTTTGGCAAAGCCGGCGTGTAGGGCTTGAGACTTTCCAAAGTTTCTTAAAAAACGAATGCCTTTTACGTTGGAGTTCTCTGTCGATAGTTGTTCAATTAACGACCAAGATCCATCAGTACTGCCGTCGTCAATAAAAATAACTTCATAGCTATAGTTATGGGCGGTCATTACGTTGACAATCCATTGATTTAATTCGGGTAACGATTCCTGTTCGTTAAGAAGGGGAATGATTATGGATAGATTCATTTAGAAATTTTCAACAGTTTTTGATTTGAAAATGGCAGCTAGTAATAGCCCGAAAACAGAGCTAAATAATATAGTATAAACGGCCCCTTTTAATAATTGACCAATAGCGAATTGATCATTAGCTTGCATGTCTTTAATAGCTTGATTAACCGCTTCAGTAGGTGTGTTAAATTTTTCCATCATCTCTACAGCAAACTTTATGGTTAATTCTTTAATAGTATCTTTAGCCCCCGGGTCTATAAAGTTAAATAATATGATATTGAATGTAGTAGAGATTAAAATACCAACGACTACAGCAATAAAATAAGTAGTAAAGGCACTTTTAAAAGGGAATACGCCATTCAAGTCTTTTTTTGTTTTTACCAATAGATAAATACTGATCGAAATGTAAATCAGGATGTTTAAAACACCTATCCACCAGGATGTGAATAGTTTTAAATCAATACTGTATATTAATGCAGTGGTCAAAACTGAGATTAATCCAATCACAGTTCCAAACATTAATCCGTTTTTCTTAATAATTTCATTCATCATTTTATGGTTTTAATTATTTAACAAATATAAGTAATTCCGTTATTACTCTTTATTTAGTTTGTTACAATTAAAAAAAGTTACAGTTTGGTTTGATTTTTGAAAAATAGTTGTATTTTTGCACACTCAAAATAAAAAAGAATTTAATAAAAAGTTGTAGGGCGTTTATACCTTCTAGAGTGGAAGCTTCAAAATTAACTACTTCATAACAATAAAAAGATTTACAAAATGAAAAAAGGAATTCACCCAGAAAATTACAGATTAGTTGCTTTCAAAGACATGTCAAATGAAGATGTTTTTATCACTAAATCTACCGTAGAAACAAAAGAAACTATCACACACGAAGGTGTTGAATATCCAGTTTTCAAAATGGAGATTTCTAGAACGTCTCACCCTTTTTACACCGGTAAATCTAAACTTATCGATACGGCAGGACGTATTGATAAATTCAAAACTAAATACGCTAAACACGCAAAATAGTAGTTTCAGTGTTCAAATTTTAGGAAGACCATTCACGAAAGTGAGTGGTTTTTTTATGCAATAACTTTGCATCGAGACCTTGCCAAACGGATTTTTTTTATAAACTTTGGTACTTCATAACTTTGAATCATAAATCATGAACTATATACTTTTTGACGGAACTGTTCGTAATGCGTTACTGCCCTTTACTTTTACAAGGCCTGTGGCCGATATTCGAGTAGGGATTTTAACCATTAGAGAAAAATGGGAAAAGCATTTGGGGTATACCACCACTACCTTAACCGAAGAATACCTTTCAGAAAAATACCCAATGGTAGAAATGGAAGAGAATGTTATGATTAATGCTTCCTTCCTACCCAATGATGTGTTAGCCGAAATGGTAAAAAGTTTAGAAAAAGATCAAGCTATTTTTAACGGGGAAGAGGTGATTGCTTTTTATACCCACGATACCCAAGATGAAGTGGATTTTGATAGCTATGAGATTATTGAGTATCAAGAAGAGTGCTTAAAGATCGAACATACTTGGGATATTTTTGCCAAAAATGACGCTGCGTTACGGGAAGATTTTGAATTAATCACCGAAGGAAGGCGTTCACAACCCATCCCCAAAAGCGTAAATGTGATCGCTCCCGAGCAGATTTTTATAGAGGAGGGGGCCAAGTTGGAGTTTGTTACTTTAAATGCATCTACAGGTCCAATATATATAGGAAAGAATGCCGAAATTATGGAGGGTTCCGTCATCCGGGGTCCTTTTGCATTGTGTGAGTGGGGTAGAGTGAAGTTGGCCTCCAAAGTATACGGAGCCACTACGGTTGGTCCGCATTCTGTGATTGGTGGCGAAGTAAGCAATTCAGTTTTAATGGGCTATTCCAATAAGGGGCATGATGGCTTTTTAGGCAATGCGGTATTGGGCGAATGGTGCAATATCGGTGCCGATAGCAACAATTCCAACTTGAAAAATAATTACGAAGAGGTACGTTTGTGGAGTTATGAAACCGAAGGATTTGCCAGAACCGGTTTGCAGTTTTGCGGACTAATGATGGGTGACCACAGCAAGTGCGGTATTAATACAATGTTTAACACGGGAACGGTAGTAGGCGTTTCGGCAAATATATTTGGGGCCGGATTTCCGCGCAACTTTGTGCCAAGCTTCTCCTGGGGCGGCGCCTCAGGCTTTACAACTTATCTAACTTCAAAAGCCTTTCAAACGGCCAAAATAGTGATGGCTCGGCGACAAGTCGAGTTTACAGAAGAGGATGCTAAAATCTTGCAGCATGTCTTCGAACTAACCACAAAATACAGAAAAGAATAATAAAAAAGCACCTATAAGGTGCTTTTTTATTAGGGTCTATCAAGCAGTGGTATTTAAAATAGCAGTAGTTTTCAAAATGCTTTTACTAAGGATAGTATTCAATCCTTACGCCAACTTATGTCCTATTGTCAAAAATATATATACCGTATATATAGCGTGTATATAGCGTATATATAGCGTGTTTATAGCGTACATAACACTAAGTAAAGGTATAGATGAGCAGTATTTAATTTGAATCTAGTTATAAGATATCAGTTCTTTATCTTTAATGACAAGTCACTTTTAAACGTCCTCTAGCTAATTTCGTGCTAATGATAGCATAGTTTTATAATTCGATTATTGTGCGTAAATTTGCTCGCTCATTATTTGACAACGATTTCATTTAGTGAGACTATTTATGGATACAAGAAAAAAAGTAGCGTTTTATACGCTGGGGTGTAAACTGAACTTCTCAGAAACCTCCACCATCGCCCGAAACTTTCAGGACGAAGGATTTGATAGAGTCGATTTTGAAGAAATCGCCGACATCTATGTCATCAATACATGTTCTGTTACTGAGAACGCCGACAAGCAATTCAAACAAATCGTAAAGAAAGCTATGAAGCTCAACGACAAAGCATTCGTTGCGGCGGTGGGTTGCTATGCACAATTAAAACCGGAAGAACTTGCCGCAGTGGATGGCGTTGATCTAGTGTTAGGCGCTACCGAGAAATTTAAGATCACCGATTACATCAATGACTTGTCCAAAAATGACATGGGGGAAGTGCATTCGTGCGAAATTGAAGAGGCCGATTTCTATGTAGGTAGTTATTCAATAGGCGACAGAACTCGTGCATTCCTAAAGGTACAAGATGGTTGTGATTATAAATGTACGTATTGCACCATTCCCTTGGCTAGAGGGATTTCTAGAAGTGATGCGCTAGAGAACGTCTTAAAAAATGCATCGGATATTTCCAAGCAGGGAATTAAAGAAATTGTTCTTACAGGAGTGAATATAGGGGATTATGGTAAAGGGGAATTTGGCAATAAAAAACACGAACATACTTTTCTAGATTTAGTAAAAGCCTTAGATGAGGTTGAAGGGATAGAGCGTTTGCGTATTTCATCAATAGAACCTAATCTCTTAAAGAATGAAACCATAGAATTTGTTTCACAAAGTAGAACGTTTGTGCCGCATTTTCATATACCGCTGCAAAGTGGCAGTAATGAGGTGCTAAAGAAGATGAAACGTCGTTATTTACGGGAATTATATACCGATAGGGTAAATAAAATACGAGAAGTAATGCCGCATGCATGCATAGGCGTAGACGTTATTGTGGGTTTTCCAGGTGAAACCGATGAGCAATTCTTAGAGTCCTATAATTTCCTCAACGAAATGGATATTTCCTACCTACACGTTTTTACGTATTCGGAACGTGATAATACCGAAGCTGCAATAATGGAAGGTGCAGTGCCCATGAATGTGCGCAACAAGAGAAGTAAAATGTTACGCGGACTATCCGTAAAAAAACGACGCGCTTTTTATGAAAATCAAATAGGCACCCAAAGAACGGTATTGTTTGAAAGTGAAAACAAAGAAGGGTATATACATGGTTTTACCGAAAACTATGTTAAAATTAAAACCCCATGGGATCCAGAATTAGTTAACACTTTACACCCGATTCAGCTCACCAAAATTGATGACGACGGTGCGGTTCGAATGGACTTTTTGAACATAACCGTATAATAAATAAACCCCCATAGATCACTCTATGGGGGTTTATCATTTAAAGGATTGTACTAGTTTACGCTTTCCACTAATCGGATAAACTCGGCGCGATAGCCCTCTGAGTCGTTTGCTAATCCCGCTTGAGCTAGCTTTTTAATGGCTTCTGTAGAGCCGTTGGCAATCAATTTAGATTCTCTTAGTTTTAAACCAAACCAAGCAACGGCACTTCCAAATTTAAAGTCGGCCGAACTGTTGTCTAGCGCAACGGCTTTGTCTGCAATCACGTCGACCATTTCAATGCTCTTATCACCAGCTGGTTTTTTATAACGAAATTTAATCGTAGCAAGTTCTTCTGCATAGTTGGCGGAGTTCGTTGCATCGACTTTAGTGTACTTCAATCCAGAAGGAAGGTAGTCGCTGTCGACTCCCACAGGGATTATTTCGTAAAGGGCGGTAACGGTGTGTCCGCTTCCTAATTCACCAGCATCTATAGCATCGTTTTTAAAATCCTCTGCTTTGAGACGGCGGTTTTCATAACCTATCAAACGATAGGCTTGTACGTGTTTTGGATTGAACTCGACTTGTACTTTAACGTCTTTGGCAATGGCGTACATCGATCCTTTAAATTCCTTCCCTAAAAAACGATTGGCTTCTTGTAGGTTGTCAATATAGGCATAGTTTCCGTTGCCTTTATCTGCCAGTAATTCCATTTTGCTGTCTTTGTAATTGCCCATGCCATAACCTAAAACGGTTAAGAAGATGCCCGATTTTCTTTTGTCTTCTATTAAATCTTCCATAGCTTCGTCAGAAGAAGCGCCTACGTTAAAATCACCATCAGTGGCAATGATCACTCGGTTATTACCTTCTTTAATAAAGTTTTGTTCGGCCAATTTATAAGCCAATTCAATACCTTCTCCACCTGCTGTACTGCCACCTGCTTTTAAATCGTCAAAGGCTTCCATGATGGTTTCGGTATCGTCGCCGTCAGTAGGGGATAGAACAACACCAGCCGATCCTGCATAAACTACGATGGAAACTTTGTCTTTTGGACGTAGTTCTTTTACAGCAATTTTCATGGATTCTTTTAGTAGTGGCAATTTGTTGTCTTCATCCATAGAGCCCGAAACATCGATGAGAAAAACTAAGTTGGAGGCAGGAAGATTGGTCATCGGAATGTCCTTTCCTTGCAAGCCTATTTTCAATAGTTTGTGCTTAGGGTTCCACATACATGCACTATATTCCGTATTGATGGAGAAGGGATGCTGGTCTAGGGGTTGCGGATAGCGGTATTTAAAGAAGTTCACCATTTCCTCAACTCGCACGGCATCTTTGGGTACGGGTTGACCGTTGTTTATAAAGCGTCTGATGTTGGTGTAAGAGGCATTGTCTACATCTATGGAAAAGGTAGACAACGGTGCGGTTTTGGGAGATTCAAATGGATTCTCAGGTACTTCAGCATAACTCTCGGTATTGTCATTGGATAAGGGAGCTTCTGTCTCATATGCCATAAGTTCTTCTGTCGCCGTGAAGGTGGAATCGGCTGCAGCTGTGGTTGCCTCTGCATTGCCATCGTAGCGTTTGCAACCGATAACTATAAGCATGACAAGTCCCATTGAAAAAAAACGATTATTTTTCATTTTACTACTGTGTTTAGAAATTAATATTGATTTTGTTTTATCAAATAACTTCTGGGATTCCGGATTTCCTAGGATAATTATTTACTTTTTTGGTGCATTCAAATTTGATGCCAAAAAATTAAGCGTTTCTTAAGAATAGGTTTTGTGGTGGATTTTAATACTTGTAATGGAAGCGAACCTTAGTGATTCGGTACACAGATTCTCCATAAAGTTCGATAAACTCGAAATGGTTTCTGCCCAATTGTTTAAAGTCAATGATTCGATCGGCTGAAATTTCATAGTACCTAGAAGGACCTTCCATCATGAATTTATTACCGTTTTTACGATAGGCCGAACGTATTAATTCGAAGTCAGATAAATTCCAGGTAGTGAGATTGGCGTCAAGATTGATGGGGTCTGAACAGATGCCTTCTGTTATTTCGGTTTTAGAGCCGTAATATTTAGCAATAGTTTCGAAAAAGGCAATTATTTTCAGCTGAAATCGTTCCTCGCTCATACCAAGAAAATTAAAATTAGATTTTGAGATACTATATTTTAATAATCTTTCTAGTAGTGTTTATTTCGTTAGTTTGAATTCTTAAAAAATAAATCCCCGAATCTAAAGTAGCTAAATCAATAGTATGGATGTTGTTTTTATATTCGGAAATAACCCTTCCATTAGTATCTAATAACGTTACTTGACCTTCAAGAATAGTGTCAATCGTTATACTATTTTGCGTAGGATTCGGATAGATTTTCAGCTGACTTACGTCGTTTTGCGCAAGACCTAGGGTGCCCGTCACCGTATTATCAAGGTAATCCGGAATTGAATTGGCATTTAAATCATCATCAATGGGGTTGCCGTTCCCGTTATAGTCTTCATTTATTGTTAATACACTATCCCCATCATCGTCTGTATCTTTAAAATTAAAGATGCCATCTCCATCGGTGTCGTTATCAATTAATATGCGGTTACTATTTAAATCTTCGGCAAAATTTAGTACACCGTCACCGTCTTGGTCTCCATTGTAGGGTATAGGTACTAATACAACAGCGCCAAAAAGATTGCTTAAAAAACTGGCGCTAAATTGCGGGCCACTTCCGGTATACGTCAACGTTATAATGCAAACTTGCTCGTACTGAACGGTATTGGTAAAAGTAGGTCCGATAGCATTGGCGGCATTGCTTGTATCCATACCGCTAGGAAACATTAATAATTGATAACCCGTTAGGTCCATGCCAAAGGAAAGGGCGCGATTTCTTAAATAGGTTTCAAGGAAATAGTTGATGTCAAATTCAGTATAGCCATCATTATCTTCATCAATTACGGAATATAAAAGTGAACCAGGAGGTTGTACACCTTGAGCGTTGGAATAGCCGAAAAACAGAACAAAGAATACTAATAGAACACGTTTCATACCATTAAATTTTAATTCCCGGAGGTAAAAGATCTCTAAAAGTAGTGTTTTTTCTAAAGAAAAGCGCAATTTTTGGTAAAATTGGTACGACCTTCAACTTTCGTTCGTAGGCAATCTCCATAATGTTTTTTAATAAATCAGTAATGAATTCATCATCGTCAAAGCCATCAAAAGTGTTTATTCTAGTTAGGAATATTTTCTTTTCTTGAAATGAATATTCAACAGAAATTAGTTTACCATCAATTAAAGTCTCAAATTGGCGAGCAAAGGTATTGTCCTTAATCTCCATTTTTTCCGAAAAAACAGTTGCGTTCATAATCAAGTAAAATAAAAGGATTATTTTTATGCAAATTTACTATAAATTAACGAGTTTACCGTCATATAATGTCTAAAATTCATGTATATTTTATGCCGGGATTGGCTGCGA
>CANBOV010000090.1 GCA_947371275.1 Flavobacteriaceae bacterium | reverse complement strand
GGGAGTTCTTTATATAGTCACAGTCGCAGTCTCAGTTTTCAGTCTCAGTCTCAGTCATAAAATATATAAAAATTTATTTTTTTAGGATTTAATTAATAATAATTTATTTATTTTTCTAAATAAATGAAAATTTTACAAAAAATAACGGTATATTTGTACTTTATTAATATATTATTTTTATGAACGAAGGTACAATTAAATTTTTCAATGAAGCAAAAGGCTTCGGTTTTATCACCCCAAACGGTGGTGGTAGTGATGTATTTGTGCATGTTACTGGTCTTAACGAAACAGTACGTGAGAACGATGCGGTTACTTACTCTGTAGAAAACGGACAAAAAGGACCAACAGCAACTAATGTAAACGTTATCTAAGATATATTTTACTTATTACAAGTAAAGCCAGTCTCTCGAGATTGGCTTTTTTTATTACATTAATTCGGCAGTCAATAGTGTTGGTTTCCTTCGGCAGTCGTCTCGTCTTAGGACAAGACTCGGGTTGCGCAATCGGCTAGCAGGAAGGTGGATGGTTTTGTCGTAAGTTCATGTTTGCCGTTCAAAATAATTTTTATCTTTACTCTAGTCGTGGGACGAGACAAGCCAAGAAAATAAAATAAAATGTTACGAAGTTTGCATGCGTAAGTAGCGGAGGAACATTAGCATTATTTTATCTAACATCAACAGAATTCAAATAAATGGATTTAGAAAATATTTTACTTATAAGTTTTATAAAAGCAACACTACCAATTAAAGACACAATTGCAAGTTCTATTGCAGAAAATTTTGAACAAGCCTTAATTACCAAAAATGATTTTTTATTAAATCAAGGCAAAATAGCTAATGACTACATTTTTCTTGAGAAAGGATTTATAAGGTCTTTCACTTATGATATTGATGGTAATGAAGTCACGACCAACCTACATAGTTCAAATGCTATAGTGTTTGACGCGGCATCATTCATAAAAAGAACTCCTACAAACGAAAACATTCAGGCGCTAACGGACTGTACTGTATGGGTTTTAAGATATGATACATTTCAGAAACTTTTTCATTCAATCCCAGAATTCAGGGAATTTGGTAGAGAAAATTTAGTTAATGGTTTTGTATCATTTAAAGAAAGAACACTAGCAATGATAAATCTAACTGCAGAACAACGGTATGAAAATTTACTTAAAACAAAACCGGAACTACTGCAAAATGTACCTTTAAAGTACCTTGCTTCTTATTTAGGAATAACAGATACTTCTTTAAGCAGGATTAGAAAAGAATTTGTCTATAAATAACTTTCTTGCCAATTGGCAAGTTGATTTGTTTTTCTACAACAGAAATTTGCACTGTAATTAAAACATAGAATCAAATGGAAAGTATCACAGTCTATCTTCAGCTCTCATTTATCGCTATCACAGTTATAACGGTACTACAATTTTACAAGGCCAGTAATGAATCAAGCACTTTTTTGCTCTTCATTGGGTTATGGATGTTGCTTCAATTTATAATTGTAACTACTGGTTTTTATGCGAATTCAGATGCAATACCTCCTAGGCTAATGTTTCAATTGGCACCAACACTTGTTATTATCCTTCTACTGTTCTTATCATCCAAGGGTAGAAAGTTTATTGATAATTTAAACATCGAGCAACTCACCTTACTACATTCTATAAGAATACCTGTTGAGATTGTCTTGTTCTATCTTTTTATGGCCAATACAATTCCTGAAATAATGACTTTTGAAGGCAGGAATTTTGATATAGTTGCGGGACTTACCGCTCCCATAATTTACTATTTTGGATTTGTGAAAAATAAAATCTCTAGAAAAGGCATTTTGGTATGGAACATCATAAGTTTAGGCTTTTTGATTAACATACTTCTTATTGCAGTTTTATCAGCAAAGTCACCGTTTCAGCAATTTGCTTTTAACGAAACAAATACTGCGTTAGGGCATTTCCCTTTCAATTGGCTGCCAAGTGTCGTAGTTCCACTAGTTTTACTTTCGCATTTTGCAGCAATTAGACAACTACTATTTAGACGTCAAAAGTAAAAATTTATAAAAAACAAAAGAGCCTTTGCCTTATGAAGGGGAATTATGTTTGTTGTGCTGATTCCTTTACTCTAGTATAGATAAATTTGAGGGTTTCAGATTAATCTCTATCGGTTTGGTTGTCATCAAGACTCATGGTTACCTTGTTGTCACACCAACCATTCTCTTGACAAGGCCAACTCTAAAGAATGTTGTATCTAACTATTACTAAATTATTGTACTTAACATTATTTGCACCTAATAGTGATTAAAGTACTTAAACAATCCTATGAAAACTACTACTAACAGTCATTAAAATCGACCGCTTTATCTTTGCAAATGGAACGATATTTTTCATATATCCGTTTTTGGTAATGGAAAGAAATCTTTCTAGGGGCCGCTACGCCACCTGGCGTCTGAACCTTGGCAGTCGTTGTAACTACGCTACACCATAGACACTTTGGTTTTCCTTATTGTACTTTGATTTATAATCTAAAGGTGATATACCCGTTATACGACTGAATACATCACGAAACGCTTTTGCATCATTGTAACCGACTTCAAACATAATTTCATTAACGGTTTTTCGGGTAGTCTCAAACATCTTTTTGGCTGCTTCAATTTTTACTCTTTGCAAATAATCAAGCGGTGTAAAGCCTGTTGCTTTTATAAATCTTCTATCTAAACTTCTTCTACCAATACCTAATTCTGTTGCTAATCTTTCTATTGAAATTTTGTCTTGATAGTTTTCTTCGAGATAATTTTGAGCCATCAAAATCGCATCGTCATTATGTTTTTTATGTCCGTTGAATATGGTGAATTCGGCTTGTAAGTTTCTATTTAAATCAATTTGAAAATATTTTGCACAATGAATGGCTGTTTGTCTATCATAAAATTTTTCTACCAAATACAGCAACAAATTTAAGAATGAATAAGCACCACCATTGGTGTAAATTCCATTTTCATCGGTAATCAATTGATCGGTTTGCAAGTTCACATCGGGATACAATTCTCTAAAACCTTCTGCTAAAGCCCAATGTGTAGAACACATTTTCCCTGAAAGTATTCCTGTAGAAGCCACCATAAAACTGCCGGCACACATACTTGCTATTTCCGCACCTTGCTTGTATTGTTTAGTTACCCAATTTATTAACAGTTTGTTGTTTTTGGTAGCCGTTTCATAACTGCGAATTAAAGAGGCTGGGATGATAATTAGGTTTGTTTTATCTATCTCATTAATAACCACTTGATGCTTGATGGAAAGCAGGTTGTTATTCAAAAAATCATTTTTTGTTGCACCAACCAACTCAATTTTAAAAATGGCTTTTTCGTTCTTTTTAGCTCTATAATTGTTGGCTTCACTAAATACTTGATAGGCTCCAACAATACAAGCTATGGTACTCATATTGGTTTGTTCATCTGGAACTAGAATACTCAAATGTTTCATTTCCTATTTTTCAACAAAGTTAATAGAATTATTTGTCTAAATCAACCCGTAATTATGTCTAAATAACACTATTTAAGTAGGTGTATTAGACATATCTTTGTTGGATAAAAATTCATAAAAATGGTACAAATGACTGTAATCTACAAAATCCCAGAGGATGTAGATTTTTTTGAAAAGCATTATTTTGAGATTCATATTCCCTTAGCAAAAAAATTGCCTGGCTTGCTTAAATATGAAATAAATGATGGTCAAATTATGTCGACCACTGGTCATACGGAAACACACCGAATTGCTAATTTGTATTTTAATTCAATGGAAGAAATGAAGAAGGCATTTCAGTCGGAAATAGGGCAACAATGTGCTGCAGATCGAAAAATCTTAGCTTCTGATGATGAAGTACAGATTTATTTATATAGCAGGAAGGAAGTTTAAATTAGCAAGCAAAATAATTAGTAGTAATATAAATTCAAAAAAAATGATAACAACAGACTTATTAGTAAAAATGGTTCTTGACAGATGGAATGGTTCCATTGTAAATTTGAGCAAACACTTAAATGCATTGACGGATGAGCAATTGCAAAAAGAGATTGCGCCGGGTAAAAACAGCGGAACTTATTTGTTGGGACATCTTATTGCTGTACATGATGATATGCTGAAACTTTTGGGTATGGGCGAAAAATTATTTCCTGAACTATATGAGCCTTTTATTAAACAAGCTGATAAAGTTGCTACTCAAACTTCAACAATTTCTGAATTGAGAGCAATGTGGGAAAAACAGCATAACGTACTTCAAGAAAAATTTGAAATAATGAAACCTGAAGAATGGTTTGAAAAACATACTGCTGTTACCGAGGAAGATTTTGCAAAAGAACCACATCGCAATAAACTGAATATTATTATAACAAGGACATCACATTTACAATATCACACGGGTCAAATTGTTTTACTCAACTAAAAAAATACAGGTATGACAAATCAAAACTTCCAATACAGCTTTAGCACTTCAAAAAACACAAGCGAAGTGTTTGCCCATTTAATCAATCCAAAAAAATGGTGGGTTGGTTTATTTGGCGAAACAATAGAGGGAAAAAGCGAAGAAATCAATGATGCGTTTTCTTTTAGAGCAGGCGATGGTGTGCATTATTCCAATCAAAAGCTACTAGAACTTGTTGCCAACAAAAAAATAGTTTGGTTGGTTACCGAAAGTAATTTATCATTCTTAAAAAACACCAATGAATGGGTAGGAACAAAAATTTGTTTTGACATTGAACAAGTTGGCGACAAAACAAAAATAACCTTTATACACGATGGCTTAGTTCCTCAAATTGAATGCTATAATGGTTGTTCAAGTGCTTGGACACAATACCTTCAAAATCTTCAAGAATATTTTGAATGAAAGTAGTACTACAAAGTATTTTAATAATAACGTAGTTCACTTGCAATGCAACAAATACAAATCAAAAATTAAAATAGAAAAGTAGGGCAATTAAAAAGTATACAACCACAATCATCCTTGACAAAGGTATTTCTAGCGCTTTAAATTCTATTAAAAATTTCAGTGTTTGACGGTCTGAAGAAATTAAAGGCAACACGGATAAAGTGGGCGAAACTTTCTTGGAATTACACCCGTTAGTTTGAGTAGCATTTGCAATAGTGTAATTGAAAAATAAAGGTTAAATTTATTATCTTATGTTAGCGGTTTGCACTAAACCCAAATTGTAGCATTACAGTTTACTTAAAAAGCTAGAAAAATGGATAAAATGAGCTAAAACTAGAACTTATATTCACGTATGATTCTCATGATAATTGGATTGAGAAAAAAAGCTAATATAGAGGTAAGCTAGATAAGGTTTACAAGCGAAAGATTACTTATTATTAGATAATACGTTTGCTAAATGCTTTAGCACTCACATAACCTCTATTACTATCTAATTCTCAAAATAAACGTATAAGGTCATTTAAACGGGTTTGTAATTAATAGAAACCACGCGAAAGGATTGACTTCGGCGAATTATATTTCGTATGGTAGATGAGAAAGTATTATATAGTAAGAATTAAGTAATAAGACGAGCGGACTTATTGATGCTACGCTCGAGTTGCGTTTAAATGTTGAATAAAGAATGAATTTTATGAATATAGCAGAACAGATTGCAACTTATATTGGCGGACAAACTGAGGCCAAATGGACTGTATTAGAAACCTTGCACCGAAGCATTTTGGAGATGCAACCAGGTTGTGAATTATGGTTTTTGGATGGGAAAAACAGCGAAGGTAAGGTAGTTGCTAATCCGAATATAGGGTATGGGCGGCTTACTTTGCATTATGCTGATGGTAGTAGTAAAGCATTTTACCGTGTGGGGCTTAGTGCAAATTCTACTGGAATATCGGTTTATATCATGGGGCTTGAGGACAAGAATTATTTGGCTACTACTTTTGGGCCCACTCTTGGTAAAGCTAGTGTGACGGGCTATTGTATAAAGTTTGCTAAACTAGAAGCCATAAATCTTGAAGTATTGCTTTCGGCTATACAGTATGGATTGGATTTTGTTGGGTAATTAAAATCAACAATAGTATTTGCAGTCTAAAATATAAGTGATATCTTTAAACCTCAGCCTTTTAAAGCATTTAAATAGTCTTACGGATATGAATTCAAAACGAATTGAATACTTGTTACGGTTACGTGTGCCCGATAATATTTCAGCTATGGTATCGTATTGGGATCGAGACCTTATTTGTAGGTTTACAAATGCGGAACTCGCCGAGTGGTTTGGGAAGTCTAAGGAGGAGATGGTTAATATTATTACAATAAAGGATTTGCTGGGTCCGATGTATGAAAAGAACCGTATCCACATTGAGGGAGCCTTACAGGGTGAAGTACAGACCTTTCAGAGAGAACTGCCTCTGGCTGATGGAAGTATACGCTATACCTTAAGTCATTATTATCCTGATATTATTGAGGGTAAAGTAGTGGGATTTTTTGTGCATGTTGCGGACGTTAGTCAACTGAAATTGTTGGAACATGAGTTGGTTGCCCAAAATGAAAAAATCAATGAGCAAAATACGCGCTTGTTGAATTTCTCTAATATTGTATCCCATAATTTAAAATCCTATTCTTATAATTTGTCTTCCATCCTTAGTATGTTTGCGGAGGCTGGTACAGACGAAGAAAAGGATCGACTCTTTCAGTTTTTACAGCGCATTTCGGCAGGATTTACTTCGACGGTCAACCATTTAAATGAGATTGTACAATCTCAAAATATCGCAGCCTTACCCCCTGAGGAAATCAATTTGTATGATTATATCGAACGTTCCAAGGATAGTTTGATGATGGAGATTGAAGCCTCTAAAGCGGTTATTTTAAACAAAGTATCTAAAGACATTACGTTATTAGGCAATCCGACTTATATGGAGAGTATTGTATTAAATCTGATGAGCAATGCCCTCAAATACCGAAAGGATACTGTTGCCCCAATAATAGAACTTAGTAGTTATAAAATGGACGATAAAATAGTGTTTAAAATTAAGGATAACGGAAAAGGCATTGATTTGAAAAAGCATGGAGACGAACTATTTAAAATGTATAAAACCTTCCATGGTAATAAAGATGCAGAGGGTGTAGGTTTATACATTACCCATTACCATGTTCATACGATGGGTGGGCAAATTGTAGTTGAAAGTGAGGTAGGAGTTGGGACTACTTTTTTCCTCACCTTTGGTTAGGAGAAGAGTATTAAATATTAAGTATTAAGAATTAAGTAGTAAGACTGGAGGGGGATTAGTTGTGAGTTGTGAGTTTTTAGTTTTTAGTTTTGAGTTGAATTATTATTTTTATAAAAAAAGCCCCGTGCGTTTTACGCTTGGGGCTTTTTTTTTGTTCTTTTTTACTTTAGGCTTACGGCTTCGTTTTGGTTTCGGAACACTAGTTGCTTTTCGAAGCTGTCTAGTAAGATGATACTATCTACGGTTACTTTGCCGGCTAGGATTTCTTTTGAGAGTTGGTTTAATACTTCTCTTTGCACCACTCTTTTTACGGGTCGGGCGCCGTATTGCGGATCATAGCCTTTTTGCGCTAAATACTCGATAGCTTCTGGCGTGGCATCCATGGTGATGTTTTGTCGGGCTAGCATTTTGATTACCCCTTTGAGTTGGAGTCCGACGATTTCTTTGATGTTGGCCGTGGTTAGTGGGGCGAACATAACGATTTCGTCAATACGGTTGATGAACTCTGGGCGGACTGTTTGTTTGAGTAATCCTAATACTTCAATTTTTGCCGCTTCAGTGGCGGCATCAACACTACCTTTTAGGTTCTCAAATTTCTCTTGGATGATATGGCTACCGATGTTGGAGGTCATGATGATGATGGTATTTTTGAAATCGGCCACCCTTCCTTTGTTATCTGTTAATCGGCCTTCATCTAATACTTGCAGTAAGATATTGAAGGTATCGGGGTGTGCTTTTTCAATTTCGTCGAGCAATACTACTGAGTAAAGTTTGCGTCGCACTGCTTCGGTTAGTTGGCCACCTTCGTCGTAGCCCACATATCCGGGAGGCGCGCCTACTAAGCGGCTTACGCTGTGGCGTTCTTGGTATTCACTCATATCGATACGCGTCATGGCGTTTTCATCATCGAAAAGGTATTCGGCTAATGCTTTGGCTAATTCGGTTTTCCCCACGCCGGTAGTTCCTAGGAATAAGAACGAACCGATAGGTTTTTTCATGTCTTGTAGTCCGGCACGACTTCTACGGACGGCATCACTTACCGCTTCAATGGCTTCCTCTTGACCTACTACCCGGTGGTGCAGTTCGTCTTCTAGGCTAAGCAGTTTTTCACGTTCCCCTTGCAGCATTTTCATTACGGGTATTCCGGTCCATTTGGCCACCACCTCTGCGATGTCTTCGCGTGTTACTTCCTCTTTGATTAGGGAAGTTCCGGCTTGGTTTACAACGAGACTTTCTTGTAGAAGGTTTAA
>CANBOV010000089.1 GCA_947371275.1 Flavobacteriaceae bacterium | reverse complement strand
TAAGGGTTGATTCCTAAAGCTCTTAGGGCATTTAGTTTCTCTCTTCTGATGATTTCTTGTTCGGAAAGTTGCATATATGATTGTATTTAAGCGTGCAAAGATAAGGATTATTTAAAAATGAACTCCTTAGACGATTTGAAAAAAAATGTAAATGTTTTAAAATGGAATGGGTGAATTGGCCGTTGGTTTGGTAATTGGAACAGTATGTCGCACCCGTTTTTTAGGTAGTGGCGTCGATTGATTTTTGTAAGTATGTAATCCTATTTTTCAGTGTTTGTAAGTTTGGCGCTGGCTTAAACTACTGTTATTACTGCGTTTGAGTAGTGTTTGGTTAGTCTTAGGTATGAAGTAAGTATGGAGGAACCATGGCTCAACCATGAAGTAACCATGAAGTAAGGTATTGTTATCTCTTGATTTTGCTAGGATTGACGAGGGTTGTGGTGTGTGTATTGTTTGTAAGGTTTTTGTAGGAATGTAAGAATTGGGAAATTTCAAATAGGGAAATTCCAATGAGGGAAATTCCAAATTCCAAATTCCAATAAATGGGGAAAATTCAATTGATTTATTGCTCTGTTGGTGGATGACAAACTGTGACTGTGAACTGGGTTCCCGCCTTCGCGGGAATGACAAATGATGGAATTTGGTTTCTGTGTGCCTTCGCGGGAATGACAAAAGAAGGAGTTGAGGGGTCGATTAATATTTGTAACTTTGCCTTTTGCAAATTTGATGATGAATAAACAAATACAACTTCAGGATTTAGGCGGTAAGGATTACAAGGAAACTTGGGAATATCAGGAGGAACTTTTTCAGGAAATCGTTGCTATTAAGTTGGCCAAAAGACAAGTGCCGGACTTGGTTACCCCTAATTATTTTTTGTTTGTTGCGCATCCTCATGTCTATACTTTGGGAAAGAGTGGGGATTTGTCTAATTTGTTATTATCTGAAAAACAGTTGGCTGCTAAAGGGGCTACTTTTTACAAGATCAACCGTGGAGGAGATATTACTTATCATGGACCCGGTCAGATTGTAGGGTATCCCATTTTGGATTTGGAAAATTTCTTTACGGACATTCATAAATACCTTCGTTTTTTGGAAGAAGTCATCCTATTGACTATAGCGGACTTTGGTTTACAGGGAACTCGTAGTGAAGGAGAGACGGGTGTTTGGTTGGATGTAGGAACGCCGTTTGCTCGCAAGATTTGTGCTATGGGTGTCCGAGCTAGTAGATGGGTTACCATGCATGGATTTGCTTTGAATGTGAATGCGGATTTGGGTTATTTTGACAACATTATCCCTTGTGGGATTCGTGGCAAGGCCGTTACTTCGATGCATGTAGAGTTGGGTAGTACCCTAGACGAAGCAGCTGTAAAGGCTAGTATTGTCAAGCATTTTGCTGCGTTATTTGAAGCCGAGATGGTTGTTATGAATTCGGTTGTTTCCTAGGTTATAATTCTAATTTTAATTGTTCTGGCAGCAGGCGGAACGACATACGGTGGTATTTGCAGGGACCGTATTTTTTAATGGCTTCGCGGTGTTCTGCTGTGGGGTATCCTTTATTTTTTTTCCAATTGTACATGGGGAATTCTTCATGGATTTTGGCCATGTATTCGTCTCGGTAGGTTTTGGCTAGGACGGAAGCTGCGGCGATGCTTAGGTATTTTCCGTCCCCTTTGACTATGGTTGAAAACGGAATGTTGTTGATGGGTTTGAAGCGATTTCCGTCGACGATGATGTATTGTGGTATGGGGTTTAGTTTACAAATGGACTCTTGCATGGCTTTTATGGACGCATTAAGGATGTTAATTTCGTCAATTATTTTGGGTTCGAGGTGGGTGAAAGCGAAACTTAGGGCAAGTTCTTCGATTTGCGGTTTTAATTTTTCCCTTGTTTTTTCAGACAGTTGTTTGGAGTCGTTTAACAAATCTAATTTAAAATTTTCGGGTAATATGACGGCGGCGGCTGTTACGGGGCCTGCAAGACAGCCTCTTCCGGCTTCGTCTGTACCAGCTTCCCAAACAAAATTAGAATATTTTAGTGCTAACATGGTATTAATTTTTGCTAAAAATATAAAAAGTGACGCAACTATTTTAATCGTTCTACATCTACAAAATAGTTTGTTGCTAGCAAATGTGACTAAGTTTATAATTAACTGTTAATATTTGGTTAATTAATAAATTATTAAGAAGTTTGCAAAATAACTAACTCAAATAAAATTAATATGAGATCGAAGTTCAAATGGATTTTTACGCTTTTACTAGCGTTTACAATGCAGTTTTCGTTTGCACAAGAGAAAACTGTTACAGGTGTAGTATCTGATAAGTCAGGACCGCTTCCTGGAGCCAATGTGGTTGTTAAAGGAACCACTCGTAGCGCTCAAGCAGATTTTGATGGTAAATATTCTATCAAAACTAAAGTTGGTGAGACTTTAGTGTTTTCTTTTACAGGTTACAACAATAGTAGTGTAACCGTAGGAGCTGCTACTAGCTATAACGTAGTACTTTCTGATGGTATCAAACTAGAAGAAGTAGTATTAGATGGATATAGAGCTACCAAAAAAACAAAATCAAGTGTGGCGCAGTCAACTGTAAGTGCTAAAGTATTGCAAGACCGACCAAATGCAACTTTTGTACAGTCCTTACAGGCGCAAGTTCCTGGATTGTATATTGCTTCTTCCTCTGGGACACCGGGGTCAAACAAGGTTACTTCTTTCATTAGAGGTTTGTCGAGTTTGAATGGAAATTCGGAGCCTTTATATGTAATTGACGGTATTGCTGCCAATCAACAAGTTTTTAGAGGTATTAACCCTAATGATATTGAATCGGCTACGGTATTGAAAGATGCGGCTGCTACGGCAATCTATGGTAATAGAGGATCTGGAGGGGTAATTGTGATCAAAACTAAAAATGGTAAATATGATTCTAAATTAACGGTTAAATATTCTGGTTCGACTGGATATACTACGTTGCAAGACAATCGTTACCACATAACTAATACGAGAGAGATCTTGACTTTAGAGCGAGCTAAAGGTGTAGGTCTAGGAGGAACAACAGGAACTGGACCAAATGGTGCTATGACTGATGCTGAGATTGCTGCCTATCCTATCAATACAGATTGGAAAAAGATATTCTTTAGAACGGGAGTAACTAAAAGTCATGATATTAGTTTTTCAGGCGGTACGGCTAAAACCACAAATTTTACCTCTTTTGGGTATTATGAGCAACAAGGTATCGTTGAAAATACTGATTTCAAACGTTTCAGTGTACGCTCGAACTTTACCGGTAAATCAAACAATGAAAAGTTCACTTATGGGACTAATATCTTTGCTTCCTTTTCTAAGAGAAATCAGTTAGACCAAGAAAATAGAAGTGCTATTAATGCTAACGTATTGCAAAATCCTTTACAAGGGATCTTGTCGTCGTTGCCTTATTTAGATCCAAATGTATACGTGAATGGTCAACAGTTGTTTGACCAATTTGGTGCGCCAAGTTTTGGGATTACGCCTTATATGTTGATGGATTACTTGAAAAAAGGAAACATTCCTAGAGTCTATGACGAAACTAAATTATTATTCAATGCAAATGCTAGTTACAGTTTCAATAAGAACTTTACTTATAGTACCTCAGCGGGTGCTGATTATACGCAGGAATTGAGAGATAATGCTCGTGCTCCATGGTCGTATTTAGCCATCGTTGCTAGACCTGCGGGTGCTGAGTTTGGTGGAAATGAAAGCCAAACCATCAATAGAGACTTTACTTTTGATTTTACTAATAAATTAAACTTCAAAGCCACCTATAAAGAAAAACACTCTTTTGAGGCTAATGCATTCTTAGAGTACATTAAATTGCATAATCGTAATTATGGTTATGGTCAGTCTGGTTTAGATCCAAGAACTTGGGCTTTAGGGGCCGGTACGGGTTATATTCCTTTCAATCCAAACACGCCGACGTTCTATCAACCAACAAATTTTGCAGGTAATACGAATGGTGGATTGTTGTCTTATTTTGCTACAGCTGATTATGACTATGATTCAAGATTTGGACTTGCTACTACGATTCGACGTGATGCTTCTTACCGTTTTTCTAGTCTTAACCGTTGGGGTACCTTCTATTCGGTTGCAGGACATTGGAATATCGACAAAGAAAAATTCATGGAGAAATCTGAGCTTTTTGATGAGTTGAAATTAAGAGCTTCCTTTGGTACTACTGGTAATCAAAATATTGCTGGTGGTGGCGGTGGAACGAATGCAACCTTACTAAACCCTAATTTGATTCGCGATGTTAATAGCACCTCGACCGCTTATGGTGGTGCAGCGGGAATTGATTTGTTTCAACTTACTAATCGTAAGATTAAATGGGAAACTACAGAACAAGCCAATGTGGGTATTGATTTTGGGATTAAGAATCGCTTATCAGGATCTATCGATGTGTATAGAAAGAGAACGTATGATTTATTTGACGTAACCTTTATTTCACCTATTACTAGTCAATTGGATTTGTCAAGTAATGTGGGTTCAATCCAAAGTAAAGGGGTTGAGCTTGCGTTGAAATATGACCTTATTAAAAAATCAGATTTTAAATTGGATGTCTTTTTTAATGGGGCTTACAACAAATCAACTTATTTGACTACTTTGAATCCTGGAAATACTGACCAATGGGATGGCGGCGGTGGTATCCGTTATGTAGGTGGTTTAGTATATGAGTATTATTTAGCTCCTTATGTTGGTGTTAATCCAGCGGATGGTAATTTATTATTCTTAGATATCAATAATAATTTGACTGAAACAATCACTGATGCTGATCGTAGAAAGACCAATAAATCAGCCTTGCCTGTTTACCAAGGAGGTTTTGGATTTAATGCTTCTTACAAAGGATTTTTTGTGAATACGCAATTCTCCTTTGCTAAAGATTTATGGCGTTATGACTTTGATTTAACGAACTTATCTGATCCTACGCAATTGGGTACGTTCCCTGTAACTAATGATTTATTAAATGCATGGACGCCAACTAATACTAATACGAACGTTCCTTCGTTAACTGCGGATGCTGCTAATTTATCTTATGCGGATAATTATTCTGACCGTTGGTTGCGTGATGCTTCTTATATACGTTTAAAAGTGTTCACTTTTGGGTATAATTTCCCTGCTAAATCGTTAGAGAAAACTGGGATTGGGTCATTGCGTATTTACTCGTTATTTGAAAATTATATGACATGGACAAAATGGAGAGGTTTAGATCCTGAAAATGCTGGTTCTAGTAACCAAGGGGGTTATCCTGCACCTAAGACCGTATCATTTGGTTTAGATATTCAAATTTAATATTAAAAAAACATGAAAAAAATTAAGTTATTACTTGTTTTAGTTTTTATAGGTGCTTTTTCTTCTTGTGAGGATGCCTATAATATCGTACAAGATGGTGAATTTAGTGAAGCCAATACCTTTAAGACGGTTGATGATATGGCACTTTACTTGAATAATGTCTATGACTACGCTTCCATCTTAAGTCAAATTAGGTTTACCGCTTTAATGACAGATGAGCTTGCGTTAGGAAATTCTAATGCGGGTCAAGATAAAGACTTGGAAGGGTTTATTTTAAATCCTAGTCAGGGAGAGCCTCTTAACATTTGGTTAGGGCAGTATTCGTTAATTAATCGCGCCAATCGCTTATTGCGTGGGGCTGCTTTAATTACGCCTGATCCTACGAAAGTTGATGCTAGTGGATTTACCGAAGTAGAAAAATATAACTCAATCATTGGACAAGCGAAAGCTTTAAGAGCCTTTGGACATTTCCAGTTGTTGAACTATTTTTCAACTAATATGAAAGATGATAATGCTTTGGGAGTAATTTTGATGGACCGAGTTCCAGATACCTATGAGCATTTGCCAAGAAATACTAATGGTGAAGTGTATGCTTTAATTGAGTCTGATTTACAGTACGCCTTTGACAATATCATTGATCGAAATGCGGGTGCTACTAACGTAGCTGCCGCTGATTATGCTGCTACTGGTAAAGCTTGGAATTATCTTACTAAAAATAGTATTAATGCCTTTAGAGCTAGATTGTATGCCTATCGTGGTAACTATGCGTTAGCCAAACAATATGCAGACGCTGCTATTGCAACCGCTTCTGGACAAGGAGTTACTTTAAACTCTGCTGCTGCGACACCATTTGTAGCGGCTAATTTTTACAGCACTACAGGTACTACTAATCCTTATCGTAAGATGTGGGCAGATTTAGCGCAAGGGGAAGTGCTCTTCTCATTGTTCCGTGGTGTAGGGAATGAAACAGTAGCGAGTACGTTTTATTTTAATAAAACCAACTTGACTGGTGGTGCGTTCCATGATATGTCAAGATCCTTATTCAACTTGATGGATTATAATGCAAATAACCCATTGGCAAGTGGAGCCCAAGGTGATATTAGAGCTTATGCTTTCGTTGACCCAACTAGTAAAGTTCTTTCACTTGGTCCAGTTATTTCTGGAGTTGCTGCTACTTCTGGTCCTTTTTATAATGATCCGTCTCTTGTTTATGATATCTATAAGGCTAAAGATGTATTGTGTATTGATAAATATCCAGGGAAAGCTGGTCTCGACTTAGGGAATGACTTGAAAGTCTTTAGATTGTCTGAAATGTACTTTATTCAAGCTGAGGCTTTGGTTTCTCAAGGTGATTTAGCCGGTGCTGCTGCGATTATTAAAAGCATCAGAGACGTTAGAAATAAAGTAGGTCCACAACCGTTACCTGTTTATGCTGATGCTACTGCTGCATGGGCTGATGTCTTGAAAGAGCGCAGAATAGAGTTGTGTTATGAAGGACACCGTTATATCGATTTAAAACGTTTAGGTGCTTTAGCTAATGCCGGTATTGATCGTTTTTCAAGAGATTGTGAGCCGTTGGCTGGTTGTTCTATTGATTTAACCGACTATCGTTTTACGATGCCAATTCCAGTAGATGAAACAAAAGTTAATCCTACTATGGTTCAAAATCCAGGGTATTAATTCCTAGGGTTTTATAAGAATATGAAAGCTACCCAACGGGTAGCTTTCTTTTTTTAGGGAAGTGTCGGGAATTCCCTTTTTTATATTATTTTTGTTTTTCTAAATTAATTGCTATGAAAAAATATATAGTGCTTTTATTGCTTCCGTTGTCTATGGTAGGGCAGACGGTGGCTGAGCGCGCCAAAATTGTCAGTACCTATGATCAAGGGTTGATTCAACGAAATAAAACTGCTGCGGCTGCTGCTTTTAAAGAGCAACAAAAACGCATTAGTGCTTACGTTGCGGCGCATCCTTATGTTAAGAGTGAGCTTAAATCCTTACAACGTATTGAAGACGATGGAACGCCAATCTTCTATACTACCTATAATGCAAACTCGTCCAAAACGATTAACACCAATAAAATGTATCCAGGAGGTTCTTTGGGTTTGAGTGTTACTGGGGCAGGTATGACTGCTGGGGTATGGGACGGTGGTAAAGTGCGCAATACGCATGTGGAGTTTCCCAACAGTAAAGTTACGTTAAGCGATGCGGCGGCCACCTTGAGCGATCATTCCACGCATGTTACGGGTACTATTATTGCGGCGGGTACTAGTGCCTTGCGAAAAGGTATCGCCTATGGCGGTAGTGCGATGACTTATGATTGGGATTCTGATACTACGGAGATGATGGATTTTGGGGGGCAGGGCTATTTGACGTCTAATCATTCTTATGGTTATGTAGCTAGTGGTTTAACAGAAAACAAATTTGGTTCTTATGACAGTTCGTCCATTGATGATGATAATATCGCTTATGCGAATCCATACTACCAAGTAGTGAAGGCAGCGGGTAATGATCGATCTGATACTAGTATTAGTCAGGTGGTGAATAAAGGTGGGTATGATTTATTGACTGGTTCAGGTTGTGCTAAGAACACCATAGTGGTGGCTGCGGTAGAGCAGGTGTTAAACTATGTGGATGAGAGCAGTGTCATTATGTCTAGCTTTAGTAATTACGGCCCAACTGATGATGGAAGAATCAAGCCCGACATTGCTGCTAAGGGTGTTGCGGTTAATTCTTGTATCGCCACTGCTAACAATTCGTATGCCATTTATGATGGTACTTCTATGGCTACACCGGCCATTACCGGAATGATTTTAATGTTGCAAAAACATTATAATAATTTGAATGCTTCTACCTTTATGCGTGCTTCTTCGGTACGTGGGTTGATTTGTCATACGGCAAGAGAAGCGGGTGCTTACCCAGGTCCCGATTATGAATTTGGTTGGGGCTTAGCGGATGCTGCTGCTGCTGCTAATATTATAACTAACCGAAATGTTTCTACCTTATTGGAAGAAGATACGTTGGAGGTTGGCGCTACTTTTACAAAGCAAATTACGTTAGACTCGGCACAAAAGCTGATGGCTACTATCTGTTGGACCGATCCTGCTGGAACTTCTAACGGTTCGGCTATTGATAATAGAACGCCAAGATTGCGCAATAATCTAGATTTAAAAATACTGAAAGACGGGGTTACTTATTACCCATGGAAGATGGATCCTGATGTACCAGATCTTGGCGCTACCAATAATTCAGACAACAATGTAGACAATGTTGAAAAAGTGGAGATTCCGAATGCAGCTCCGGGGGTATATACGATCCAAGTAACACACAAAGGGATTACCTTAACGGGAGGATCGCAAGTGTTTTCGTTAATTGCCAACGGTTCGACAGGATTGAATTTGAATACTAGAGC
>CANBOV010000088.1 GCA_947371275.1 Flavobacteriaceae bacterium | reverse complement strand
ATTAACGGATTCTTGGATTTAATCACCATTTGGTTTTTATCCAAATATGGAAAACGACCTATGCACCTGTTTGGGGCGTTGGGCGTCATCATGTTTATCATTGGATTTATTTCGACCTTATTAATCATAGGAATCAAGCTTTTGAAACTGTTTGCTTTTCACGAAACAACCATATTAGTGGCTCAAAACCCCTTGTTTTATATTGCATTAACTGCGATGATTATTGGGTCCCAATTATTTTTGGCAGGGTTCCTAGGCGAAATCATTTTGCGCACTAAAAACAATGAAGAACGTTATAAAATAGCCAGTGAAGTAAATTTATAAGCATTTCTCTTTTGAATAAGTAGTATTAATTTAAAGAATCATGGACATGGAACAAAATATAATCGCAAAAGCAAACGAATGGTTAACGCCTACCTTTGATCAAGAAACTCAAAACCAAATTAAAGCGATGATGGCTAATGCGCCCAAAGAGCTGGAAGAGAGTTTTTACAAGAATCTTGAGTTTGGCACAGGTGGTATGCGTGGCATCATGGGAGTTGGGACCAACAGAATCAACAAATATACCCTAGGAAAAAATACGCAAGGCTTGGCCGATTATATGCTACAATCCTTTCCAAACGAACCCTTGAAAGTAGCTATAGCTTATGATTGTAGACATAACAGTAACACACTAGCCAAGGTAGTTGCCGATGTATTTTCTGCGAATGGCATTCATGTTTATTTGTTTTCAGACATGAGAACCACACCCGAATTATCGTTTACCGTTAGACATCTAAACTGCCAAGCTGGAATTGTATTGACAGCTTCTCATAATCCGCCTGAATACAATGGATACAAAGTATACTGGCAAGATGGAGGGCAACTAGTTCCGCCGCAAGACGATGAAATTATTCAACGTATTGAAGCTTTAGATTATAGTGCTATTAAGTTTGCCGCCAATGATAGCTTAATAGAATATATTGACACCGCTGTTGATGCAGCCTTTGTGAAATCGACCCTAGAAAATTGCAGTTTTAACACGGCAAAATCGGCCAAAGAAAATCTTAAAATCGTTTATACCTCACTGCATGGAACATCGATAAAATCAATTCCGACCGTCTTAGAACAAGCGGGTTATAGTGCGGTTAATATTGTTCCTGAACAAGCAGTACCCAACGGTAATTTTCCAACCGTAAAATCACCAAATCCGGAAGAACCAGAAGCATTGACTATGGCATTAGCCTTAGCAGAAAAAGTAAATGCCGATATTGTCATTGGTACCGATCCCGATTCAGACCGCCTTGGCATTGCGGTTAGAGATACTGAGGGTAAAATGATTTTACTAAATGGAAATCAGACTATGGTCATCATGACCGCCTTTTTATTGGAACAATGGAAACGTGCTGGAAAAATAAACGGAAAACAATTTATAGGGTCAACAATTGTATCGACCCCCATGTTGCATGAGCTTGGCTCTGCTTATAATGTTGAATGCAAAATTGGATTAACCGGTTTTAAATGGATTGCTAAAATGATTAAAGATTTTCCAGCGCTACAATTTATTGGTGGTGGAGAAGAAAGCTTTGGATTCATGGTAGGCGATGCCGTTAGAGACAAAGATGCCGTTGGCGCTACCTTATTAGTTTGTGAAATAGCTGCTCAAGCGAAAGCCGCTGGAAGTACGTTATACAAAGAACTATTGAACCTATATGTTGATTATGGTTTTTATAAAGAACACCTAATTTCGTTAACCAAAAAAGGCATTTCAGGTTTGCAAGAAATTAATCAAATGATGATTGATTTGCGTGACAATCCAGTGGCTGAAATAAATGGACAACGGGTTGTTTGTATTGAAGATTATGAGAATTCGACTTCTAAGAATATGTTTACCAATGAAATTGAACCCATTGCTATACCAAAATCCAATGTGTTGATTTATTACTTAGAAGATGGTTCTAAAATTTGTGCCCGTCCTAGCGGCACCGAACCTAAAATCAAATTTTACTTTAGTGTAAATGCTCCTTTAGAAAAAATTGAAGATTTTGCAGCTGTAGAGAAAGAATTGGACACTAAAATTAAAAATATAATTACTGCTATGCAGTTGAATTAATGGACGAGAATTTAAAAAAAATAATCCCCTTTGTAAAACCATACAAATTTCATGTAGTATGGAATGTCATATATAACGTGTTGTATGCCTTGTTCAGCACCTTGTCCTTCATCTCTTTGATTCCGATGATGAAAGTACTGTTTAACAATGCTGAAAGAGTCTATGAAGAACCCGTTTATAAAGGCATTTTCAATATCTCGGAATATGGTAATGATTATTTGTACTACTACATCACAAAATTAACAGAACAAAACGGCCCACAATTTGCCTTGATTTTGGTAGTAGCGCTTGTGATTTCGACATTTTTATTCAAAAATTTATTTAATTATTTGGCGTCCAATCATTTGATGCATGTAAAGAACGGTGTCTTGAAGGACTTGCGAAAAACAATGTACCACAAAATCATCGAGTTGCCTGTTTCCTATTATTCAGAAAAGCGAAAAGGCGATATTATGGCACGTATGCTGGGTGATGTTAATGAAGTACAAAATTCGTTCTTTTCCATACTGGAATTGATCGTAAAAGAACCAATGACCATTGTATTCACCATTATAGCTATGTTTGCTATCAGCGTTAAACTGACGTTGTTTGTTTTTGTTTTTATCCCCGTTTCAGGATTTGTCATCTCGAGAATTGGGAAATCCTTGAAATCAAAATCGGTTCGCATTCAGTATGAAAATGGTTTTTTAATTTCGATTGTGGAAGAAAGTTTGTCGGGATTAAAAGTAGTGAAGAGCTATAATGCCGAAGGAAATTTCAAAGAAAAATTTAATGCCTCCATTGCCCGACTGTTGCATTTATCCAATAGTATTGGAAGAAAAAACAATCTAGCGTCGCCTATGAGCGAATTTATGGGAATTATTGTTATTGCTATCCTATTGTGGTATGGAGGAAATATGGTTTTGGTGGAGAAACTCCCTAATGGTAAGGCCGTACTAGATGGCGCTAAATTCTTAGTTTATATGGGATTGGCTTACAACATACTAACGCCTGCGAAATCTATTTCAAAAGCCTCCTATTCGGTTAAGAGTGGTTTGGCAGCAGCACAGCGCGTATTTGAAGTATTGGAAGTAGAAAACACGGTAACCGACAAACCTAATGCTGTAGTTAAAACAGCTTTTGAAGATAAAATTGAAATCAAAAATATCAATTTCAAATACGAAGAGGAAAATGTATTAAAGAATTTTTCCATTACGATTCCTAAAGGAAAAACAGTTGCTTTAGTAGGGCAATCGGGTAGTGGAAAAAGTACTATTGCCAATTTGTTGACCCGGTTCTATGATGTTCAAGAAGGCACTATCACTATAGACAGCATCAACATCAAGGATATTACGATGCATTCGCTACGAGACTTGATGGGATTAGTAACACAAGATTCTATTTTATTCAACGACACCATCAAAGCCAATGTATCACTAGGTAAATTGACTGCTACGGATGAGGAAATCATTGAGGCTTTAAAAATTGCTAATGCCTATGAATTTGTTAAAGATCTACCTGAAGGCATTAATACAAGTGTAGGTGACAGTGGAAACAAACTTTCGGGTGGACAGAAACAACGTTTATCGATAGCCCGTGCCGTATTGAAAAACCCTCCTATTATGATTTTGGACGAAGCCACATCGGCTTTAGATACTGAAAGCGAGCGATTAGTGCAACAAGCGCTAGAAAACATGATGCAAAACAGAACCTCAATTGTGATTGCCCACCGCCTTTCAACGATACAAAAGGCCGATTTAATAGTCGTGATGCAAAAAGGGGAAATCGTTGAACAAGGCACTCACGAAGAATTGTTGGTTAAAAACGGCATGTATTCTAAATTGGTTTCCATGCAATCCTTTGAGTAATGTATTACAGCAACCCAAATATCTCCTTACCTGAAGACCCCAATACGGTAGTATGGAAATATTTGGACCTGTCGAAATTCTTAGATTTATTACTTTCGGAAAAACTATTCTTGTCGCGTTCTGATAAATTCGAAGACCAATATGAAGGTACGTTTAGCGAACCTACCTATGAAGAAATCAAAAAGCTATCGGAAAACAATCCTGAGTTTTTAAGCTATTATAAGACACATCGAGAGAAAGTAGTGGTGAGCAGTTGGCACATCAACGAATATGAATCTTTTGCCATGTGGCAAATATTCACCCAGAACAGTGAAGGAATAGCGATTCAGTCTACTATTGGTCGGCTGCAAAAAGCACTGGAGGTTGAAAAAGAATTCAAACAATATATAGGCGAAGTAAACTACATTGATTATAAGAAGGAATTCATTCCTTTTGACGATATGTTCTTCCCGTTCCTTTTTAAAAGAAAAAGTTTTCAATATGAACGCGAAGTGCGAATCATTGCGGATATTACAGCAGAAAACATCAAGATTAACGATGGTTTAAAAATACGAATCGACATCAACCAACTCATTGAAAAAATATACATTCATCCCAAATCAGAGAATTGGTATAAACGATTAGTCATTGAATTAGTTTCTAAGCTGGGCTTTGATTTTGAAATAGAAAAATCGGATTTAGAAAGTGAGATACTGATTTAGATGGGCTGGTAACTTTTAACCTTCCATTCCTTATCCAGCAAATTGACAAATTGATATTGCACCTGATCTTCTGGATCAAATTCTCCATTCTTATTGGTATCCTCAATCGTTCTGAAGTAAAGTAAATTTTTTGATTCTATAATTTTCCAATCGATTAATTCTTGGAAATCAACCGAAAGTTTGGTTAATTTTTGACCAGAAACGGTACTAATGTATAAGGATTTAATATCGCTAGCATCTAATTTACCGTCTTTATTAGTATCCAAATCAGCCATAGAATAAACCATTAATTGCTGTTTTGTCTTATCGGCAAAGGTTTTTAAATAGGTAGCTGTATCGATTAAAACAGGCTTATCGGTTAGGGCGTATAACGTATCCTTCCCTATTTCTTGAAATTTTAAATTACTCAAAAAACCTGTGATTTGGTATTCTCCATAATTGGAAACCGTAAAGCCTTCTCCTGTTTCTGAGGACGATTTTAACCCCTTTCCAGCACCTGTAACGACCCCTATAGGATGAATCAAATAATTGGTGCCTTCCATATTTATGGGCAAGTCGGCCACCTCTGTCTGTGTAGTATCCAAAGGAATATCGGCAGGTTTTGATTTAGAAACAGCATCATAAGTTACCTTAGGTTTTTCTTCTTCTTGCTTTTTACAACTAGTAGATACCACTGCTGCAATAAGCAAAAGACAAGGGAAGTAGTTTTTCATCTTAAAAAAATTTGACACTCAAAAATAGTGAATTATTTCTAGAGTTTGGCAGTCAATTTTACGTTAAACACGCGAGTAGTCATATAATTAGGAATACCGTATTGGCTCTTCGTATACACATCACGTACCCAAGTATTGGTGATGGCATTTTGATTGTTAAACAAATTGAATATCTCAAATCCAACGGATAAATCCTGGAATTTCTTTAACCAGTGGCCATCGGGGCGCTCGTTGTTCTTTTCGGTTAATACATAGGCAAACCCCACATCAGCACGGCGATAATCTCTTAAACGCGTTTGATACTGGTAGGAATCCGCATAAGAAGGAGACCCCCCCGGTAAACCCGTATTATACACCAAATTCATATATAATTTCATATTGGGTATGTTAGGCATATAATCTTGGAAAAGTATACCGAACTTCAAACGTTGATCTGTAGGTCGGGCTATATAGCCTTTCCCATCCTGATTTTCTTCGGTTTTCATATACCCAAAACTCAACCAGGATTCGGTTCCCGGAACAAACTCACCATTCAATCGCATGTCCAATCCATAAGCATAGGCCGTTGCATCATTATTGGCTCTATAGCGTATCCTTACATTATCTAAGGTATAGGTATTCACATCGGTCATGGATTTATAGTAGGCTTCGGTAACCAACTTAAAAGGGCGGTTATTCAATTTAAAATTATAATCATTACTCAATACAAAATGTGCCGATTGTTGTGCTTTTACATTTGGATTAACCACACCATCCGCATCCCTTAATTCACGGTAAAAAGGAGGTTGATGGTAAAGTCCTGTAGATAGGCGAAACACCATATCCTTTTCCCAATCGGGCTTAAAGGTCAACTGCATACGAGGACTATAAACGGTTTGCACTTTACCAGTGGAAATATTATCGCCTGATACTACCCAACTATGGAAACGAGAACCCGCTGTAATCCATAATTGGTGATTGCCAAGTTTTGTCTTAGCGCTCCACTGTGCATAACCTGAAAAGCGATTGATGTCCACAAAATTTGTAGCTCTAACATTTTGATAAGGCACTAAGGGCCCAACATAAGGATTGTAAGGCTGATCATTATGAGGCAAATTTAATATAGGAGGATTTAACGAAAATCCGGCTGAATCGATCACTTCCCATTCTACTATCCGGTCTCTAATGTTTTCACGGGTATATTTAAAACCCCATTCGATCTGTTGTTTTTTATGATTGATTTGGTGTACCCCTTTCACTTCTGCATTTACGATTAAAGCATCTAAATCATTACGAGCATGATTCAATTGCTCCCCAACGCCTCGGTTATAGGTAACCTGACCTAAGGTCTCCGACCCAATATTGGTATCTACATCTCCTAAATAATAGGCCGCCAAAATATCAAAGTACTCCTGCTCTTGCGTATGGTAGACTGAGGTAATCAACTTAAAGGTATTGTTTTCGTCAGCAGCAAAGGAAGTTTTGAAAGCTCCAAACAAGGTTTGGTATTTATCATTCTCTCTACCGTCATAAAAAATCTGGAGGGCTATGGGTTCGTCAACAGTTCCGAAATTAGTTTGGCGCGTCAACGGCTGGTACTTGTATTTATTCTGTGAAACATTCCCTAAAAAACTAAATTGCCATTTTTTATTTGGGCTAAAATTTACATTAGTCTGTACATCCATAAAAGTAGGATGGTAATTGGTAGAAGTCTCCTGACTGTTCACTAAAAGCGAATTGTCTCGGTAACGAATACCGGTTATGGCTGACCATTTTTTGTTTTTTGAAACGCCTTCTCCCGTCAAACTTCCACCCAAGAAACTGGCTTCGGCCGAAATACTATATTTCGTAGGTTTTCTATACGTAATATCCAAAACTGAAGATAATTTGTCTCCATATTTGGCTTGAAATCCACCAGCAGAAAAATCCACATTTTGCACCATATCGGTATTGGTAAAACTCAATCCTTCTTGTTGTCCAGAGCGCACTAAAAACGGACGGTATACTTCAATCTCATTGACGTAAACTAAATTTTCATCATAGTTACCCCCTCGTACATTATAGCCCGAACTTAATTCATTATTAGCATTAACTCCGGCAAATGTTTTTAAAACACTTTCAACCCCGGGCATCGCACTAGTATTTCTTCTAATCGTTTCTGGCGACAACGAAGTGATGCCTTGTACACGTTTGCGATTATTGGTTACGACAACTTCTCCCAATTGATCGGCTTTATCGTTCATAACCACATGAAATTCATAATTCTCATTAGGTTTTAATTCTAAGGTCGCGGTGATTTTCTTTAAAGAAACGTGGGTAAAGACAAGCACTACCTTTTGATTGGCTGGCACTGTAATTTCGTAAAACCCATTAGCATCGGTGGTCGAGGTCTTGGTTTGGTAACTTACGTTTACATTTTCTACGGGCTTATTGTTCTCATCAAGGACTACTCCTGCCACTTTAGCGGTTTGATTCTGTGCAAATGCAACGATACTAACAGTAAAAAATAGGAGTGTAAAGAGGAATTTATGTGTTCTCAAGCTATATATTTAAGGTTTTTGACTTCTAAAAAATTGTGTTTCAAAGATAGTAGAATTTCCAACATTATCTGTAATGACCACTTTTAAATCGTTTTGTCCTTCAGCCACGATGCCGTCTGCAAAATGATGAATAAGCTTTTTGGTTTTGGGTTCGTATTCGAGTAAGATCCAATTCCCATTCAAATAACCTTCGTAACTTTTTATTCCTGAACCTTCATCAGAAATGGTAAACTGCAAGGCATCCATTTTACTAATCCACTTTCCTCCCACTTTTTTATCGATTTTAATCTTGGGCGGCATACCGTCTTTAAACAACTTATAATCACCTAATATTTTGGTGTAAATGGTAAACGAATTTTTATAGCGTTTAGTATAATAGTAATGCACTTTTTTCCCATCCATCAAACCGATAAACATCTTTTCTCTCTCCTTTTCTGTGGCCAAACTATCTTCAAAAGTCACCGAAAAATTAGTAAACGCAGGAACGGTGTCTTCATGCACCTTGGCAACACCATTTTTGACTTCAAAATTCATATAGAAATCATCCAAAAACGTATTCGGCGGAAAAGTAACCGTTACATTTTCAAGGGCAAAAATAGATTCCTTTTTTGTTTTCACTAAATAGGGAGATGTGATCGGAATTTCGGCCACTTTAACCGGTTGAACGCCATATTGTATTGGAATAAAAACTTTAGTGATATTTCCAAAAAAATCGGCAATCTCGATGCGATAGGATTGGGTTATATTAGGTGTAACGTCAATAATTCCGTTTTCTTTGGTGGACCTAATTAAACTTAATGGATACGGATTGCGCATAAACAACTTTTGAACCCTTTGACCCAATTTCTTATACCGGCCATAATCAAT
>CANBOV010000087.1 GCA_947371275.1 Flavobacteriaceae bacterium | reverse complement strand
GGTTACTGGAAGAAAATATTACACTAACATGTTTATGAAAAAAAGAGCATAACCATGTGTTGAAAATAATAATAATAGTTTGATTATTGTTTTGTTTGATTTTGACAGATCTTTAAAAGCCCACTCCTAGAGTGGGCTTTTATTTTTTAATTAAATTATATCATAGATTCAGGTTTAACCCATGAATCAAAATCTTCTGCAGTAACATAACCCAATCGTATTGCTTCTTCTTTTAAAGAAGTGCCATTTTGATGTGCTGCTTGTGCTATTTCAGCGGCTTTATAATATCCTATTTTGGTGTTTAATGCGGTAACCAACATTAAAGACTTGCTTACTAATTCTTTAATTCGTCCATGATTAGGTTCAATACCTATTGCACAATGAATATCAAATGAAGCGCAAGCATCTCCTAAAAGTAGGGCAGATTGGAGAAAATTAGCAGCTATCATTGGTTTGAATACATTGAGTTCATAATGACCTTGCATTCCACCAATAGAAATGGCTACATCATTACCTAGAATTTGGGCACATACCATGGTAAGTGCTTCACATTGCGTTGGATTTACTTTTCCGGGCATAATAGAAGAACCTGGTTCGTTTTCTGGGATTAATAGTTCTCCAATTCCAGAGCGAGGACCCGATGCCATCATCCGAATATCATTAGCTATTTTATTTAAAGAAACAGCCAACAGTTTTAAAGCACCGTGACTTTCTACTAGTGCGTCATTAGATGCTAAAGCTTCAAATTTGTTTTTTGCGGTGCTAAAAGGTAAACCAGTAAATTGGGCAATATATTTCGCTACTATTATATCATATCCTTTAGGTGCATTTAGACCCGTACCTACAGCTGTACCACCTAATGCAAGTTCGGACAAATGAGAAAGTGTACTTTTAAGTGCTCTTAATCCATGTTCTAATTGCGCTACATAGCCAGAGAACTCTTGTCCTAATGTTAAAGGAGTAGCATCCATTAAATGAGTACGTCCTATTTTGACAACATCTTTAAATGAATTAGCTTTTTGCGATAAAGTATCTGTTAATTTTTCTATAGAAGGAATTGTTTTTTCAATAATAACTTTATAAGCAGCAATGTGCATTGCTGTTGGGAAAGTATCATTAGATGATTGTGATTTATTTATATCATCATTGGGTTTTAAAATCGTAGTACCTTCTCCAATTTTAAGTCCGGCGAGTACTTGTGCTCTATTGGAAATAACTTCATTTACATTCATATTGGTTTGAGTACCAGAACCGGTTTGCCATATCACTAATGGGAATTGATCCATTAATTTTCCTGATAAGATTTCGTCGCACACTTGCGTAATAGCCTCTTTCTTTGCGGTACTTAATATTCCTAGTTCATGATTTGTAAAAGCAGCAGCTTTTTTAAGATAAGCAAATCCAAATATTATTTCGTGTGGCATTGAAGCGGCTGGACCGATTTTAAAATTGTTTCGAGAACGCTCAGTTTGCGCGCCCCAGTACTTTTCAGCAGGCACTCGTACTTCTCCCATAATATCTTTTTCAATGCGGAATTCCATAATAGTTTAGTATAAGTGATTAATAAATTGAAGTATGAAATTCTTAATTTTAATAGCTTCGATAAAGTTAATAACAAATTTACGTTTAAAAACAATTGAATAAAATGGATTTGTTTTTTGGTAACATTAATAATTACTCATACATTTGCTTATAATTCAAAAAATTCCGGAAAACATGTTTGAATTTCAACAGTATTTAGGTTTCTTAGCATTCTTAACCATTTTGACCATAGGTTTTTGGTTAATGATGTTCTTAATTACTTTCGTGGTTCCTTATTGGATCTTTGGTGGTATGAGAGAATTTCTTCAAGAAAGAAGAGCTAAAAGAGAATCCGAACAAATAGCTTAACACAAGTTTTTGTTATAAAAAAGTCCCGCAGTGCGGGACTTTTTTTTATTGTCTTATCCAGGGAAATCACCATTATCTTGATTCTCTTGGTTTCCTTTTGGTTTTTTATCTTTTTCCTTGTCTGATTTTGTTTTATTGAATCGGTAAGTAAATGATAGATTGATTTGACGTTGTCTCCATTGTTGTTCACTATAGGAGTTTAATGTTACTATGGTAGTTTGACTAATTCTTTTTCTAGAATTAAAAAGGTCGTTCACATTAAGAGCAATCGTGGCTTGGTCATTTAAAAAATCTTTACTAAAGGCCAAGTTGACACCATAGGTTCCTAAACTCTTCCCTTGTGCATTGTTTTGCGGGGCGTTATAGGTACCGTTAGTTTGCCAATCTATTTTATAAGGCAATGTGATTTTTGAAGAAACACGGGTAAACCAACTTGCTGCAGTTTTCCCAAAATCCTGATATACAGTTTGCCCCGTATTGTCAATTATATAAGTATAGCTTCCGGTAGTTTTACTTTGAAAGAAATTAAAATTACCATTAAGTTTCCACCATTTAAAAGGGGTGTAATTGATATTAAATTCAAAACCAAATCGGTCTTCTTTGGCCAAATTGATTGGAGTTGATACAATAACAGGAGTTGTAATATCAGCGCCACCAATTATTTGTGTAACTTGTCCATTTTCATCCAAAATGTCGGCGCCATCAATAACAGTAGTTACCACATAATTACCATTTGGTCTTTTAATAAATTGAAAAACGTCTTTGGTAGTATTGAAGTACATCGAAGTAGAAAATGTCACTTTTCCCCATTTGTTCATGTATCCAATATCATAAGCATCTGTTAATGAAGGATTAATATCAGGATTTCCTTGAAAGATATTTACGTTGCTTGAATAGTTAGAAAATGGATTAATAAATCTAGAACGAGGCCTCGAAATTCTTTTGCTATAATTTAATGAAAGCGTACTTTGCTCAGTCAGTTGGTAGGTTAAGAATGCACTAGGGAAAAAATTATGGTATCTTTTATTATTGAAATTATTGGTTGTTAATAAATTAATATCAATATTAGAATCTTCATACCTAATTCCCATTAAAAAAGAAAATTTGCCTATTTTGGAACCAAATTGAGTGTATAAAGCATTGATTTTTTCTTTGTAATCAAGTTTGTTTGTGTAATTTAAATTGGGAGTGTAGTTGCCTGCGCTATTTACATTTCCAACTTTATAATCCGTCAACAACTCGTTAAAATCTCCTTTATAACCTGCTTCAAATTGGCTATTTTTTCCCAAAGGCAATATATAATCAGATTGATATAAATTTCTTTTTTGTGTTTGATAATTAATCGTTGATTCTTTTGAAACAGTATTTTGTCCTACGATTTGGTCATAAATCATGGATGAATCATTGTCTAAATTATTTGAGAAGGAACCATCAAACGTTAATTTATGCCCCTCTCTTTTAAACTTTTTAGTAAAGTTAAAAGTATATTCTAGATCTCTAGTTTTTGTAAATTGATCATTGTAACGATTTCTAACATAATCATTATTTGTTTCATAGTTGTATAAAAAGACATTGTCAGGATTTGAACCATCATTTTTTCTATAATTGAAAACATTAGTCCATGTCCATGTTTTGTCTAAATACCAGTCCATACCAAGTGTGTAGTTATATCCTTTACGACCTCTTTCACGAGTACTTCTTTCATTGATAGTTTTTTGAACAGTTCCATCTGGATTTAGGTAATCAGTATTCGTTAATGATTTTCCAGGCGCTTTACTGTCATTATAGCCAATCGTAGTAAATAAATTAAATTGCTCACTTTTAAAATTTAGTGTAGAAATTAAACCATAATTTTTTGGATTTCCAACGGTACCAACTACTGTTCCATTAATACCCTGGTTTTTACCTTTTTTTAGCAGTATATTAATAATTCCCCCACCTCCTTCTGCGTCATAGCGAGCAGAGGGATTTGTTATTACTTCAACTTTATCTAAAGCATCGGCTGATATGGTTTTTAAGGCATCGGCTACATTAATGGCATTTGTCGGTTTGCCATCAATTAAGACCTTTACATTATCGTTTCCTCTTAGTGCTACGTTACCGTCGGGATCTACCGTTACAGAAGGAACGTTATCCAGTACATCGCTAGCAGTCCCACCTTTGACAATCATATCCTGACCAACATTGTATACTTTTTTGTCCAATTTAATTTCAACAGTTGATTTTTCTGCTCGAACCACAACTTCTTTTAATTGAGTGGCATCTTCTTCTAAACTGATGGTTCCTAAATCAGTATTTTCAAATAGTTTTTTTTGTAAAATTAAGGTAGGTTTAAAGGATATAAATTCTAAGGAAATATCATAAATACCGGGTGTGATTTCAATGCTATACGCACCATTATTATCCGTTATACCGCCAAAAATCATTTTAGGGTTTTTACTGTTTTTCAAAGTGATAGTAGCATATTCTAAGGGCAGTTTGCTTGTGTTTTCAATTATTTTACCGCTTATAATAATTTTTGGACGATCTTGTTTTTGTTGAGAAAACATTGATATTGTACAACACAATAACAATAAAATATAAAGAATATGAAGTTTTTTCATTGTAAATTTTACTTGCTTACAAATGCAAAAGTACGTTTTGGTTTATCCTTGATTTCACAAATCTTTGTTAAATAACAATTGATAATATTAAAGAAAGCACTCTAGTTTTTCAAGATCACGAGCAATTAGAGCTCTGTCGCCATAGATTACAATTGGTCGCTCTATTAGTATCGGGTTTGTAGACAAGGCTGTGATAATCTCTTCATCAGTAAGTGTTTTACCTTTGTAATTTTCAATCCAAATAGCTTCTTTTTGGCGGACTAATGTAATAGGGGATACCTGAAGTTTTTGAAGAAGAGATTTTATTTCTTTGATAGAAAGCGGTTGTTGTAAATAATCAATAATCTCATGCTTTTTACTAGAAGAAGTAAGGAACGCTAAACAGTTTCTTGATTTTCCACAACGTGGATTATGGAGTACTTGTATCATCTTTTTTTTTGCAAAGTAATTGATATTAATGGAAAAAAGTTACCTTAGGCATTTAAATTTCACCAAATGTATATTAAACAATTATTACAATCTAAGCCTAAGAGTTTGTTGCTGTACCTCCCTATTCCTTTAGCGTTCTTAGGATTAATGGTGCTGAATTATTTAGTTATTAAACTGTTAAAGCTTGATGTGAATAAAATCATTAAAAGTGAAATTGCAGAAAAGGGAGTTAATGAAGTATTTGTGGAAAATATGCTTCCTTTTGTGGTTGGGATTTTATTCTTATTCCTTTGGGTTAAATATTTACATAAGCAAACAATCCTATCATTAACTACTACTAGGAAGAAAGTGGATTGGAGTAGAATTTTCTTTTCTTTTGCCTTGTGGAGTTTATTTACTATAGGGTCTACTGTAGCTATGTTTTATTTGAATCCTGGAGATTTTCAGCTGAATTTTAAAGCAGCTCCTTTTTTGATATTAGTCGTCTTAGCAAGCGTTTTAGTTCCGCTACAAACCAGTTTTGAAGAATATCTTTTTAGAGGATATATCATGCAGGGTATTGGATTGGCTACTCGAAAAAAGATAGTCCCGCTCTTAATTACTTCCTTTATGTTTGGTTTAATGCATATTGCTAATCCTGAAGTAGAAAAAATGGGGAATATCATACTGATCTATTATATAGGTACGGGATTGTTTCTTGGTATCATTACATTAATGGATGAAGGTATGGAATTAGCGCTTGGTTTTCATGCGGCAAATAATTTAGTTGGGGCATTATTAGTTACATCAGATTGGTCAGCGTTTCAAACGGATTCTATTTTTAAGGACACTTCTCTACCTTCTGCAGGTGTTGATGTTTTGTTGCCTGTATTCATTGTTTTCCCACTCTTATTATTTATCTTTAGTAAAAAATACAATTGGTCTAATTGGAAAGAAAAATTAACTGGAACAATTCAAATTGAACTACCAAAATCAAATCAAATTATTGAAAATCATGAATAACCCTACCTACAAGAATGTACATAATCAATTTAAATTAAACGGATTTCGTCTAGACCGAGATGATATGTGCCGCGTTGCCTATAGTTTTATTAAAGAAGGAGAAGATTTTGAAAAGCCAGTCGGAGATTTTTTGTTAGATTGGTTTGATAGTAAGGATTATATTGAAATGTATACTTCGGGAACTACAGGGACTCCAAAAGTCATTTCCATAAGTAAGCAAGCTATGGTGTATTCTGCACTGGCAACGGGAGATTTTTTTGATTTAAAGCCCGGTGATAGAGCATTACAATGTTTACCAGTTAAATATGTAGCTGGCAAAATGATGTTGGTTCGCGCCATGATTTTGGGTTTAGATTTAGATTTTGTAGCTCCAAGTTCGCATCCTTTATGGCATAATGAAACGGATTATGATTTTGTTGCTATGGTGCCTTTGCAAGCTCAAAATTCTTTGGCTGAATTAAAACAGGTTAAGAAACTTATTGTGGGAGGCGCTGCTGTAAATAAAACACTGGAAAAACAGTTACTAAAATTGCCTACAAAAGTATATGAAACATACGGCATGACGGAAACTATTACGCACATAGCTGCTCGAGAATTGGGAGAAAAAGCTTTTACAGTTTTGCCCGATGTAACAGTTTCATTTGATGATAGAAACTGCTTAGTGATTCATGCTCCAAGAATTTCAGATGATGTAATTGTAACAAATGATATAGTAGAGTTATTGGATGAAAACAGGTTTGTTTTTATAGGCCGAATGGATAATGTAATTAATAGTGGTGGCATTAAATTAATTCCGGAGCTTATCGAACATAAATTAGCGCATAAAATTCAAAATCGTTTTTTTATTGCTTCTAAACCAGATCTTGAGTTAGGCGAGAAGGTTATACTTGTAGTAGAAGGGGAGAAACATGAATTTGAAGCAACGCTATATGATGATTTAGATAAATATGAAAAGCCAAAAGAAATCATATTTGTTGAAAAATTTAAAGATACGGTAACTGGAAAGATTCTCAGAAAAGAAACTATGGCATAATAAAAAAAGCATCAATTGGTAGATGGGTGCTTTTTTATTATTGATATAAATCTATTTTCAACTAATTGACATTGATGTAGAAGTCATTGGTCAATACTTCAACTTCTTCTAAAGTATTGATTTTATATTTAGTGATTTTCCATTTGGTTGTGGGATGTACTCTTATTTTAATGCCTTTAATTTTCAAATCTACTGGCATATCAAAATTATTTTCCATCGCAATCCATTGGTATTCCAATTTACCTTTATTAATTCGATAGTCCAGTCTAGGGATAGTACCATAGTTCAAATATTGATTAAAGACTTTCGTTAAGTTCATACCTGTTTCGGTATTGAAAAAATTCACTACGGTTTTAGTATCGATGATTTGATGGCGATAGGTTGTGGTATATTTAAGAAGCAGGGCCCACCATTTATCATCATTATTTACAAGATGTCGAATGGTATTTAACATCAAAGCACCTTTTGAATACATGTCACCAGAACCTTCATGGTTAACCCCATATTTCCCAATAATTGGACCGTCATTAATAACGGTATTTTTCAGTCCATTGACATAAGCTTGCCCTTTATCATAACCAAATTGGCATTCCACATAAACGGCCTCACTATAGGTAGTGAAACCTTCATGTATCCACATGTCGGCAATATCTTTGGCAGTAATGCTGTTGCCAAACCATTCATGACCGCTTTCGTGCACTATGATAAAATCAAAATTCATCCCTATTCCAGTTCCTGAGCGATCATGTCCTAAATAGCCCTTTAAATACATGTTACCATAGGCAATTGCGCTTTGGTGTTCCATTCCTAGATAGGGAGTTTCTATTAATTTATACCCGTCTTCAATAAATGGGTAGGGTCCGAATTTACTTTGGAAACAATCCAACATAGGTTTGACACCTTCAAATTGAATTTTGGCCTTATCTTCATTGTCGCGTAAAACGTAATAATCTAAATCTAAACCTTTATAGTTGTCATGAAAGTGAATAAAATCACCAATGCTAACATTGATGTCGTAATTATTGATGGGGTTTTTAACTTCCCAATCCCAGCGCGTATAACCGTTTTGTAAATCGGTTGACCCCAGTAATCGACCATTTGAAACGGCTGTCAGTCCATTTGGAACAGCAATTTTTATAGTAGCTCCCAAATCTGGTTCATCTGTTTGTGAGTCCTTGCAGGGATACCATAAACTAGCTCCAGTCCCTTGGCAGGCAACTCCAATCCATGGTTTATTATTCATATCGGATGTAAATACAAATCCTCCGTCCCATGGCGCATTTTGGGCAATTATAGGTTCGCCAGTATAGTAGCAACGTAGTTTATGTTCACTATTTAAAGTTAAATTTTCTAAAAACTCTACAAATACAGCATTGAATTCTCTTTTGAAATTTATTTTCTTATTTTCACAGACTATAGAGTCTATCAGCATAGTAGGGAATAAGTCTATTTGAATTTTTTTTGTTGCTTCTACTACTCTAAACGAAATGTCGTTATAACCTGAAACTGACTTGCTATTTGGATTTATTTTTAGGTTTAAATCATAGTGAAGTACATCATAAGAAGTTCGTTCGACTCGCAAACCACCTTGAAGTGAATCTTTGCGTGTGAATTTTGCCTGAGCAGAAAGCGCGGAAGTAAATCCTATCAAAACAAAAAATAGAACTAGTGTATTTTTCATATTAATCATTTTATAAAACTTAGTATTGTAAGACCTTAAATTGTTACTAAAAATTAGCGGCTACCGAAATAGTCATAGTTTCTTTGGTAACGGGATGCTTAAAGGTAATGCTTTCCGCATGTAAATGCAAGCGATTGGCTTTGGTACCATATAAATCATCTCCTACGATCGGAGTATTCAATCCACTAGAATGAGC
>CANBOV010000086.1 GCA_947371275.1 Flavobacteriaceae bacterium | reverse complement strand
ATGTCGCGGAAGTTAACGATGAGTCCGTAATCGTAGTCGATCCCCTTTACACGGTTGGAGTGGTAAACGGTCCATTTATCGTTTAATCCGTAGGTACTGAAGTCGAGCAAGTCATTTTCTAGGCGTATTGGAATGACCAGGTTGGTTTCGTTTTTGGTATAAACACTTACATAATCTGTTCCTTTGGCTTTGGCTTCGTCTATTAATTTGGCTGTGTCTTTGAATCCGGGGTTTAGTGACTCAAGATACATTAGATCGTCGTAGGCTCTGCGAATGGTTAGTTTGTCCTTAGTTACCAGTAGTGCTTTTGAATTGTCGTATAAGTATTTGGACAAGGCATTTTTACTGCTTACGATTTGGTCTGTATAATCGTCGAAAGTAAATTTTGCTTCGCGTCCTTCTTTCAGCAGTTTGAGTGGAAGTAGGGGACGTATTTGTTCTTGTCGGTAGTTGAGTTGGACGTAGGTATTGTAAATCTTTTCTAGGTTACGAGGGTTGGCGTCTTTGAACATTGCGTTAATATCATTTAGGTCGCGTTCTTTTGCTTTGGCAAAAGCTTCTTCGAGCAGGTAGACATAGTCTTGTTTGCCTTTCGCATTTTTATTGCCTTGTAGACCGTCTACAGCATTGCGCACAACACCATCGTAATCGCCTGAGGTTAACAATTCGCGGGTTTGTTTAATTCCGCAAGCGGTAACCAAAATGAATAAGGCTAGGAGGAACGTAGTTTTTTTCATGAATAAGGGTTTTGACAAATATAAAAGAAATCGGTCTATATTTAAAAATAAAAAGGAAGCACTAAAAGCGCTTCCTTAAATTAAATAAACTTAATTTTAACTAATTTATAAAACAATTTTTTTAACAACACTTACTCCATCAGAAGAAGTAATTTGGACTAACAGTACTTCTTTTGTATCAGGAGCTAGTACTGATGTGTTAGTATTGTTTATTTTGTTTTTAAAAGATATTTCTCTGCCACTAACATCAAAAATACGAACGGACTCCATAAGAATTGATCCACTATTAATTTTAATAAAATCATTGACTTTATAAATTACGAACTGATTTGCATTAAATAGGGGATTTGTAGTTCCTAATTGTGCAGTGAATTGTAATTCAAATCGATTATCAAATGTACCAATTGTAGAAGCAAAAGTATATGCTCCTTCATTTAAATTATGAAATGTTCCTGTATAATTATCTTTTAAATACAAAGGAGTATTTGTTGTAAAGAATCCGTCTAAATGGTCGATACTAATTGTATAATTATCGGCAACAGTTGTTGTAAATCCGAGTGTAACTATGTCATTACTATCAAATGGTAATTCTCTTCCTTGAATAACTAATTTAGTATCATTTACTAAACTATAAAATGCAATTGAGCCATCATTTATGAACTTTCCATCGTGAGAGTCTAATCCATTAGTTGCATTAGTTACATATCCAACAGCAGTTTGTGAAAAGGCACCAGAAGTTGTATTATAGGCATTTAACCATATTCTATTTCGTTCAATAGTATTATTGGTTTTAAAGAATTGGTTTGATGTATTATCTATTCTTTGAGAATTGTTGAATTGAACGTCATTTGCATTTTCCTTCGCTTCAACAAAGAAACCTTGCCCTGTTCGGATAATATTGTTTGGATCATACACTTGATCTTCACCATTGTTAACAAAAGTATTATCTGTCCAACTGCAATAGGTAGGACTAGATGCGTTATTTGTTTTTCTCCAGAAATATAAAGTTCCAGTAATATTATTTGCATTTTCATTAGCAAATGTTTCCATATTCATAGGGGAAGGATAGGGATTGCCAACTAAATTAAAACGGTGAGCTTCATCTCCAACAGCTAGAGGAAAAGTATAGGAGCCATTATGAGGAATTCCTGTAAAAGTTCCCGTCCATATTGCTGCTGTTATAGGATGATTATTTGGCATACGTATTAAATAACCTTTAGCAGTATCAAAGATTGTATTTGAAGGAGTTGAAATTTGGTTATAATAATTTGTTGTAGTGTTATACGAGTAGAATCTGTTTGAATTAGTCAACGGCGAAAAACTCATTAGATTTTGATTTGAAACTGGAGAGGACCAAAGCGTATAGTCTAGTCTTTTTAAAGCAGAACTATTGCGGTTCATGGTAATGTTGCCACTATTTTGAACATTCGTATTTTGAAATAAATTGGCATTGTTTTCAAAGGTTAAAGTACCTGAATTTATAGTAATAGCGCCATATAAATTAACATTAAATTCGGAAGGAATATTTACTACAGCATTATTAGATATGGTTAAAGAACAACCTACTAAATTGTCACTTGCAGTATAATCACCTGTAATAATTATAGCATCGGTGCTAGTTGGTTCTCCGTTATCCCAACTACTTGACCAAGTGGTTGTATTACCAATAGTTATGGTGGTATCAGCAGTACCAACAATTCCGTTACCATCAATAACAGTGAGAGTATACGTTATTGTGTTTGCAACATTTGTAGCAATGGGATTAGCAATTCTTGGATTACTTAAATAATCAATAGGTGACCATACATAGACAATATTTCCTTCTGCAGTGACATCAGAGTTTAAAGAGACACTCATATCAGTGCAGGCTGCGGTATTACCCCCTAAAATATTTACAATAGGATTTGTTCCATCTATTCCGGTGAAATAAGTAGTTTGATCTAAGTAAACAGTATCATCTCCGGAAGAAATGGTATTATTACTTAAAAAATTAAATTTAAGCCATGGATTACTTTCCTGATTAAACTCTCCATGTAATTGTGCACCAGTTATATTTTCTTCACTTCCAGCTATATCTTCTGTTGTATAATTAGCTGTTAAGGATGCAGTACAAGAAATTATTCCTTGTGGAGTTACACTCCAATAACGGTTTAAGTAATTTGTTGCACTATTATTATTACTATGTTTAGAATTTGTTACTTTAACTCCGATGTAGGCATTTGAATACTCTGAACCATTAATATTTAATGTAATTGGAGAAAACTGAGCTGTATTTGTGTTATCACCAATTGGAAATAAAAACGTACCATTAGTAGTAAATACTTTTCTTAATTCTCCTAAATCATTAGTAACTATCATTTTTAAACTACTTGGATTTTCAATTGATAAGGAACCTAAAGCACCTATCGTAAAGTTGCTGTTATTTAAAGTTAGTGTACCTGAATTTAATTCAAACAAACCATTTACCATTAAGTCTTGATTGCCAAGGGAAATCCCTTGTGATCTATTAATAGATAAATTGTTAATGATGGGAGAAGTACTAAATAAATTATCATTTAAAGTAAGAGCATTGGTACCTCCAAAATAAAGTGATGAACTTGGAGAAACATTTAAAAATCCATCAGACTTATTAATGGCGCCGTTAATTGTAAGAGTTGCATCATTTACACTTAAATTTCCATTTTCAAGTGTTAACGTATTGTTTACCGTAATATTTGTATCCAATTCTGTATCATTATTAATAATCAAGTTGTCAAAAGAAATAAGATTTGTACCAACTATAGCTTGTGATTCAATACCATTAAAAGTAACTGTATGACCCGGCTCTGAAATAAAAGTGCCGTTATTTTCAAAATTCCCTTTTACGCTATGATTAAAATCGCCTGTTTGAAAGGTACTACCTTCACCAACAAATAAACTCCCATTAATATTTATGTCACTATTTGCAGTAGTGGATGTTATATCGGAAAAAGTTAAGTTTCCTTCAACAGTTATTGTCGAAGAAGGAAGTGTTTTTATACCACTTCCACTTAATTTTAAATTATAATAAGAATATGGCGAATCAGTTATCAAAACCGATTGATTTTCACCATTATAGTCAATTGTACTATCATACAAGGCAGGATACCATTTTCCACTACCTATTTTAATTAACGAATGATTAATTTTCATTACATTATCTGCCATATTAATAATTGAAGCATTGTTACCTATTTCTACATCATAAAATTGAGAGTTTCCGGAAATCGTTGCACCAAATCCAGTAAATATAACTTTATAACCATTTGGATTAAATCCTCCTGAAATGTCTTCCCAAGCACCACCACCCATAGCGCCAGTTGCAGTAATTGTTATATTTCCTGAGGCAGTCAATGGAATACCATCTCCGATAGTAATCGATTGGAATGTTAAATTACCTGATGGAAGTATAGGTAGGTTTGTAAGTGTACTAGCATCTGGAATAAGTATTCTTGAAGTTGCGTCTACAGCTCCATCAGGAAACCAGTTAGAACCAGAATTCCAATCGCTATTAGTTAAACCAGTCCATGTTTTATAAGCAGAATTGGAATGGGTATATAATGAGAAAATGGTTCTCCAGTCGTGAGGAAATCCAGGGTCTCCACTTTGCCCAGGAATATACATGAAATAATTAATAGGAACATTAGCCCATCCAATATATTTTGCACCTGCAGACGTAATGTCGTATTGTGCTCTTCCATGTTCATCATGAGTTGGAGAACCTTTTCCTGATCCACCTAACTCTTCTGGTGTGGGTATATCATAATCTCCCGTAGTAATATCATTTTCAATATTACCATTCAATTCAGAATCTAAATAATGCAAGTTTACAGAACTATACAACCCTGGACTTGTAATTGGAAGATTTATTTCATAATATCGTAATATTGGTGCTGGATTAGGTTCTGGATCTTCACAGCAAGAAGGAGTTCCAATTGTAGTTTTAATAGTTATATAAGTTGGGGTTTCTCCACTACCTGTTAACGCATAAGTGGTTACAGGATTGCCAAAAGTATAAACTATATTAGCTAATGGATTATTTCGTGTTATAGTACCAGTTACATCCCCTTGTCCGGTATTTGTGGCACTCAATCCAAGAGTAAGCGTATATATTCCCATATCTAAACTACCACTAGTTGCCGATGGATTGGCATTAGGCAAATGCATTATTCCATTAACGGTAATATTTCCTAATGCAACACCTCCATCAGTATTGTTAATAGTTAATCCGTGATAAGTTCCAGCTACTATACTTTGTGTTGAATTAGCATTATTATAAAGTACGGTACCGTTTCCACCCCATGATTTACCGGGAGGTAATGGAGTTTCACTTGTGTTTTGCGTAGCGATTGTACCGTTATTAGTTATACTTGTTAAGGAACCCGTTAAAGCATTGGTTCCTAAATCTAGCGTTTGATCAAGTGCCGTTGTCAAATTTCCATTACAAATAATAGGATTATCTAAGGTAATGATATTTGTATTATTTGTATTGATTGTTACATTGTTTACTACATTAGTCGTTCCAGGAGTAGTTTGATCTAAACTTAATGTAATGTCAGCGTTTCCATTGAGTACTAATGAACTATTTCCTCCGCCAGTTAATCCTCCAGTTACTGCATTGGTTACTGTACCTCCAAGCGTAAGAGTAGCCCCTTTCAGTGCTACTTTTCCACTGTTTATGGTTAAGTTTTGGCTCACAGTAGTAGCGTTACTAAGACTTGTGTTTCCTTGTACTACAAAACTTCGTGCGTTTCCTTCAAAGGATACAAATTCAGTAGTAGGATTGGCTACAATAGAAATATCATCCAAACTTATGTCGTCAAATTGAGTCGATCCTGATACAGTAGCTCCACTCCATTTCATATAGTAATAATTGTTGTTAGTAATATTTAATCCTGTAAGTGTAACGACTCTATAATAGGCAGTCCATCCCAAAGAGACTTCAGCAGTAGTAGGAGTACTGGTGTTAATACCGGCCACACTTGTATAGGTTGTGTTGTCTGCTGAATGACTAAAATTAAAACTATTTGCCGCATTTTGTCCGTTATAAACATATACTTTATATCCTATATTTAAGGAAGTTATGGTACTTCCAGATTGATTCTGGAAACGCAAGGTAACAGCTCCTGGAGCAAAATCTCCTGTACTTGGATGTATACCCAATGAATAATTATTGGGTGCAGTTTCAAAGGAATAGATACCACCCACAGTCGTGTTTCCAGAAGATATTCCGCGGTCAAAGTCTAAACCTTCTGTACTTGTACCACCAAAGGCGATGGCACCATCGGTAAATCCACTAACAGCCCATGCATTTGAATTAAGTAATCCAGTTGCTGATGTAGGAGCAAATCCATCACCCAGATAGGCATTTTCATTAACCCCATCAACTGTGTTGTCAAAATCAATTGTATTCACTGTATTAGTAGCATAAATTTGCCAACCAATTGGGGCATTTAAAGTAGTGCGATTTCCAGTAGTTGCACTGCTGATGTAATTTTCAGTTGCGGCAGAACCGTTATAATCAAATACTGCTATATAATAAGTAGTAGCCGCAGTTAATCCCGTAACTGTAACCGAGTTGTTAGTACCTTTATATAGGGTAAAATTACCTGTTCCCAATTCACTACCTGTTCCATAGGTAGGCATTGCAGTGTATGTAACGGCATCAATTGGCGTGGCATTCACCGCGCTACCTGATTTTATTAACACTAAGTGGTTACTACCAGTTCCATTAGTCCAATTCACAGTAAAGGATTCTGAAGTTACCCCTGTAAAAGTGACATTAGAAGATGTAGTTGAAGGTTGGGTTGCCAATACTGTAGCAGAAACACTAACATTTTTGGTTGTAGCTCCAGTAGAAGTATGGGTTATCGTGCCACTAATTATACCTGCTGAGGCCGCACTTTTAACTCGCACATATAAAGTGATAGGTTGACTTACTAATGTTGTGCCACTTCTTGTTAATGTAACAGAATTGGAATAAGTTGTTCCTTGGGTTGAAATTTCAAAATTAGAGGGTGCAGTAACCACAACATCTGCGGTTAAATCACTTCCGCTTATGCTATATGTTGTTGCTGAAGAAGCAGTACCTGAAGTAGTTGAAAAATTACTAAGCGAATTGGTTGACACACTTAATGCGGGTATACTTGGGGCGTCTATTCCAAAAACGACTACGTTGGATGCACCTGTTCCATTAGATACGGATATATTGGCATTACCGGCGCTAGTGATATCAGATGCTAAAATAGCCGCAGTTAATTGGGTTGCCGATACAAATGTGGTAGTTCGAGCTGAGCCATTCCATTTAATAGTACTTGTACCACTCACAAAATTGGATCCAGTAACAGTTAACGTAAATGCACCTGTATTAGCTACTTTGGAACTAGGAGATATAGAAGTAATACTAGGTACAACAACACTAACATTAACATTGTCTAAAAAAGCAGTTTGTGTTACAGAAGTACTTGCATTCCAATAAAATCCCATTATCGGTAACGAACTGGCAGTATAAGTAGAATTGACTACTGTACCTTGAGAAGTTAACGTATTTGTCAATGGATCAGTAAAAGCGGTTGTTCCATCATTTCGTAAACTCAATTGCCAAGTATTGGTGGCAGGAGTATAGGTTACTTTAACGCTTATGTACTCAGCACCAAAATCTTTTAAACCAGTTGTGTTGGAAGTTAATAAAGTGGTGAAAGTTCGAATGCCCGCAGTATAACGCACTAATTTGATTGGGTCAGTTGTATCACTATTTCCTAATACAATAGCATACCCCGTACCTACAGTATTTGTAGTTCCAGAAGTTCCAGCTAAAATATAAGCAACACCATATTTATCGGATGCAAATCCTCCAGGGTTTGTGCGAATTTGACGCATATTAAAGGACCAGGTGACTAGACCAGGGTTGGCACTCAAAATACTTGAATATGGAGCGCTAAAATTTGAAGCAATATTGGTGTATCCAAGGACCCAACCATTAGCGTTGGTGGAAGTGCTTGCATCATTGACTAAGGTCATCATTCCTGAAGTTATTTTAGCGCCAAAATCGTTTCCACTTCTAGACATATTCCATTTTGTACTATTACCTATAGTACCTGTTACTGTTGTGTAAGTTGTTCCAGAAGAGGTCGTAAAATCATCATTAAAAACGGTAGTTTGTGCTATACTAAAAGCAGTACTTAGCGTACAAAATAGAGATAGTAAATTTCTATTATTTTTAAAGTTTAGTAATGTTTTCATTTTAGTAGATTTAGTTAATTTTATATTTTTTTTTAATTTTTGTGTTTTGATATTTTAATCAGAACCAATAGATTAGCAATCGTTTTGATAGAATAAATGTACACTTAGCATTTAAAACAGAACATTTAAAATGTAATAAAAATCACTTACCATAGTTGAAAGTAGTGCATTTTATCGATGAAATGTGTTATTTAAAAGATTTTAGTAGAAAAAGATTACAAGAAAAACAGCTGTTATTTAACAAGATTTTGTTTGTTTTAATCTAAAACAATAAATGTTTCATAAATACGTATATTAGTATGAAAATGTGTTTTTCTATAACACGTGTAATTTCAGTTGGTTATAGTGTTTAGTAGGATACTTTTGTTTATTTTTGCCGCCAAAACAATACTACAAGAATGAAAGTAAACCGATTGAAAATAGCGTTTGTTGGCCTTGTAATGAGTCAAATGGTTACAGCACAAAGTGCAGTAGTGGCTGCTGGAGTTAAGGCTACGGGTGCTGGAGGCAGTGTAAGTTATAGTGTTGGCCCCATCATCTTTAAAAAGCCTGATGGGAGTGCGGCCTCGACCGGACTGCAACAACCTTATGAAATTATGACTTTGGGGACCGTAAGTAGCACAGCAGCTGCTATAGAATTGACTTATTATCCTAATCCTACGGACTCCAATTTGCATTTGATTTTGAACCAAAGTAGTTTTGATTTATACGACTATGAGGTTTTGACTTTGGAGGGTAAAGCGGTAATGGCTACTAAATCGATTGTTTCTTCGGACACCCTTATTGATTTGGCTTCGCAGCCTACGGGTATCTATTTGGTAACGGTGCGTTACCAACATCAAATTCTGAAAACCTTTAAAATTATCAAACACTAGA
>CANBOV010000085.1 GCA_947371275.1 Flavobacteriaceae bacterium | reverse complement strand
GTGGCGATGACTCCTTGGTATTCTTTGCCATTTCCATTGGTGTATACGGGTAACGATTTGACACCGTTTTTCAGTCCGTCGAGAAAAGAGCTAGCTTTGTCTGTTGGTATCACAAAGAAAGCTCCGGTACGGTCGTAAGCGTCTCCGTTGGATTGTTCGGTTACGTCTACGAACACTTGGCTGCCCAGTTTGATGTCGGGGAATTTTACTTTTCTGACGGCTATGGTTCCATTGGCGAAGCGCAGGATGCTGTCGTTGGATTTAGCTTCGCTCAGTTCGGCTTTGCCTTGGGTGGCTTCGTCAGAGAAGTTGATGATTTGGTCTTTAAACACGGCGATGGTGGTGAAGCGGCTTTTCCAGAGTAAGTCCTTATAGGTTAGTGCGTCTACTAGTTTTTCTGAAGCATCTTGCTTTCGCATTATGGGAAACTGTTTAATTTTCTCCATTTTTGTGGCTGTAATAGCAAAATTGCCATTTCGATTCAGCTCTAATACTAATCCCAAATTTTGACCAAGTTGTGTTGGAGCTCCTTTTAGCTTTACTTCATTAGTGTACCAAAGTTCGATGGTATTTGAGTTGATAATGGTTTTGGCCTTTTTGCAATTATAACCTAATATTTTTTTAGTGTCATTTAAATACTCAAATGTTTGTTTCGCTAGTGAGGTACTATCTTCAGTCAAGATGCTAGTCATTTCATTTAAATCTGCAAATTGGATAAAAGTATTTGTTGCTCTATCCAACGAAAAAAATTCGGAGGGGTACTTCGACGTACCTTCATCAATTGATTTTGAAATTACTCTTGTTTTGGATTCCGAGGAATACACTATTGTAGGATCTTGATTTTCTAATAATGTTCCGTTGGAACTTTTTAGGTAAGTAATCTTATAGGATTGCCCAAAAATAGTACTTGCTGTTAGCAGTAAAAAGGAAATAAGTAAATTTTTCATTACAAAAACTATTTTATAAAAGTAAAATTCTTACTTTAGTGTAAAAATTTGGAATTGTGAAAGAAGACTTTCTTCATTATGTGTGGCAATATAAGAAGTTTGCCTTTTCAAACCTAACAACGGTGTCGGGAGAATTGTTGACCATCGTATCTGGTGGGCAGTATTTGAAGCAGGCCGGTCCGGATTTTTTTAATGCCCAACTTATTATTGGTTCGCAAAAGTGGGCTGGGAATGTTGAGATCCATGTCAAGTCCTCGGATTGGTATTTGCATGGACATGAGCAAGACGAACTTTATGACAATGTGATTTTGCATGTGGTATGGGAGCATGATGCTCCGGTATTTCGTAGGGACAATTCGGAGTTGCCTGTATTAGTGTTGCGGGATTATGTTTCTAAAAGTGTATTGGATTCTTATCAACGTTTGGTCACTCCTAAAACGTGGATTTATTGCGAAAGCCAAATTAAAGGCGTAGGAGAGCTCTTTTTGCGTCATTGGATGGAGCGCTTGTTTTTTGAACGATTAGAGCGCAAATCGATTTCTATAAAGCGACTTTTAGCCGAAACTGAAAATGATTGGGAGGCGGTTTTGTTTTATTTATTGGCTAAAAATTTTGGATTGAATACGAATGGAGCCGTTTTTTTGAAGGTTGCCCAGTCTGTTCCCTTTGCTGTCATTCGGAAGGAACGATTTGATTTGGCCAACTTAGAAGCCCTATTTTTTGGGCAGGCTGATTTGTTGCCTTTGGAAGCGGAGGAAACTTATGTTATTGATTTGAAAAAGCGTTATGATTATCTTGTTCACAAACATCAATTGCAAAAGCCCATGATTGGACCTGTAGCTTTTTTTAAGCACCGGCCTGATAATTTTCCCACGATACGTTTGGCTCAATTGGCGATGCTTTATCATCAAAAGGAACAGCTGTTTTCGGAAATGCTATCGTTGCGGTTTAAGGCAGAAGTTTATGAATTGTTTCGGGTTTCGGTTTCGAGCTATTGGCAAGTGCATTATCAATTTGAAAAGGAAAGTCCGAAAAAGAGCAAGACCCTTTCGAATTCCTTTATTGAATTATTAACCATTAATACGCTGGTGCCTTTTCAGTTTGCCTATGCAAGCAGTAGGGGGCAGGATGTTACGGAATCTATAGTGTCCTTATTGCAAACTATTGTAGCCGAAAAGAATAGTATCATTGAAAAGTTCACTAATTTTGGTGTGCCAGTGCGGGATGCCTTTGCTACCCAATCGTTGTTGCAATTGAAGCAAGAATATTGTAATCATGGAAAGTGTATGCATTGTGCTATTGGCCTTCAACTTTTAAAATCTTAGTCTATGTCAGCGGTACTTCAATTAAAATATTTCTTCGAAAAACACGGTTTTCATGTTTCGTCTAGGTTGGCCGACAAATTGGGCATGCGCGCTTCTAGTGTGCGTTTGTTTTTCATTTATATTTCCTTTGTTACGGTTGGTTTGGGTTTTGGTGTTTATTTGACCTTAGCTTTTTGGCTCAAGTTAAAAGATTTAATTCGGGGTAAGCGCACTTCGGTCTTTGATCTGTAGCATTTGGCCACTGAGAAATCCATAGTATCCTTATTTTTCCACTATTCGAAAGGTCAGCGAATAGGCATTCTTTTGTTTTTTGCGGTTATCCTGTTGTTGCAGGGTGTTTATTGTTTTCATGATTTTAGTACTAATGTTACTACTAGTCCGGAACAAGTGGCTTGGTTGTCTAAACAACAAGAGCTTGACCGGTTGCATGAGGGGCAAAAAAAATACCGTCCAAAGCTTTATCCTTTTAATCCCAATTTCATTACCGATTATAAGGGATATGCGTTGGGGATGACTGTAGTGGAAATCGACCGTTTGCATGCGTATCGACAGCAGCAAAAGTTTGTTAATTCGCCTGCCGAATTCCAGGCGGTTACTCGGGTGTCGGATTCGTTGCTGCGGACGATGGCACCTTATTTTAAATTTCCGGATTGGGTGAAGGCTAAGAAGCAGTATCCAACTTATGTTACTGGAGCGTTTAAGAAGGAAGCAAAGCGCGTGGTAATAGACATTAATAGTGCTTCCAAGGAAGATTTGATGGCGGTTTATGGGGTGGGTGATAAATTATCGGATCGGATTTTGGCGCAAAAGGAGCTGCTGGGTGCCTTTGTGAGTATGGAGCAGATGGCCGATGTGTGGGGATTATCGCCTGAGGTGATTGATCAAATGAAGACCTCGTTTGTGGTAAAGACGACGGCTAACATCAAGAAAATCAATATTAATGATGCTACAGTTAAGGAGCTTTCGGTCTTTCCTTTTTTCAGGTATGCTTTGGCTAAAGAAATTGTGATTTATCGAAGTATGCACGGGACAATAACTATTGAGGATTTATCAAAAATTAAAGGATTTCCTGTTGATAAGATAAAAATAATTGCCTTATATTTGGAATTCTAAAATTTAAAGACAGCCTCAGCTATATGAATTCAAATTATTTTACTGCAGAACATGAAATGTTTAGGGAAAGTTTGCGTGATTTTTTACGCGTAGAAGTAGTCCCACACATTGAAAAATGGGAAAAGACCGGAACTATCGAACGCTTTATTTGGAAGAAGTTTGGTGCGATGGGCTTTTTTGGTATTGCCTATCCCGAAGCCTACGGTGGCCTGAATTTGGATTTGTTTTACACGGTAGTCTTATTGGAGGAGTTACAAAAAATAAAATCTTCTGGTTTTGCTGCCGCGATGTGGGCCCATGCTTATTTGGCGATGACCCATTTGAATGCAGAGGGCAGTGAGCGCATTAAGCAAGACTATTTGGCTCCGAGTATTGCTGGAGAAAAAATAGGGGCTTTATGTATTACGGAGCCTTTTGGAGGAAGTGACGTGGCTGGTATGCGTACTACTGCGGTTAAGAAGGGCGATACCTATGTGATTAACGGTTCGAAAACTTTTATTACCAATGGCGTTTATGCTGATTATTATGTGGTTGCGGCTAAGACTAGTCCGGAGCTAGGTAACAAAGGGATTAGTATGTTCTTAATGGATACCACTTTAAAAGGTGTTTCCGCTACTAAATTGGATAAGTTGGGTTGGAGAGCCTCGGATACGGCTGAAATTTCTTTTGATAATGTGGAGATTCCTGTGGAAAATTTGATGGGAGAAGAAGGAAAAGGCTTTCCGTATATCATGCAGCATTTTGCTTTAGAGCGTTTGATTATGGCGGTGAATGCCCATGCACGAGCAGAATATGCAATAGATTACACGATTGATTATATGGCTCAGCGCGAAGCGTTTGGCACTACGATAAATAAATTTCAGGCCTTACGTCATACGATGGTGGATCATGCCACGGAGGTGGAGCACTGCAAGGTGTTTAATTATGCTGCTGTAGCGCGATTGAATCAGGGAGAATATGTAGTTAAAGAAGCTACAATGGCCAAATTGAAATCAACTAAAGTGGCTGATGAAGCCATCAATAGTTGTTTGCAAATGCTAGGCGGTTATGGTTATATGGAAGAATATCCGTTAGCACGTTTGTTAAGAGATAGTCGCTTGGGGCCTATTGGAGGTGGAACTTCTGAAATCCTTAGAGAGATCTTGTCCAAGATGCTTATTGATAAGCAAAATTATAAGCCGGCTGTTAAGTAAGGATTAGACTGATAGATAATAGACTGATAGATGATAAACTGATAGATGATAGACTGATAGATGATAGACTTATAGAGGTCTACTGTGAACTATTGTGCTTCTTTTGGTGAACTAAAGATCGCTTACTGCTTATAGCTTATGGCTTATTGCCAATCCTGCACTAGTTGTTACTTGAATCGCAAAAGGTACTAAGTAATTTGTTTTTGCGTTTTTTCTTTGAGAATTCAAAAATAATAGTACTTTTGCACCCACTAAATGAGAGGAGGTGTCCAAATTATGTTGATTATACCAATTAAAGACGGAGAAAACATTGATAGAGCATTAAAGCGCTACAAGAGAAAATTCGATAAAACCGGAACTGTAAGACAACTTAGAGCGCGTCAGGCGTTTACTAAGCCATCTGTAGTTAGAAGAGCGCAAGTTCAAAAAGCTGCTTATATTCAAAACTTAAGAGACAATCTAGAAGGATAGTTAAAATCCTTATAAGATAGCACCGCTGATGATTAAAGTTTGTTAACTTTGATGTCAGCGGTTTTTTTATGGAAAATTTTAAGGACAAGTTTAGGGATTATTTGCTATTGGAGAAGCATTATTCTGTGCATACGGTATCGGCCTACCTCAATGATCTTACTTTTTTTGAAACCTTTTTGTCTCAGTCGTATGAAGGTAATGATTTGGTTGGGGTTACCTATCCACAAGTTCGTTCCTGGATTGTTTCGCTGTCTGATGATGGATTGTCTCCTTCTTCTATTAACCGAAAGGTTTCTTCCTTGAAATCCTATTATAAATTTTTGTTGAAGACCAAGCAGCTTACTAGCAGTCCGTTGTTCAAGCACAAGGCATTGAAATCGGCTAAGAAGTTGCAGATTCCGTTTTCGGAGAAGGAGGTTGATTTGGTTTTGAATCAGTTGACCTATACGGAGGATTTTGATGGGATACGGGATAAGTTGGTTATAGATTTGTTTTACACTACGGGCATCCGTAGGGCGGAATTGATTGAATTGAAATTGTATGATGTTGACTTGTCGAATCATACTATAAAGGTTTTGGGGAAACGGAACAAGGAGCGTATCATTCCGATACTGCCTGTGGTTGAAGAGCAGGTGAAAAATTATTTGGGCGAACGAGCACGTTTACAAACGGTTACGGATTCAGCTTATTTTTTTCTGCTTCAGAAGGGTGTAAAATTGAACAATTCCTTTGTTTATCGTCTAATAAATTATTACTTTAGTAATGTCTCTGAGAAGGTAAAAAAGAGTCCGCATATATTACGACATACGTTTGCGACTCACCTGCTTAATAATGGGGCAGATATAAATTCAGTTAAAGAGTTATTAGGGCATTCTAGTTTGGCCTCGACACAAGTTTACACTAGCAGTAGTTTAGCGGAGCTTAAAAAAGTGTACAGTAGTGCTCATCCTAGAAACCAGAAGTAATTCGGCAATGTTTAACCAATAAAAATTTGATTATGAAGGTAAATGTGCATGCAGTTAATTTCACTGTAGACAAAAAGCTGGTTGATTTTATAGAAGATCGATTGGGAAAACTTGAAAAATATTATGATAAAGTGGTTTCGTCTGATGTTTTTTTGAAGGTTGAGAAGACCAGTGAGAAAGAAAATAAAATAGTAGAGGTAAAAATCCATGTTCCTGGAGATGATTTTATGGTAAAGAAACAATGTAAAACATTTGAGGAAGCAATAGAGTTGTCGTCAGAATCTTTGGAAAGATTATTGGTAAAAAGAAAGGAAAAAATCAATACCCATATATAAGGTAAAAATTTTTCTAAAAATGTTTTGATTAAAAGATAAAATACATACATTTGCAGTCCGTTAGAAATAGCGGACTTTTTTTATTGTATATGCCAGCGTAGCTCAGTTGGCTAGAGCAGCTGATTTGTAATCAGCAGGTCGTGGGTTCGAGTCCCTCCGCCGGCTCAAAATAAGGCAAGATAAAAAAAGTGGGGGAGATACTCAAGCGGCCAACGAGGGCGGACTGTAAATCCGCTGATTACATCTTCGCAGGTTCGAATCCTGCTCTCCCCACAAACTGAAGTTTTAAAGTTTCAAGTTTCAAGTTTTGGTAAGTTTGAAACCGTAAACATGGAACTAAAATTTCTCTGCCGACTTAGCTCAGGGGTAGAGTGCTTCCTTGGTAAGGAAGAGGTCACGGGTTCAATTCCCGTAGTTGGCTCAAAAATGTAAAATTTGAACACTAATATATAAACTAAGATTAAAAATTAAGTAAAATGGCAAAAGAAAATTTTAATCGTTCGAAACCACACTTAAATATAGGTACTATCGGACACGTAGATCACGGAAAGACTACTTTAACTGCAGCTATCACTAAAGTATTGTCTGATGCAGGTTACTGTCAAGCGAAATCATTTGATCAAATTGATAACGCTCCGGAAGAAAAAGAAAGAGGTATTACAATTAATACTTCACACGTTGAGTATGAAACTGCAAACCGTCACTATGCGCACGTTGACTGTCCAGGTCACGCGGATTACGTGAAAAACATGGTTACAGGAGCTGCTCAGATGGACGGTGCTATTTTAGTAGTTGCTGCTACTGACGGACCGATGCCACAAACACGTGAGCACATCCTTTTAGGACGTCAGGTAGGTATTCCAAGAATTGTTGTATTCATGAATAAAGTGGATATGGTTGATGATGCGGAATTATTAGAATTAGTAGAAATGGAAATCAGAGACTTATTATCTTTCTATGATTATGATGGAGATAATGGTCCTGTAGTTCAAGGTTCTGCTTTAGGAGGATTGAATAACGATCCTGCTTGGGTTCCAAAAATCATTGAATTGATGGAAGCTGTTGACAGCTGGATTCAAGAGCCAGAGCGTGATGTTAACAAACCATTCTTGATGCCGGTTGAGGACGTATTTACCATTACAGGTCGTGGAACTGTTGCTACAGGTCGTATCGAAACTGGAATTTGTAATACTGGAGATCCAGTTGAGATCATTGGTATGGGTGCTGAGAAATTAACTTCTACAGTTACTGGTATCGAGATGTTCCGTCAAATCTTGGATAGAGGTGAGGCTGGAGATAACGCAGGTATCTTGTTAAGAGGTGTTGCGAAAGAAGATATTAAAAGAGGAATGGTTATTTGTAAGCCAGGATCTGTTAAACCACACGCTAAATTCAAAGCTGAGGTTTATATCTTGAAAAAAGAAGAAGGTGGTCGTCACACACCATTCCACAATAACTACCGTCCACAGTTTTACGTACGTACAACTGACGTGACAGGAATTATTTCTTTACCTACAGGTGTAGAGATGGTAATGCCAGGAGATAACTTAACTATTGAAGTATCTTTATTAAGTGCTATTGCCTTGAACATCGGTTTACGTTTCGCTATCCGTGAAGGTGGTAGAACTGTAGGTGCAGGTCAGGTAACTGAAATTTTAGACTAATACTCTATTTAAAATAAATACTCCAGTGTCGTTTTTTTAACGACACTGGTTTTTAATGAAACGGGCGTAGTTCAAGGGTAGAATAGCGGTCTCCAAAACCGTTGATGGGGGTTCGAATCCCTCCGCCCGTGCAACATAAAAATATTTACAATGGCGAAAATTGTTAATTATATATCAGAAGCATTTGAAGAATTGAGAACAAATGTGACTTGGCCAGAATGGGCTGAGGTTCAAAAGTTCACTATAGTAGTGGCTGTTTTCTCAATTGTTTTTGCTATGGCTACTTGGGGAGTTGATGAGCTTTTTGCAAAATCAATCGCAGGATTTTTTAATTGGATGAAACCATAATTTCTCTGAGAATGGCAGATAATAATGTGAAGAAATGGTATGTGGTTAGAGCTGTAAGTGGGCAAGAGAATAAGGTCAAAGCTTACATCGAAACTGAAATCAATCGATTGGGAATGTCAGATTACATATCTCAGGTGCTAGTTCCTACTGAAAAAGTGGTACAAGTTAGAGATGGTAAAAAGATTGCTAAGGATAAAGTATACTTTCCTGGCTATGTTATGATAGAAGCTAATTTGGTTGGAGAAATACCCCATATTATTAAATCTATAACTGGTGTTATTGGGTTTTTGGGTGAGGTTAAAGGTGGGGATCCTGTTCCTTTACGTTTATCTGAAGTAAACCGAATGCTGGGTAAAGTAGATGAGTTGGCTGTGAATACAGACACTCAAAACATTCCATTTAACCTTGGTGAGACTATCAAAGTGGTGGATGGACCTTTTAATGGTTTCAATGGGACTATTGAAAAGATCAATGATGAAAAGCGTAAACTAGAAGTAATGGTTAAAATCTTTGGTAGAAAGACGCCGTTAGAGTTAGGTTTTATGCAAGTTGAAAAAGTATAATTTTTTGTTACATATATAATAAACCGCATCAATCGCTTCCAATTGAGAGATGTAAAATTTTTAAGAAATGGCTAAAGAAATTAGTAAAGTAGTTAAACTACAAGTTAAGGGAGGTGCTGCGAACC
>CANBOV010000084.1 GCA_947371275.1 Flavobacteriaceae bacterium | reverse complement strand
AACGAGAAAGCTTTTCATTGGTCTAACTACTAAACCTAGCTTTTCATCTCGTCTTGAGGACGAGACTACTAAACCGCGCTACGAGTTACAAAGTCGTAGCAAAACAACACAACTAATCTTAGATACTTTATTGGAAGCCTAAAAAAAATTCTATTTTGAAAGAATCTTATTTTGGGCAAAAAAGCACTTTGTTTCCAAAGTGCTTTTCCCAATTTTAGCGGTCTGGACGGGACTCGAACCCGCGACCCCATGCGTGACAGGCATGTATTCTAACCAACTGAACTACCAAACCATCGCTTAATTGCGGTTGCAAATATACAACCGTTTTTGATATCTGCAACTTTTTTTTAATAAAAAACGCAAGACTTTTGGGTGGGATTAACCAAACATTTGTTTCTCAACCAAGTATGTCGTTAAAATCTTTTCAAAACTTTCCTCAACGGCCACGGGAACGTACTTTATTTTGTTTTGGGCGCAGGTCATGGCTAAGGATTTGAAATAGCCTTTTATTTTTTCTTCGTAGGCCTCTTTGACACTATCGGCGAAAATATTGATCTCTTCTCCCGTTTCTAGATCGATGAATTTGCGGGGTGCATTATCAAAATTGAAGTTGATTTCGGTTTTTTTATCGATGACATGGAAGACGACTACTTTATGTTTGTTATGTTTTAAATGCTGCAAGGCATTGAAAAGCGCTTCGTTATTGCCGGTTTGGAACATATCGGTAAAGAGTATGATCATGGAGCGGCGGTGGATCTTTTCGGCTATTTGGTGTAAGAAGGTTACCGTATCGGTGCTTTTGGACACTTTTGGATTTTCTAATAGGCCTTCTAGTTTGTTGAGAATCATGCGGTGGTGGCGGTCACTGCCTTTTTCGGGGGCATAGTACTCATACGTATCCGAATAGACGCTTAGGCCCACAGCATCGCGTTGTTTCTTTAACAGGTTCATGAGTACGGCAGAGGCCAGTACTGAAAACCCGATTTTATTGTGGTAGAACAATTCGTCTGCTTTCAATTTTGGGTAATGCATTGAAGACGAATTATCGATGATTAAATGACACCTTAGGTTGGTTTCCTCTTCGAAACGCTTGGTATAGAGTCGGTCTGTCTTGGCAAATAATTTCCAATCGATGTGTTTGGTACTTTCCCCGGCGTTGTAGACTTTATGTTCGGCAAACTCTGCTGAGAACCCATGAAAAGGAGATTTGTGCATCCCAGAGATGAATCCTTCCACTACTTGGTTGGCCAGCAATTCAAGGTGTTTGAAACCAGAGACTACTTCTTTTTGTTCTTCTATCTTCATGTATCAAAGGTAAATTGAAAATTTGAATTTAAATGTAAAAAAAAAGGTTTGACTAACGTCAAACCTTTTTCATAAAATTTATTGTCAATTATAATAATGCATCGATTGCATCGGTATAGGTTTTTTTTGGAGCAACGCCTACTTGACGTCCTACAACTTCACCGTTTTGGAACACCAATACTGTTGGGATGTTACGCACTCCGTATTTTGCAGCAAATTCTTGGTTGGCATCTACATCCACTTTTCCTACTACTGCTTTTCCTTCGTATTCTGAAGAAATCTCGTCAATAACTGGACCTACCATACGACATGGACCGCACCACGCTGCCCAAAAATCTACTACCACTGGTTTATTTGATTTTAATACTACCTCATCAAAAGTAGCATCAGTAATTGCTAAAGCCATATTTCTTTATTTTTTAAATTATTCTATTTACTGCCAAAATTAGGCAATTTATTTTGGTTATTATACTAAAAAAAATCAGTTTTGGTTATTAACACATTGAGAGAAGTGATACCTAATTCAAACTGAACTTAATGTTCATTTTCTCTAGTTCGATTAACAATTCATTTGAAATTTTTACTTTTAGTTTGCGGCTCGGCATGGAAATGCGGGTGGCCACTTGGATTTGTTCTTCGATGACCGGGATTTCCACTTCTAAATCTTCTAGGGTTTCGGTATCGGCAGTGGCATCCTCTTCTAATACTACTTTGGGTAGCGGCTCTATGGCTTTTTGTACTTTTTCTAATTCCACCACTTCAAACGTAACTGTATTATCTCCTTTATTGGCCGAGAAAACCTCGTTTAATTGGCTGAGGAAATTTTGCTGCAAATCGTTTATTTCGAGGTGAAGGCTTAGTTTTTTGGCAAACTGCGGCAGTACATCTTGGAGTTGTTTGACATCGGCAAAGGTGATTCTTGGGTCGGATTTCTTTCCCGTTTCTCGGTTCACCCAGCCGTCTTTTACCAAGACTTTAAAATAGACGAATTGGTTGTTGACTAAGAAATGGCGGAATTTTAGATATTCTTCGTCGAAGATTCGGAATTCGTGGCTTTCGTCGTAGCCTTCAAGGGTAAACATGGCCCAGTCTTTGCCGTTTTTGGCGGTTTTGTATTGGACATTGGTTACTATTCCGGCGAAGGTTAGTGTTTTGCCTACATAGCTTCCGAGGCTCTTTAAGTATTCTAGTTTGCTGTTGCAGAAGTATTTCATTTCGAAGCGGTAATCGTCTAGCGGATGGCCAGAAATGTAGATGCCTACTACTTCTTTTTCTTTGGCTAATTTCTCCATGGTACTCCAATCCTCGCAGGGCGGGACTGTAGGTTCGGCGATTTGCACATCACTGGCATCTCCGAACAAGCTTACTTGGGAGGAATTCTCGTTCTCTTGGAATTTGGAACCGTAGCGGATGGCTTTTTCATAGAAGGTGATGTTATCACCATCGGTGTGGAAATATTGGGCACGGTGCGTATCGGTAAAGCAGTCGAAACCGCCTGCTAGTGCTAGGTTTTCGAACGCCTTCTTATTGGCTGCCCTTAGATCGATACGTTTGGCTAGATCAAAGATGGATTTATAATTACCTTCTTTTCTGTGGGTTACAATAGTTTCTACGGCACCCATTCCGACTCCTTTGATGGCGCCCATTCCGAAGCGAACGGCATAGTTTTCATTAACCGTAAACTTGTAGTAACTTTCATTTACATCGGGGCCCAGTACTTGCAATCCCATGCGTTTGCATTCTTCCATGAAGAAGGACACCTGCTTGATGTCGTTCATGTTATTGGAGAGTACGGCCGCCATGTATTCGGCTGGGTAGTGCGCTTTGAGATAGGCCGTTTGATAGGCAATCCACGCATAGCAGGTCGAGTGCGATTTATTGAAGGCGTATTGCGCAAAGGCTTCCCAGTCTTTCCAGATTTTCTCTAGTTTGTCTTCGGCGTGGCCATTGGCAACGGCTTGCTCGATGAATTTAGACTTCATTTTGTCTAGTACATCCTTTTGCTTTTTTCCCATGGCTTTACGCAGTACGTCGGCATCCCCTTTGGAGAAGTTGGCCAACTTTTGGGACAGGAGCATTACCTGTTCTTGGTATACTGTAATTCCGTACGTTTCTTTTAGGTATTCTTCGTTGGCTTCCAGGTCATAGGTAATTTCTTCTTCCCCGTTTTTACGGCGTACGAAGGAGGGGATGTATTCTAGGGGTCCGGGACGATAGAGTGCGTTCATGGCAATCAAGTCACCGAAAACGGTAGGCTTTAAATCCTTTAAGTATTTCTGCATACCGGGCGATTCGTATTGGAAGATACCCACGGTTTCCCCTCTTTGAAAGAGTTCGTAGGTCTTCACATCGTCGATAGGAAAGGCATCGGGGTCTAGTTCGACACCCGTGCGGTACTTTACTAGTTTGACGGTATCTTTTATAAGGGTAAGGGTCTTCAGACCCAAGAAGTCCATTTTTAGTAGTCCGGCACTCTCTACTACGGAGTTGTCGAATTGCGTTACATATAAATCAGAGTCCTTTGCCGTCGCTACGGGAACGAAATTAGTGATATCATCGGGGGTGATGATGACCCCACAGGCGTGTATACCGGTATTGCGGAGGTTTCCTTCGAGTATTTTGGCTTGTTGGATGGTTTCCCCGCCTAGGTCATTGGCATTGGCTAAAATGATAAGCTCTTTGACTTTATCGTATTCTTCAGAGCGCAGGGCTGCTTTTAGTTTGTCGTTCTCGAGGGTAAATATTTTGGCCAAGTTGAGGGTGGTAGGAATCAGTTTGGCAATTTTGTCGGCTTCAAAAAGCGGTAAGTCTAGTACTCGGGCTGTATCTCTCACGGAGGACTTGGCTGCCATGGTACCGTAGGTGATGATTTGGGCTACTTGTTTGGAGCCGTATTTGTTGATTACATAGTCCATTACGCGACTTCGTCCTTCGTCATCGAAGTCGATATCGATATCGGGCATGGACACACGATCGGGGTTTAGGAAACGCTCAAAAAGCAAGTCGTATAAGAGCGGGTCTATGTTGGTTATCCCCAAGCAATAGGCTACAACGGAACCCGCTGCGGAGCCCCTGCCGGGACCTACGGACACGTCCATTTTACGGGCGGCGGCGATGAAATCTTGTACGATTAAGAAGTAGCCGGGATAGCCGGTATTCTCTATGGTTTTTAGTTCGAAGTCTAGGCGTTCTTGTATGGCTGGGGTGATTTCCCCGTAGCGTCTTTTGGCCCCTTCGAAGGTGAGGTGGGCTAAGTATTTATTCTCTCCCCGCTTCCCTTTATCGGATTCATCTTCGAGGACTAGGAAGGCTTCTGGGATATCAAATTTGGGCAACAGTACGTCTCTTGACAGGTCGAATATTTCGATTTTATCTACGATTTCTTCGGTAGTAGTAATGGCTTCGGGCAGGTCGTGAAATAGTTGTTTCATTTCTTCACCCGACTTGAAATAGTACTCTTGGTTATCGAACCCGTAGCGGTATCCGCGTCCCCTTCCTATGGGAGTGGATTGCTTTTCACCGTCGCGGACACAGAGAAGTATATCGTGTGCGTTGGCATCTTCTTTATTGACGTAGAAGACGTTATTGGTGGCCACTGTTTTTACGTTATGCTTTTTGGCAAGCGTAATTAAGGAGGCGTTCACGCGGTTTTCATCTTCCTGGTTGTGGCGCATTAGTTCGATATAGAAATCTTCTCCGAACACCTCTTTCCACCAGAGGAGTGCTTCTTCGGCTTGGTTTTCGCCTATGTTTAGCACTTTGCTTGGGATTTCTCCGTAGAGGTTCCCTGAGAGCACTATGATGTCCTCTTTGAATTCTTGAATGGCTTTTCTATCGATGCGGGGCACGTAGTAGAACCCTTCGGTGTAGGCAATGGACGAAAGTTTGGCCAGGTTGTGATAGCCTTTTTTGGTTTTGGCTAGGAATACGATTTGGTATCCATTGTCCTTTCTTGATTTATCTTTAAGATCGTCGCAGACAAAAAACTCGCAACCTACTATGGGTTTGATGATGGTTTCAGACGGCGTCTCCCCTTTCTCTTCGGCTTCTAGATTTTTGGCTTTGGCGGTTTTATTATGGTAAAGAATATCGCGTACAAAGTGGAAGGCCCCCATTAAGTTGGCGTGATCGGTCATGGCCACGGCCGGCATTTTATTTTTGATGGCGGCGGCTACTAGATCTTTGACGCTGATGGTGGATTGCAGCACGGAGAACTGCGTATGGTTGTGCAGGTGGACGAAATCCACTGCTGCTGCCTCAGTGTGTACCTCTTTTTTTGTTTGGCTTGGCGTGGCGGGTGTTTCTTTCTTTTGGAATTGGGCCCGAATAGCCTCAGAAGCTTGCTTCAGGCTGATGTGTTTCAATCCGATGAGTTGGACTACTTGGGGATTTTGCGCACCGAATTCTTGGAAATAACTTGCGGGCACATCGAGTTCTTCTTTGGTAAAGATTCCTCTTCGAATTAACTCCAGGAAACATCGCGTGGTTGCTTCCACGTCGGCCGTAGCATTATGGGCTTCGGAAAAAGGGACATTGAAGAGATAGCTATGCAGTTCGGTTAGTGTAGGCAGTTTGAACTTCCCTCCTCTTCCGCCGGGTAGCTTTAGGAGTTCGGCTGTCACTTCGGTACAGGTATCTAGGACCGGCATGGAAGCCATGGGTGAGTTGATGCCTAGGCGATAAAACTCGCAACCCATGATGTTGACATCGAAGCCTACATTTTGTCCTACGATGAATTTGGCTTTGGATAAGGCCGTATTGAATTTCTCTAGAACTTCAAGAAGTGGGATTCCTTGTGCTTGGGCTAATTCGGTTGAGATTCCGTGGATGCGTTCGGCATCATAGGGAATGTTGAAGCCTTCGGGCTTTACTAGATAATCTTGATGTTCGATAAGATTTCCCATGTCGTCATGCAATTGCCAAGCGATTTGGATGCATCTTGGCCAGTTGTCGGTATCGGAAATTGGGGCTCCCCAACGTTTAGGAAGGCCGGTTGTTTCGGTATCAAAGATTAAATACATAGGGTGTAAATTCCAAAGTTTAAAATTCCAAATTCCAATCTATACGCTATTTGGAAGTGTGCAATTGTATTTACTTCAAAAATACATTTTCATCCTCTAGTTATCAATTTTAGTTATTAACAAAAACAAAAAAAGCCAACTCGAATGAGTTGGCTTTTTCTATTATTATGATGTAGATTAGTATCTTCCTCTATTTCCACCACCGCTGTTTCCACCACCGCTGTAGCTTCCGCCACCACGTGAGTTTCCACCACCGTTATAACCACCACCGCCTGAACGGTTGTTGTTAAAAGTTCTTCTTTCGCCTTCTGGTTTTGGTTCTGATTTATTCACAACAATCGTACGTCCTTCAACAGTAGCACCATTCAATTCTTGAATAGCTTTTTCAGCTTCTTCATCATTTTCCATTTCAACGAAACCGAATCCTTTACTTCTTCCAGTAAATTTATCAGTAATAATTTTCACGGAATTAACCGTACCATAAACCCCGAAAGATTCTCTTAAATCTGCTTCGTCTATACTAAACGGAAGACTCCCAACAAAAATGTTCATATTTTATATTTAAAATTCAGTTACAAAGGTAACGCAATTAAAACTGTAAACCGCTATTAATTTGGACTTTATTACAATTAAATAAAAAAACCATCCGAAGATGGTTTGAATTATTCACTATTATTTTTTTGCGAAGGGTAAAATGGGCACCTGATAAAACTCTCCATATTGGAAGTTTACTACTGCTGCTCCGAAAGGATTATTATCAACGTTTACCGCATTAAATTTGAATGTACCTGAAACGGTCATGTTAATGTTATCATAATCGGTAATTTCGATTTCTCCATTACTGGTTTGCACATTTAAGATTTTAACTTTACAATTTAAATCTCCTGTAGTTACGGTAACGATATCTCCTGGAAGGTATCCATTACCTCTTGAAACCACTCTGACTACTTTGGTTACTGCTCCATTGCCATCGGTGGTAATTGAAACGGTTAAGCCCGAGCCTGTTCCGCCAGTGGTATTGTGAGACGCATTACAAGTATATTGACCGTTAGTTTGTAAATCACAATCAGAGGTATACCCTGACCCGTTGGTAACTAATTGTACATTATATACGGGTCCGGCAACTGGATTGGTTGCATAAGACAAGGCTAGATCGTTAAAGTTTGAATCGTAAGTCGCCGAATCAAAAGTGTAAGTGGTCCCCAAAAGGTAGACTCCTTCATTGGTGCTATGAGTACTCAGGGTTACTTGATCATATTCGCCAAGGGCTTCAATAGTTAATTCTCCATTGGAAGAAATACTAGCTCTAGCGTCGTTGGCTCTCCACAATAAATCGTCTTTCATAGCCTGAAAACCAGGTTTGTTCGATTTTAAATCCTCTTGACAAGAGGAAAAGGCTAGCGCGATAAGAAATAGGGACAAAAATCTTTTCATAATTTTCTATATTACTCCACAAAAATAGTTTTTTAATGGAAAAATGCTAACATAATTCAAAAAAAATAATGTTAAAGATTTAGTTTCAAACACATTTAGCTAATAAAAAAATGGCTTGAGGTTGTTTGTTTGCGAAAAAAAACTATCTTTGCGCCCTTAAATAACCGAGGTCGAGTACCTCAAATTAATCAAAAAAGATTATGTCAGTAAAAATTAGATTACAAAGACACGGAAAAAAAGGGAAACCTTTTTATTGGATCGTAGCAGCAGATGCTCGTTCAAAAAGAGATGGTAGATTCTTAGAAAAATTAGGAGTTTATAATCCAAACACCAATCCAGCTACTGTTGATTTAAACCTTGACCAAGCGGTACAATGGTTGCACAATGGAGCTCAACCAACCGATACTGCAAGAGCTATCCTTTCTTACAAAGGTGCGTTAATGAAACACCACCTTGATGGAGGCGTTCGTAAAGGTGCTTTAACACAAGAGCAAGCTGATGCTAAATTGGCTAAATGGTTAGAAGAAAAAGCAGGTAAAGTTACTGCTAAAAAAGAAGGTTTAACTAAAGCACAAGAAGCAGAAAAAGCAAAAGCTTTGAAAGCAGAAAAAGTGGCTAATGATAAACGTGCTGCTGCTGCTGTTGAAGCTGCAAAAGTAGAAGAAGAAGTTGCTGTTGAAGAAACTGCAGAAGTAGTTGCTGAAGAGGCACCAGCTGTAGAAGAAGCTCCGGTTGCTGAAGTAGTAGCTGAAGAAGCTCCTGCTGTTGAAGAAGCTCCTGTTGCTGAAGTAGTAGCTGAAGAGGCTCCTGCTGTTGAAGAAGCACCTGCTGCTGAAGAAGCTAGCGAAGAAACTGAAGCTTAATACTTCCAGCAATTATGCGTAAGGACGAATGTTTCTATTTAGGCAAAATTGCTAAAAAATTTAGTTTCAAAGGGGAAGTCTTAGTTTATTTAGACACGGACGAGCCCGAATTATATGAAAATATGGAATCAGTATTTGTTGAATTCAACAAAAATCTGGTTCCATATTTTATTGAAAGCAGTTCGTTGCACAAAAATGATTTTCTTCGTGTGCAATTTGAAGATGTAGATTCGGAGGAAGAGGCAGACCAATTGCTTGGTTGTGCTGTTTACCTACCCTTATCGATGTTGCCTAAACTGGAAGGCAACCAATTTTATTTCCATGAAGTTATAGGTTTTGAAATTGAGGATAAGCGTTTGGGTGTTTTTGGTATCATTCAATCTATCAACGATACGACAGCCCAACCCTTATTTGAAGTCTTGAATGGTGAAGTGGAGCTACTTATTCCTATGATTGACCAATTTTTAGTGGAGATTGACCGCAAGAATAAAAAAGTGGTTATGGATTTGCCGGAAGG
>CANBOV010000083.1 GCA_947371275.1 Flavobacteriaceae bacterium | reverse complement strand
AATCAATCTCATCAGAAGAAATGAATGGCTCGAATGATTTATCGTGTAAGTGTATCATGTGTGTTGATTTTAAAATAAGGTGCAAATTTAAAGAAGTATTAAGGATTAAGTGCTAAGTACCAAGACTTTTTTGCAAAATTGGTATATTTACGAAATGAATACCGCGTTTTACCAAAAAATAGAAAACGGGACAGCTCATCGTATCAGCAGGGATGCTACTAAGGATTTTGTACTAGCCCATCCTGAATACCTTGGGGACTTATTTACCATTGCCTGTAATTCAAAAGACAAAAACCATTACAAAGCCTTGTGGATCATTGAATTAATCAGTGTTAAAAAGCCTGAAATTTTAACCCCTTATATTGACCAATTTTGTGTTGCTTTGCCCTTCTACACCATTGAAAGAGCTATTAGACCTAGTGCCAAGATTTGTTTTCAAATGGTCAACAGCAAAAAGGTAGTGCTGACGGAACCACAAGAACAGCGCCTGATCGAGACCTGTCTTGATTGGTTGGTTACCAACGTTAAGGTGGCGCCTGCTGCTTTTGCCATGCGGAGTTTGTACTTGCTCGGGATAAAACACGAATGGGTTCATGAGGAATTACGGCTACTCCTTTCCAAAACAATAGAGCACCCTACCCCTGGTTATAAAGTTGTCGTAAAAGAGCTTTTGAAACGATTGAAATAAATTCAACTATTACTTATCTTTGCGCACTCGAGGCAAAATGCTGAACAGACGAAGTAAACAACACAACCATGAATTACTTTTCATCCGATTTTAAATTGGGCATACTTGGAGGAGGGCAGCTAGGCAAAATGCTATTGGCGGAAACCCGGAAGTATGATATCCAAACTTACATACTTGACCCTAGTACTGCTGCACCATCTCAATTTGGAGCAACCCAATTTTTTGTGGGTGATTTAATGGACTATGCCACTGTGTATGAATTTGGTAAGAAAGTAGATGTACTTACTATCGAAATTGAAAATGTTAATTTGGATGCTTTAGATTCATTAGAAGCAGAAGGATTAGCGGTATATCCTTCCCCTAAAACGCTGCGTTTAATTCAAAATAAAGGAACACAAAAAGATTTTTATGTTGGAAATACTATTCCGACTTCCCCTCATCAACGTTTTTCATCGGTAACAGCTTTACAGGAAAGTGGGTTGTCTTTTCCGTTTGTGTGGAAATGTGCTCAATTTGGTTATGATGGCAATGGTGTAAAAATTGTACGCACCGCTACTGATTTAGAAAACTTACCTGATGTTGAGTGTATTGCTGAACAAATGGTTCCGTTTAAAAATGAATTGGCTGTCATTGTTGCCCGTTCGGTTTCTGGAGAAGTAAAAACGTATCCTGTTGTGGAAATGGAATTCCACCCTGAAGCGAATCAGGTAGAATATGTTATTTGTCCGGCCCGGATCGATGCGACTGTAGCTGAAAAAGCAACTGAAATTGCCATGAAAGTATCCAATGCTTTTAACCATGTTGGTTTACTAGCTGTTGAGATGTTCCAAACTCATGACAACACTATTCTAGTAAACGAAGTGGCTCCACGACCGCACAATTCGGGTCATTACAGCATAGAAGCCAGTTACACTTCCCAGTTTGAAAATCATTTGCGTGCGATCTTAAATTTGCCTTTAGGCAGTACGGCTAGTAAAGTTGCTGGAATTATGGTAAATTTGGTTGGTGCAGAAGGCTTTTCGGGACCCGTAGTTTATGAAAACATAGAAAAGATCATGGCAATCGAGGGGGTAACGCCGCATATTTATGGTAAAAGAGAGACGCGCCCGTTTCGCAAAATGGGGCATGTCACTATAGTGAATGAAGATATGACCCAAGCGAGACAAATTGCCGAAGAAGTAAAAAATAGTATTAGAGTAATAAGTTAATTTGGAGATTTGAAAATTTGAAAATGTGATTATTTGAAAAGACTAAAGTAAGTAGTATTCAAAGGTGATGCATTTTACGATTTAAAGCAGTTATAACAACCAATAATAAAAAACTATGAGTAAAGTAGCGATAATAATGGGAAGTATCTCTGATATGCCCGTGATGCAAGAGGCGATTGATATCTTAAAAGGATTTGATATTGAAACGGAAGTAGATATAGTCTCGGCCCATAGAACCCCTGAGAAATTGTTTGATTTTAGTAAAAATGCCCACACTCGAGGCATATCGGTTATTATTGCGGGTGCGGGTGGTGCGGCACATTTACCGGGTATGGTGGCTTCCATGTCGCCGCTTCCTGTCATAGGAGTTCCTGTGAAATCAAGTAATTCGATTGACGGATGGGATTCGGTTTTATCCATATTGCAAATGCCAGGAGGTGTACCGGTCGCAACGGTTGCTTTGAATGGCGCTAAGAATGCCGGCATCCTTGCCGCTCAAATTATAGGGAGTCATGACAAATGTGTTTTGGACAAAATTGTTTTTTACAAAGAAGGACTTAAGGAGGCCGTGAACAAAGCCTCTACTGAATTGAAGAAATAAGTTTGTTCCCCTAACATCCCCTAGAAGGGTCAATTAATCAACTATGAAAATCTTAACTGAAAAGTTTACTACCCCATACAATACGGCGCCATTTAGCCAAATTAAAATTGAAGATTACCAACCTGCCTTTGAAGCTACTATTGCCTTGGCACGTGCCGAAATCGATGCTATTATTGAGAATGAAGAGGCACCGACCTTTGCCAATACTATCGAGGCTTTGGACTATTCGGGAGAAGCTTTGGATCGTTTGTCATCTCTATTTTTTAATTTGAATTCGGCCGAAACGAGTGATGCGATACAAAAAATAGCCCAAGAGGTTTCGCCCCTACTAACGGCTTTTGGAAATGATATTTCTTTAAATGAAGCTCTATTCAAAAGAGTTAAGACGGTTTATGATCAAAAATCGAGCTTAATCTTAACGGCAGAACAAGCTACTCTATTAGATAAAAAATATAAAAGTTTTGCGCGTAATGGTGCGTTACTGGCGGAGGACAAAAAAGTACGTTTGCGTGCAATTGATTCTGACTTAGCGAAATACAAACTGACGTTTGGCGAAAATGTTTTGGCTGAAACGAATGCCTACCAACTGCATATTACTAAGGAGGAAGACTTGAAAGGACTCCCTGATGGCGCTAAAGAAATGGCCCGTTCGCTTGCCAAATCCAAAGAGCTTGAAGGGTGGGTATTTACCTTGGACTTTCCAAGCTATTTGCCTTTTGTGACTTATGTAGAAAATCGGTCGTTACGTAAAGAAATGGCCATTGCTGCTGGAAAAAAAGCGTTTCAAAACAACGCTTTTGACAACCAAGAAAATGTAAAACAGATTGTTGCTTTGCGACATGAAAGAGCGCAATTATTAGGCTATGCATCGCATTCCCATTTTGTTTTAGAGGAGCGTATGGCGCAAACCCCTGAAAAAGTAAAAACATTTTTAAATGAGTTATTAGAAAAAGCCAAACCGGCAGCTAAACGCGAGTTTGCCGAGTTAACCGCATTCGCCAAAGAACTTGATGGCATCGAGCAATTGGAAAAATGGGATGGGGCTTATTATAGTGAAAAGCTAAAGCAAAAATTGTTTAGTTTGGATGATGAAATCTTGAAGCCTTATTTCAAATTAGAGAACGTCTTAGGTGGTGCCTTTAACGTAGCTGAGAAATTATTTGGTATTCACTTCAAAGAAGTTTTTGACATTGACAAATACCATGAAGAGGTACAAACTTTTGAAGTATTGGATCAAGAGGGAGCCTTGGTTGCGATCTTCTACTCTGACTTCTTCCCACGAAAAGGTAAACGCAATGGAGCTTGGATGACCTCCTACAAACCGCAATCGATTAGGAATGGCGTAAATGAAAGACCTCATGTCTCTATTGTATGCAACTTTACACCCCCAACCGAAACAAAGCCTTCTTTATTGACTTTTAATGAAGTAACCACCTTGTTTCATGAATTTGGACATGCCCTCCACGGCATGTTGGCCAACACTACCTATCCTAGTTTGTCGGGCACCTCTGTCTATTGGGACTTTGTGGAACTACCGAGCCAAGTGATGGAAAATTGGTGTTATGAGCCTGAAGCTTTGGCGTTATTTGCCACGCATTATGAAACCGGAGAAATTATTCCGCAGCAGTATGTAGACAAAATAAAAGAAAGTGCTAGTTTCATGGAAGGCATGGCTACGTTGCGACAGTTGAGTTTTGGCTTATTAGACATGGCTTATCATGGAAAAGCACAAACGATTGATGATGTAAAAGCATTTGAAAAAGCGGCTATGGATCACACGGCATTGTATCCCGATGTAGCCGAGAATTGCATGAGTGTTTCTTTTTCACATATCTTTCAAGGCGGGTATTCTTCAGGGTACTACAGTTATAAGTGGGCGGAAGTATTAGATGCAGATGCCTTTGCTTATTTCCAAGAAAAAGGTATTTTTAATAAAGAAGTGGCTGCAAAATTTAAAGACAACGTGCTCTCTAAGGGAGGCACTGAACTTCCTATGGAGCTTTACAAACGATTTAGAGGGCAAGAACCTAAACCCGAAGCGCTGTTGAAGAGAGCGGGATTATTATAGACATTTTGATAAATCCAAATAGCATATAAACCGAAGCTTAGCACCTTCGGTTTCTTTTTGTAAATAAGTTTCATTTATTATTGAAAGTTTAAAAACTTTGTTGTACCTTTGGTTCATGGAATTCAAAGAAGCTAAAAATAAATTCGTTCAAACCTGGGGAGCTTTAGGTTCGCAATGGGGCATTAATAAGACCATGGCACAGATTCATGCATTATTGATGGTCTCCAATGAGGCGGTTTCTATGGAAGATATTATGGAGGAATTACAAATTTCGCGAGGTAATGCGAGTATGAACTTAAGAGCTTTGATGGATTGGGGTATAGTCTATAAAGAATACAAGACTGGGGAACGTAGAGAATACTTTACTGCTGAGAAAGATTTAGATGAATTGGCTGTCAAAATTTCGAGAGAGCGCAGTAAACGAGAAATCAAACCGGCCTTAAAAGTATTAAAGGAAGTGTCTTCTATTGCAGCAGATGCAACGGAAGAAGAAAGACACTTTGTAGCACAGACTACTAAGTTATATGATTTCGTCTTGCAAGCAGACAATGTTTTAGACAAAATCACAGAATACAAAGACAATTGGCTGGCCCAATTGCTGGTTAAATTCATGAAGAAGTAAAAAAATTTAAACAGTACTTTCATTTTTTTCTGAAAGTTATAAAACAAATAAAACCATGAAAGGACTAAAAGTATTAAACACCTTTGCACTAGCCGTTCCGATCTCCATCGCAATGATAGGACTATTCGATGAAGAATATTTTATTATGGCACTTGTATCGACTATGATTACAGGATTTATGCAGCTGGTTATTGGAATATTATTTTGGCTAGAATTCCCCTCTAATCGTTACATTAAATTGTATTTCCTTATCGTAACCGCCTTCTTTATTTTACTATTCTCCAAGGCTACTAATGATTGGTATTGGTGTTTGCCTCCGGTTCTTTGCGTATATCTATCAGTATTAATTTATACTAAAAAATAAAATCATGAACCTTAACATCATCGGTTATGCCACTTATCTTGTGCTAACCACCATCATAATTATTAAAGTGGGGAAAGTATGTTACCAAAACGGGAATATTTATGTTGCCCAACTCCTACCGGAACACTTGGATTTGTGTCACAAAACCAATCAAATCTTATTAGTAGGTTACTACCTTTTAAATCTGGGCTATTGTGCTATGACTTTGATTTCCTGGGAACAACTGTACTCCTTTCAACAACTTATCGAAGTCATCGCAGTCAAATCGGCCACCATTATTGGTACGATAGCCCTTATGCATTACTTCAACATTTTTATACTTACTAAATACATTCAAAAATTAATTTAAAAACACTAATCATGGACACTACAAAAGTTTTACTCGGGTACGCTATTTATTTACCAATAGCCTTGTTCCTAACCTACTATGTTTCTAGAACCTTATTCAAAAACAGCAAAATATACATGTTGGATATCTTCAAAGGACGCGAAGAAATTGCCAACGCAACCAATAAGTTATTTGAAACCGGGTTCTATCTGCTCAACTTGGGTTTTGCGCTGATGATATTGCAGTTGAATCTCTACCAAGACAGTTATCAACTATTAATAGAGCAATTAAGCTATAAAATTGGTGGCTTTACCATCTACTTAGGCATCATGCTGTTCTTGAATCTTTATTTATTCTTCAGAGGCAAACGCAAAGCCAAAGAAAACCGAATGGAAGAACGAATTGTTTTTAAAGCTTAATATCATGACCACTATCCGTCTCATTACCAAAATAAAAGCGCCGATACAAACCGTCTTCGACTTAGCTAGGGATATTGACGTACACCAAGAATGTGCTAGTGCTTCCAAAGAAAAAGCGATAGCAGGAATAACTTCAGGAGTTATTGGTTTAGGAGAAACCGTTACTTGGCGAGGTAAGCACTTTGGGTTTTATTTAAATCATAAAAGTAAAATCACCGAAATGGAGTATCCTGCTTATTTTGTTGATGAGATGGAACATGGTCATTTTAAAAGCTTTCGGCATGAACATACCTTTGTATCCAACAAGGAAACTACCGTAATGATTGATCACTTGGAATACGAAACACCGATGGGGATGTTAGGAAAAGGTTTTGACAAATGGCTGCTGGAACAGCACTTGACCCAATTTCTTTTAAATCGAAATAATGCTTTAAAAAACTTAGCTGAAAATCAACACTAATAGCCACCACAAAATGGGGATACTTTCAACAAGAAAGGAAGTGTAGTATTTTGACCGCCTTTCATGGGCACAACAAAGGAAAAGTAATACTGTGAGGGCAATACCCAATTTTATGGACAAAGTTGGATAATTAAAGTTGGCCTGCAAAAACTCCATCAAAACAAACAGCAATAGCATACTACATCCAACGAATTTAGTTGACCCAACTCCAATTTGCTGCGGCACTGTTTTTAGATGAGGATCGTCTAGTTTTAAATCAATGATTTCGAAAATTAAAATCAAGACAAAAACTAGAATAAACCGTTGTACTGCTATTAACATTACTGAAGTTGTTATGGGTAAACCTGCATTGATAATCGGCAAAAACAGAGTTACCCCAACCCAACATAAGGCTACTATGTAAATCTTAACTCCGGCCCAGTTGCGGGCATTCTTTTTGTTCGGAAAAAACGGTAAGGTATAGAGCAAAGTGAGTAACAAAAAAATAAGGGCTATGATTTTGGTTTTTTGGGCCAATTGAAGGAAGTAAAACGCAGCGACTACAAAGGACACCAAACTCAATAAAGTAATTGCTTTTAACTGGAGGCGCATCTGTCTCTTTTGTAAACGGGCTAAGGTATCGTATTTAACAAAATTATAGCCCACTATCGTTCCGTAAAAAGCAAAATAAGCACAAGGCTCTATCGAGGTTATGGCAAACAAAAAGGCGGTCATTTTCACCAATGCAAAAACTGAAAGTGCTACGTGTAGGCTGCTGTTGATGTAAAAGTCTAGAAGTTGCTTTAAAATCCGCATGGCATAAAAGTAATCAAACTGTTAATAAGAAGACCATTTGGTTGAAAAATTCTCAAAACATTAGACTTTGTTTAGGATAAAAATAAAACATTAATAATTACTTTTGTTGGCATTAAAACCAGACACAACTATACACACTTAGAACTTACTATTTAATGAAAACAGACGCATTTGCATTACGCCACATAGGTCCACGTGAGAGCGACCTTAACCATATGTTTGACACCATCGGGGTGGACAGTTTAGATCAATTGATTTATGAAACCATTCCGGATGATATTCGCCTTAAAAACGATTTGACTTTGGATGCTCCTATGACGGAGTATGAGTACTTGACCCACATACAAGAATTAGGTAATAAAAACAAAGTATTCAAATCGTATATCGGATTAGGCTATCATCCAACCATTGTCCCTGCCGTTATTCAACGCAATATTTTTGAAAATCCGGGTTGGTACACCGCCTATACACCTTATCAAGCCGAGATTGCTCAAGGCCGCCTAGAAGCGATTTTGAATTTCCAAACGATGGTCATTGAGTTGACAGGTATGGAGATTGCCAATGCCTCATTACTGGATGAAGGTACCGCTGCAGGTGAAGCCATGGCTTTATTATTTGACGTACGTACTCGTGACCAAAAGAAAAACAACACCAATAAATTTTTCGTTTCCGAAGAACTATTACCTCAAACCTTGTCCGTTTTACAAACGCGATCGACTCCAAAAGGAATCGAACTAGTGGTTGGAAATCATGAAACTTTTGATTTTTCTGCCGACTTCTTTGGTGCAATCCTTCAATATCCCGGTAAATTTGGTCAAGTAAATGATTATGCTGGGTTTATTGGTAAGGCCCATGCAAAAGAAATAAAAGTTGCTGTTGCTGCCGATATTTTATCCTTAGTGAAATTAACCTCTCCAGGAGAAATGGGCGCCGATGTAGTAGTAGGAACTACGCAACGTTTTGGAATCCCAATGGGCTACGGCGGACCACATGCTGCTTTCTTTGCTACCAAAGAAGAATACAAACGTTCTATGCCGGGAAGAATCATTGGGGTAACTATTGACGCTAACGGAAACCGTGCTTTGAGAATGGCATTGGGAACTCGTGAGCAACACATCAAACGCGAAAAAGCGACTTCTAATATATGTACCGCACAGGTTTTATTAGCTGTAATGGCCGGAATGTATGCCGTTTATCACGGACCTAAAGGATTGCGTTATATTGCCAACAAAGTACATGCTTCGGCAGTAACCTTGGCAGAGGCGCTAAATAAATTGGGCGTTTATCAAACCAATACCGCTTTCTTTGACACTATTTCGGTAAAAGCCGATGCCAATAAAGTAAAGGCCATCGCTGAAAAACATGAAGTGAATTTCTTCTACATTGATGGCGAAACCATCTCCATCTCGGTAAACGAAACCACATCGGTAAACGACATAAATCAAATCATTGCCCTATTTGCGGAAGCTGTATCTAAAGAAGCTATCAAAGTTTCACACTTGCATTCAAACACTAACTTCCCATCCTCCCTAGAGAGAACCTCAGCGTTCTTGCTACATGATGTTTTCAACAACCATCACTCTGAATCTCAGTTGATGCGTTATATTAAAAAATTAGAGCGTAAAGATTTATCGTTAAATCATTCTATGATTTCTTTAGGTTCTTGTACCATGAAGCTGAATGCGGCAGCCGAAATGCTCCCGTTATCTATGGCTAACTGGAACAGCATTCACCCTTTTGCCCCAATAGAACAAGCAGAAGGCTATCAAATCATGCTTAATAAATTAGAGCATCAATTGAATGTGGTTACTGGTTTTGCTGGTACCACCTTACAACCTAACTCTGGAGCTCAAGGAGAATATGCTGGTTT
>CANBOV010000082.1 GCA_947371275.1 Flavobacteriaceae bacterium | reverse complement strand
GCAACAGTATTTGCAAGCCCTTGGTCTCCTCCAGCCTTTATGAAAAGTAATAAATCAATGCTGTATGGCGGAAAATTATTGCCCGAATATTATCAGTCATGGGCTAATTATTACGTTAAGTTTATCAACGAATACCAAAAACAGGGTATCCCCATCTGGGGGCTTACAGTGCAAAACGAACCTATGGCTACGCAACGATGGGAATCCTGTATTTATTCCGCTGACGAGGAACGTGATTTTCTTAAAAACTACCTCGGACCTACGCTAAAAAAGGCTGGATTAGGAGATAAAAAAATTACTATTTGGGATCATAATAGGGATTTGATTACCCAACGAGTAACCACCATCTTGGATGACCCCGATGCCAATAAATATGTTTGGGGTATAGGGTTTCATTGGTACGAAAACTGGACAGGTGGAGAACAAATGTGGCCCAATGTTGCCCAAGTGAACAAAATGTACCCCAATAAAAATCTCCTCTTTACAGAAGGATGTATCGAGAAGTTTGATACAGCTAAACTTCAACTATGGTCCAACGGTATGCGTTATGGTAAATCCATGATCAACGATTTTAATAACGGCACAGTAGGATGGACAGATTGGAACATACTACTCGATGAAAAAGGAGGACCCAATCATGTACAAAACTATTGCTTCGCTCCGCTACATGCTAATACGACTACAGGCGAGTTACTATATACACCATCCTATTATTTCATAGGACACTTTTCCAAGTTTATTCAAAAAGGAGCCAAAAGGATTGGTGCTACCTCCAGCAGAAGTAATTTACTAACCACCTCTTTTTTAAATAATGACGGAACGATAGTAACCGTAGTATTAAATCAGTCGAACAAAAAAGTAACCTATAATTTCTGTATTGATAATAAAACAACCGAAGTTTCTATTTTACCGTATTCAATTCAAACGTTACTCTATTAATACTTCGAGTTATTCAATTTATTTCCTCTTAACTGTAACCATTCAGATTTTTTTCTTTCAGATAAGTATAGCAAATCCCCAGTACTGGGGATTTTTTAGTTCATAAGTTTTGTGTAAGAAAATTTAACAAAATATATGCAAAAAGTGTAACAACACCTTTTCAGTACTTGGTAGTTTTAACAGTATTAATCTTAATACATAAAAACTATGAAACTAAAACATTATTTTCTAGCACGTTACCTAGTCTGTTTATTAATTCTATTTACTATTCCGTTAAACGCTCAAGATATACTTTGGGAGAAAAGCTATGGCGGAAAACAAGCTGATTATTTATTTGACGTCATTCCTACACCTGATTACGGATTCATTCTTGGTGGTTGTTCACTGTCAAAAAAATCAGGAGCTAAAACTGCCATAAACCGCGGTGATATGGATTACTGGGTTTGGAAAATGGACGAGAAAGGAAATCAAGATTGGCAAAAAGGAATGGGAGGTAGCGGTCAAGATATGTTGGCTTGTGTATTACTTACAAATGATGGCGGTTATATTTTGGCAGGTTCATCCGAGTCAAATAAGAGTCTAGATAAAAAAGAAGACGCAAGAGGGTCAAGTGATTTTTGGATCATCAAACTAAACGCAAAAGGAGGAGAGGAATGGCAAAAGACCATCGGAGGCTCAAGTCAAGATGAACTCACTAGTATAGTTCGAGCAAGAGATGGCGGATATGTTTTAGCAGGTTCTTCTAATTCGGAACGTTCAGCAGATAAAACATCAACTTCCTATGGAGGCATGGATTACTGGGTTGTAAAAGTAGATCGAGAAGGAAAATTGGTATGGCAAAATAGTTTTGGAGGTGTTTATAATGAGGAACTAAGAAGTTTAGTAGCTACCCAAGACGGAGGCTATTTACTAGGAGGGAGTTCAAATTCTCCCGAAGGTGGAACTAAAACCGATAGAGGATTGGGTCAAAGTGATTACTGGATTGTAAAGCTAGATGATAAAGGTATAGAACAGTGGCAAAAGACCTTTGGAGGAACGGGAGATGACCAGCTTTATGTTGTAAAAGAACTTGCTGATGGTACCTATATTTTTGGTGGAAACTCCAACTCAGAAAGCGGAGAAAGTAAAACCAAGAGCAATGATAATGGAACCGATTTTTGGGTAGTAGCCATGGACAAGGATCAAAAAGTATTATGGCAAGAAACCTATAACATTGCCAAGACCGATGTTCTTACTTCCTTAGTTGAAAATGATGACCATACGCTATTACTAGGAGGCTATGCTCAAGGGGAATTAGCAAAAAAGAAAGTTCCAGCAAGAGCAATAAAAGGGGAAAAACCTAGCACTTTCAATAATGAACAATTTAAATCAGGAACGGGTGATTATGTTGCTTTAAAGATCAATCTTAAAGGAGAAGAACTATGGCGTAAAAGTATAGGGAGTAATGGAACCGATATCCTTAAGAAAGTGATTGGAACTCGAGATGGGGGCTATTTAATGACAGGTACTAGTAAAGGAATTCAGTCAGGTGATCGTTCAAGCGGAATAGGTAGTGCTGATTTTTGGGTGGTAAAACTTTTAGATAAAGACAAGAAGAAAACAGATAAACTGCCTGTTGAGGCTATTCCAAATCCAGCAATAGAGTATACCAATGTAATAGTAGGATATGATTTCAAGAAAGGCACTGCTACCCTAGTTGATATTGCAGGGCATGTTTTACAACAGTTTGAAATTACAGACCGAATCGTGCCAATTGATTTACAAGGATTACCTGAGGGTATTTATGTGGTCAATATTAAAACCGATGTACAGAATAGTGGAGTGAAGATTGTCAAATCAAATCAAAATAAGTAAAACATGAAACGTTATTTATCTCTTTTAATTATAGCATTGCTAAATCTAACCGCAGTTGCACAAGAAACAGGTGATCAAGCGCCAAATAAAACCGATTTACCAACCATTATGCCTCCTTCACCTACAGTGACTGCATTGATGAGGTTTGAAGAGGTTCCTGTTAGTAATTATACAGGTATTCCAGACATATCCATCCCATTATTTAGCACAGCTACGTTGTCTAGTGATATTAATCTAGATATATCTTTAAAGTACCATCCTGCCGGGGTTGCTGTTGAGGAAAAAGCCAGTGACATTGGCTTGGGGTGGAGTTTGTTTGCTGGAGGTACCATATCGCGAACCGTTAACGGATTGCCCGATGAAATTCTAGACTATCCTGGTGTAGCAACAAAAACGAAAGTAGGAATCTATCAAAACCAAACATCATCTCCGCAATTTGATAATAAATACTACGAGTTTCTAAATGTAACAGACAATTTTGGAAGTAATTTAAGTTATGATCAAAAAGAACTGCGAAAAGAATTCCTTTTTGAAGCACACGAAAAAGGAATTTACGATACAAATCATGATTTGTGGCAATTTAATTTTATGGGGCATAGCGGTAGATTCTATATCGAAAAAAATACCAGTACCGGTTTATTAGAAGTTAAATCCTTAGATAATTATAACTTGAAAATTATTAATAATTATGGAAATGCAGATAACCTTTACACACCTACAAGTTTTATTATTTATGATGATAAAGGATATAAATATGAATTTGATGTAGTCGAGAATACGGTCGTAAGTACCTCAAGTAGTCGAACGTTGTCAACATTCTCCATTCAAAATACAATAAGTAATCCCTATGCTTATAATAGTTCTTTTCATCTTTCAAGGATTGTTGATGCAAATGGTCAAACTCTAATTGTTTTCACCTATAGTGCAGATGAGAAAAGAGAAATCGCTATTGATAAATCCAATACCAACAATTATCCACGCAATTTCATTTTTAATGATGTCATAAATTTAGCGCCCACCTGTGAATCTATTACAAAGAAATTAGAACCAGACGCATTGGTTTGTATTACGCAACGAAATACAACGGTTAAAAAATTAGAGTCTATTGAAGTGAAAGGTAAAGCAATTATTGCATTTAATTTTCAGCAAGGGAGGTCAGATACAAATTTGCACAACCCCAATCTAAGTTATTTTTTGAAAGGTATAGATATAAAGGATTTTAATGGGAATAATAAAAAGGCAGTACAATTAGAACAATTTTATTCTACGGTAATTGAAACCCGTATGATGCTTAGAAGCGTAAAATTCAAAAATTTTCTAGATGATAAAGTGAAGGAGTACACCATTGATTATCGATTTAATGAAAATCTATACAATCAAGGAGATCTTATAACTAAAGATTTATGGGGCTATTATAAAAAACCTAATTTTATTGGAGATAGGGGTAGAGAGGTCAATCCAAGTTTTTGCACGACCGAAACCATTCAAAAATTGACTCTTCCAACGGGAGGCTGTATGATTTTTGATTTTGAATCTAATACCTATTCTTATAATGGGTCTATGGAAATCTCAAATTTTGACGATAACCCTAGTAATTTTAGTCAACATACATCAAGTCCACTGCATCCTTTTATTCCCTTAAACAATGGCACTTTTGGTTGTACAGGTTGCAATGGCACAAAGCAACAGTTTTTTACAATTAATGAACCAACCGATGTTTATCTTTCTTCGGAAGTTATTTCTTCATCAAATCAAATAAGAGATTATGCGTTTACATTATATCAAGTAAACGGTTCGAATTACATACCTCTTCAGAATATACTTGGAAGTAGTAATGTAGGTTTAACTTGTTATGATTGCCAAAGCTATCATAAAACTGATGTCATACAAAATATACCTGCGGGGACTTATGCAGTTAGTTTTAATTCAATAGATACAAATCTCCATCAGGAATTACTTAGCGCTACCATTACGGCAACCTATAAAATAAGAAATTCCAATAATTACCAATTTTTATACGCTGGAGGTAATAGGATAAGACGAATAGGTTACTTCTCAGATGGAACTACAAACAAAAATATCTATCAAGAGCAACTGGATATTCATCCTGATAAAGAAAAAAATTACGATTATACTTTTTTTGAACATCCGCAAAAAACAAGTGGTTCACTTGTTGGCGTTAAACCCATTTATACCTATCCAATTGAAAAAAGGCCTTGTATTGAATGCGAAAATTTTCTTGATACCGATAAATTTACCTATGATGTATATACTTCGTTAAATAATACGCAGCCGATAAAGACTCAAGGGGCTGATGTGGGGTATCAAAATGTTACAGTTTATGAAAGAGGTAATGGAAAGACCAGATATTTATATAATTCACCAATTGATTTTCCTTATGATTCTACTAGTGCCATACCGGGATATCCTTTTTTAATGGACAATGATGAGATGGATCCCTATCGAGGTGTATTAAGAAATGAAACGGTATATAGCGAAACAGCAAAAATATCAGAGACCATATACGAGTATCAATATGAAATTTTTTCGCACCGAACAGGGTTAAAAACAAGGTATATTAATGACTTGACAAGTTGTCCTATCAGCGGTAAGTATGCAACCTATGAATTGTATAAAAAATATGTTAGGCACTGTGCTCAAAACATGAGTAATCCTGAATATACTCCAGCCTCAACAGCTGTTGATGCACCTGATGGGCCCTATACATATAATTGTTATCAACTAGATTTAACACCACTCCTGCACTGTCCTTGCTTTTGCTATTGTGGTGAACCAGATGATTTTATAGGATATATATACATGTACGAAACATACGGTTGGGCCAAACTAACGAACAAAACGACCTTTAAATATTTTTATGATGCTACTAATTCGCTTAAAACTGTTCAAACAGACGAAACCTACACCTATAACCCTATCAATAAAAAAATAGAGGAACAAACCGTTAGCAATAGCTTAGGAGAAATTACTAAAACAAAGTACTTCTATTTGCAAACGCTAGATAATGAAACGTCAAAAAATAACATTGCACAAATAGAAAAGGTTGAAGTTTCCAAAAATAATGTTTTACTCTCAAGCAATCATATTACTTATGCAACAAATTGGGAAGGGAATCAATCTTATTTGCCTTCTACCATTGAAACAGCCAAAAGCACCACTGATATAGAAACTAGAGTGCGTTTTACTAAATATGATACTTATGGTCATCCCCTAGAACTACAACATGAAAACGGAACTTTCGTCAGTTATATTTGGGGTTACAATGATTCACAGCCTATTGCTAAAATTGAGAATGCGCGCTATGACGATATCAATCCTACATTAATACAAAACGCTAAACATGAATCTCAAAATTCAGTAACGGGATTAGAAGTTAATTTGGTAAATGCATTAAACGCTGTTCGAGCTGCTTTGCCTGATGCTATGGTAACTACATACACTTATATTCCACTAGTAGGAGTCGCTGCAGTTACAGATTCTAGGGGGTATCAAACTACCTATGATTATGACAGCTTTGGAAATCTTTCAGCCGTTTATGATGCTGCTGGAAATCAAATTTCTACTAATGAATACCATTACAGAACTCAAAACTAAAGGAACATGAAAAAACTATTTCTTATACTATTATTATTTCCCTTGCTAATTTTAGGACAAAGTGGAAACCAGAATTACATTAAAACTACGACGATTCAGGACTCGGTTTCCAATGGAAGACCACCTGTTATTCAAGTTTCTTATTTTGATGGTCTAGGCCGACAAATTCAGCAAATTGCCTACAAACAATCTGGGACAGGTACTGATAGGGTAACCTACAGTAATTATGATAAATTTGGTAGGCAACCAAAAGAATATCTACCCATTGTCGGAGGCCAAAGTTTAGATTGGCACGCGATTGATTCTACAGCAGTAATCCAATATTACGCTAGTCCAACTGCTACGAGTGCAGAATCTACAGCAGTGCCATTTAGTGAAAAGCAATTTGAAGCTTCACCTTTAAATCGAGTAGTAAAACAAGCGGCTCCCGGAGATCCTTGGGCTTTGGGCAATGGTCACGAAGTGAGATTTGATTATCAAACCAATGATCAAAATGAAGATCGGGTTTTAATGCTACGGGTGACTACGTCTACTCCAGCAGGTAATGGAGCGTTTCAGCCAGACTTAGTCCATGATGGTAGCTTTTACGCAACTGGCAACTTGTTTAAAACAATTACTAAAGATGAAAATTGGAGTTACAACCAAACCTTTCCAAAATTGAATACAACTGAAGAGTATAAGAACAAGGAAGGTAAAGTGATACTTAAGCGAACATATAACATAGTAGATAATAATGAAAAGGCTCATGACACCTATTATGTCTATGATGATTTCGGAAATCTAACCTATGTAATTCCGCCGATGGCGGCTGCCTGTCAGTCCACACTTACGACCGTTTTAGATGATTTGTGCTATCAGTATAAATATGATTTCCGTAATCGAATGGTTGAGAAAAAGCTACCAGGCAAGCAGTGGGAGTTTATAGTATACAATAACCAAGACAAACCCGTAGCGACAGGACCTGCCTTAAATCCATGGGGGGCAGGTACTTGGGGCTGGACTATTACTAAGTACGATGTTTTCGGTCGAGTGGTGTATACCGGTTGGAAAGCAGCAGTTGTTAGTAGTGAAAGTCGAAACAGTTTTCAGGAAAGTTTGGGGGTTTTATGGTATGAACAAGCTACACACTCAAATACGATTGATGAGGTAGAAGTAAGTTATACTAATACTACCACGCCCACTGACTTCAAACTTTTAGCAGTAAATTACTATGATACTTATGATCATGTTTTTGCACCAGCAACTATTCCTTCCACAGTTCAAGCGGCTAACGTCTCTCATAAACTTAAAGGGTTATTGACAGGGAGCTGGGAAAGGATATTAACCACAGAAGAGGAGACTTCGGCCAATGTTACACACCTTTTTTATGATTATAAAGGACGAGTAATTAGAAATGAAATGCTGAATTATATGGGAGGATATACCATTTCCGAAAATAAACTTGATTTTACAGGTAAGATTTTGCAAAGTAATGTTTCCCATAAAATCAATGTAAATGAGAATGCCAACGAAGTAAAAACAAAAGATTTTTTCACCTATAGCGATCAAGGACGTTTACTTACTCATACACAACAGATCAATGAATTGCCCATACAGCTCCTAGCCAAAAATGAATACGATGAATTGGGTCAATTAAATAGTAAAGAAGTGGGAGGCACTGATGTGACTAATTTTGTCGGCCTCCAAAAAGTAGATTATCGTTATAACAGTAGAGGTTGGTTGAAAAACATTAATAATGTTGATGAATTACAAGAAATTGGAAGCAATTCGACGCTTCCCAAAGACCTATTTGCCTTGCAGATTAAGTACAATGATCCTGAAAGTTCTGCTGATGGCCAAGTGAGCGGACTTTTCAATGGTAATATTTCAGAAACATCGTGGCGCAGTAGCGCAGATAACGTTAAACGCAGTTATGGATATCTATATGATAACCTAAATCGATTACACAAAGCCATTTATCAAAAGCCAGGTAGTGTTGTTCCCGTAACGGATATGTACAACGAAGAAATGGACTATGATTTAAACGGAAATATTCAGTGGCTAAAACGCAACGGAGACTTGGATGACCCTTATGCTACGTTTGCTATTGAAATAGATAATCTTACCTATGCCTATGATGCACAAAAAAAGAACCAGTTGATTGAAGTGACCGATGCAGCCACACATCCCAAAGGGTTCACAGATGAAATAGACCCAAATAATAGTCAAGATTATTTATATGACGACAACGGTAATATGGTAAGGGATTCAAATAAACATATACAAAGTATACGGTATAATCATTTGAACTTACCCCAACAAATAAATTTTGACAATGCTAACAAAATCGAATTTCTTTATGATGCAAAAGGGATAAAAGTGCAAAAAAAAGTAACGAATGGCACGGTTGAAACCGTAACCAATTATTTGAATGGATTTCAATATACAAACGGTTTGTTAAGCTATTTTCCCCATGCTGAGGGTTATGTAAATGTGACTCGATGTGCCTCCTGTGAAAAGAAATTTCAAAACCTTTACGATTATGTTTTTAATTATACAGACCAATTGGGCAACGTGAGAATGTCATGGGCATTAGACAAAACGACTAGTTTATTAAAGATTGTAGAGGAAAATCACTATTATCCTTTTGGTTTAAAACATACACATTACAATATCGACCACAAGCATTTTGAAATGCAAATTTCAACTGATGGGGGTGTCAATACCGCGGGTCTGCCTATGACCAAAATGGCTCAAGTTAGTGCAGGAAATGGCAGCATACAGGTCGATAATAAATACCGCTTTCAAGGACAAGAACGGCAAGATGAACTAGGACTGAACTGGGATAGTTTTAAATACAGAAACTATGATTATGCTATTGGTAGATTTATGAATATTGACCCGCTAACAGAGGAATATAATACGTGGTCTCCCTATGCTTTCAGTGGAAATCGAGTAATTGATTCGAGAGAGTTGGAAGGATTAGAACCACAAACCATTCATTTTACAAAGGACGATGCCGCTAAAAATTTTGGTGAGTACTATAATGG
>CANBOV010000081.1 GCA_947371275.1 Flavobacteriaceae bacterium | reverse complement strand
CTTTATCTATAATAGCAAAACTGGGTCTGTTGGTAACCAAGTGGTCCAGCGCTTGCTCAATTTGGTCATTGTGTAGGGTAACCTCCGGTAAATCGGTTTCGGCTTCCTTTTGAAACAATTCACCTTCGTTAGGAAGACCGTAGTTACAGAACCGATTGTCTAGAGCAAATTGGGTGGCAAGCTCACGCAAACAATTTATGCCGTCATACAAACTGTTGAACGATTCAATACAGGATTGAAATTTGACCAGTTTGCCCACGGCTAAGTACTTATAACCATTACGGGCTTCATAGGCATAAAGGCCATACTGTGGCTCAAAGCGCTTAAGAGCCCTATTGTAAGTGGGCCACAAGTTCTTGATTTCAGTGCATTCCAACAGGAGTGCCATGAGCTCCGTCCCACAAACTTCAAAAGAAATGCTATGGATGTCCCTCAGAAAATGTTGTCGCTGTGGTGTAATGCTGTTCCCAACAAAATGGGAGGCAACCCGTTTTTTAATATTGACCGCTTTGCCTACATAGACTACTTTCTTTTCTTGATTGTGGAAATAGTACACCCCCGGCTTTTCAGGCAATTGCTCAAAATCCTGTGGTGGTAGGTTAGGGGGCAAGCGCTGGTCGGGAGCCGATTTCTTAATCATTTTTTTTAGCTCGCCATCGGTGTCCCATTCCAATAACTTAGAAAATAAGAGGGCAGTAGCAGCAGCATCACCGCCAGCGCGGTGGGCGTTAATAAGGGGGATGTCTAGCGAATGGCAAAGCTTACCCAAACTATAGGAAGCTAAGCCTGGTTTAATTTTTCGGGCGGCTCTAACGGTACAAAGTTTTCTAGCAGTCCACTGGAAACCACTTTGTTCGAGTTCGTGCCGCACAAAAGAATAATCAAAATTTACATTATGTGCGACAAAGATTCTATCAGTTAACAGCGCCAACACCTTTTCAGAAATGAAATCGAAGATAGGCGCATCCCGAACCATCTCATTGTCAATACCGGTAAGAGCAAATATAGCGGGTGGTATGTCCTTTTGGGGATTTACCAAGGTTTCCCAACGGTCGATAATGCTAGTACCATCATGGATGATGATGGCGATTTCGGTAATGCGACTGCCTCCAGCATGTCCTCCAGTGGTTTCAATGTCTACGATGGCGTACTCTTGTTTTTTCATTTGTTGTTTTATTTGTTTGTGACCACCGCCACCTAGCTCCTTTGTTAAAATCATACACCCGACCCCATTTTATTTCTCGGCAACCCTATCTCATGCTCCTGCGGATAAGGGGCCCTATGCGTCATACTAACATCCTCCCGAATTTGCTGTTGGGTTTGAAAACGCTTTTCATCCGTTGCTGAATAACGAGGGTCGGGGATAAAGGGCATTTTCTCCATTTTACTAATGGTAATCGTAGGGAAATGATAATCGACCTCCACCTGACCCAACAATAAATAACAACCTCCTCCCTTAAAGGGATACCGTTGCAGGCAATCGGCAAAATGGGCCGTGTCAAAAAATTCCCCTTCCGCATCAATCCAAGTACCAAAATACATATCCCCTCGTTTGGTAGGGACGTGTTTCCTCGAAATTAAGTAGGCCAACATGCGCACCGTTTTCTTATGGTGTTTCGTCAAATCTTTCGCCATTACATCCCCTCGGTAACGGGTTTGTAACAGATTAAAAGGGGTAACCGAAACGGGAAAATCCAATAACTCAATTTCATCAAAGGCATCTTCAAAGGGGGAACGTTCCAATTCGGGCAACTTATATTCTTTAACCGGCTCCCGCAGCAACAGTAAGTTGCGGTTCTCAGGTTTAAAATTAATCAAAATTAACCGGGCGATAATCAGTAATTCATTTTTAGGCTTGCCCGTAAACCGAAACGCACCAATGAAGATTAACAGTTGTAAACTTTCAATACCTATAGGAACCCGATTAATGAAGTCTTCCAAGGTGGAATAAGGACCCTGTTCTTCACGTTCCTTAACCAAGAGTTCCGCCGTCTTGAACTCCAAACTTTTCAAATGCTGAAAACCCAAGTAGATATGCTTCCCATAAACCGTGGTCTGATAATCGCTTTTATTGACACAAGGATTGTGGATTTTGGCCCCCGACATTTTGGCTTCGTGTATATACACTTCAGTGCGATAAAAGCCCCCAAAATTATTAATCACCGCCGTCATAAACTCAATAGGGTAGTAGGTTTTCAAATACAGACTTTGGTAACTCTCCACCGCATAGGAAGCCGAATGGGCTTTGCAAAAGGAATAGCCCGCAAACGATTCGATCTGTCGGTAGATCTCCTGACTCAACTCCACCGGATGCCCTTGTCTCGCGCAGGAAGCAAAAAAGTTGTCCTTTACTTTTTGCAAGGCGGCTTTAGAACGCCCTTTACCACTCATAGCCCTACGCAGTATGTCCCCATCAGCTGCCGGCAACCCGCCATAATGCAATGCAATCTTAATCACATCTTCCTGATACACCATGATGCCATAGGTTTCGCCCAACTGCTCTCTAAACACCTCATGGAAGTAGTCAAACCGATCAGGATGGTTGTGACGAAAAATGTATTCTTTCATCATACCCGATTGAGCCACGCCCGGACGAATAATAGAGGAGGCCGCGACCAATACTTTATAAGTATCGCATTTCAGCCTGCGTAATAGCCCCCGCATGGCCGGACTCTCAATATAAAAGCATCCTATGGTCTTGCCCTGGCCTAAGAGTTCATTACAAGTGGCCTCGTTTTTGGAAAGGCTAGTGTCTCGGATGTCGACTTCAATGCCTTGATTTTCTCTAATCAACTTAACCGTGTCATCAATATGCCCAATCCCTCGCTGACTCAAAATATCAAATTTATCAAACCCAATATCTTCCGCCACATGCATGTCAAACTGTACGATAGGAAACCCCTTTGGGGGCATTTCTAAGGCAGTGAAGTGGGTTATGGGTTCTTCCGAGATGATGATCCCACAGGAATGCATGCTTCGTTGATTGGGGTATTTCTCAAGCATCATACCATAGTCCTGTACCATCGCAACAACGGCATTTTTGTGGTGCTTTTGCATGGGCTTTTTAGCCAATTCATCCAATTCTTCTTTAGGTAACCCAAACACTTTACCCACTTCCCTAAATATCGAACGGTACTTAAACTCAACATTGGTGCCGCAAAAAGCCACATGATCTCGACCGTATTTAGTAAAAATATAGTCCAAGATGGTATCCCGTTCCCGCCAAGACCAGTCAATGTCAAAATCAGGGGGCGTTTTTCGGTTGACATTTAAAAAGCGCTCAAAATACAAGTCGAGTTCCAAAGGGCAGATATTGGTAATATCAAGGCAATAGGCAATAATGCTATTAGCACCACTGCCTCTGCCAATATGCAAAAAGCCCTTGCTAATGCTATACTGTACTATATCCCAAGTAATGAGAAAGTAACCACTGAACTCCAAATCGTTAATGACTTTCAATTCCTTCTCCACGCGCGCTTTGGCCTCGGCATGCTGCGCACCATAACGGCGAATCATCCCCTCATAGGCCAGTTTAGTAAGTAAGGCACTATCATCGTGCTTGTTCCCCGTATAGTGCTTTTTGTTTTTAGGGGTATAGAAATCATACTCAAAATTACATTCGTCTAGGATCGTTTGGGTATTCTGAATCAGCTGCGGATAGTCGCTAAACTGAGCCAGCAGCGTTGCTATGGGAACCATCACTTCCGTTACTTTGCAGTAATCGGTTTCGGCCAATTTTGAGCCTATACTATTCAAGTCAATAGCCCGTAAGATCTTATGGAGGTTAAACTCTTTCTTAGTTCTATAGGTGACCGATTGTAATACGACCATTTTCGGAATCCTCCTTTTCCAAACGTAATTGTACAGCTTAGGTAACTGCGCCCCACTAACGCCTATAAATTCATACGCTTTAAGCTCCTCTGGTACATTGTCTAAAGGATAAATCACATACACATTTTCAAACGGGGGTGCCTGCTCGGGAAGGGGGGTGTTGTCAAAATTATGCCGAGTGACTAAACGGTTCATCTCCGCCAATCCACTGCGGTTTTTGGCGAGCCCAATATAGAGCTGCTTACCGTTGTTCCGAAAATCAATGCCCACTATGGGTTTTATCTTTACTTCCCGGCAGGCCTTCATAAAATCATAAATGCCAGTGACGGTATTAATATCGGTCAACGCCATAGCCGTAACCCCATACCCCAAAGCTTGGGTAACCAAATCCTCTAAAGGAATGGTGCCGTAGCGAAGTGAGTGAAAGGAGTGGCAGTTGAGGTACATTAGTATTATAAGTTAGGGGTTATGGGTTGCCGTCTTCTCGGGGATGACGGTTGTTTTTTAAAATGGCGTTGGCCCTACCTACAGCATGAAACCCATACCGATTCTTCATTTTGTCTAAGGCTTGATATAAGGCCAACAGCTCTACGGTGTCCTCAAACATATTAATCTGGTAAGTTCCTCTAACCAATCCCATAAAGGATACCCCCACCAAGCGAATGCGCATCCGACGGTTGTATAATTTGCCAAATAATTCTAAAGCCAATTTGCCCAAGGTATGGTCGCAAGAGGTATAAGCTACCTTTCGCTGCAAATTCTCGGTATCAAAATTGGCATACCGTATTTTGACCGCTATAGTGGAAACCAACCATTGCTCTGAGCGTGCTTGGTAACAGAGCTTTTCTACCATGCCCAAGAGCATCGATTCTACTTTCTTAAGGTCAATAGTATCCTGTAGGTAGGTGTGCTCCGTAGACAGTGACTTCCGTTCAGTATAGGGTTCTACTGGGGTGTTGTCAATGCCATTGGCCTTCTTCCACAATTCCAACCCGTTTTTGCCAATCATGCTTTGCAGTACTTCAGCCGGCGTTTCAGCTAGTTTTTCAATAGTGCGAATTCCCAATCGGGAAAGCAAGTTAAAGGTCACTTCTCCCACCATCGGAATCTTGCGAATGGATAACGGATTCAAGAAGGGCTTCACCTTATTCTCAGGAATTTCAAGATTGCCTCTGGGCTTGCCTTCTCCCGTAGCTATTTTAGAAACGGTTTTGTTAACCGACAAGGCAAAGCTTATCGGTAGCCCAGTCTCTCTAGTAATCGTTTGCGTTAATTCATTAGTCCATTTATAACAGCCATAAAATTTATCCATACCGGTAATGTCAAGGTAGAACTCGTCGATACTGGCCTTTTCAACCACAGGGGATTGCTCCTCTATGATTTGGGTGACTTCATGGGACTTTTTAGAAAACAATTCCATATCCCCTTTTACAATTTTGGCTTGCGGACACAACTGCATGGCCATTCGGATGGGCATGGCCGAACGCACACCAAAAAACCGCGCTTCATAAGAACAAGAGGCCACAACCCCTCGTTCACCACCGCCTACGATAAGCGGAATCCCATTTAATTGTGGGTTTTCCAGTCTTACGCAAGAAACGAAGAAGGTGTCTAAATCCATGTGTACTATGGCACGTGACATACTGTTTTTGAATGTTAGGGTGAAAATATTTTTTACAAAATTAGAATCATATTACCAAAAACTAGTATATTTGTTGTGAATTAAATTCACATAATCACATGTCTATATTTTCGGATAACCTTAGATACCTGCGTGTCAAAAGTGGCATGACACAGCAAAGAATAGCGGATGAATTGCGCATTCCGCGGGAGCGATATGCCAAATACGAAGCGACTACCGATCCTCCGCTAGACTGCCTCCAAAAGATTTCAAGGTACTTTTTTGTCAGCATCGATTTGTTGCTGTCATTCGATATTCGACGGGTGCCCTATGAAAATCTAATACTGTTGGAAGAGAATAGAATCTTACTTCCCATAACCGTAGACAGCGAAGGCGAAAATAGAATTGAGATTGTAGGGGCCAAAGCGCAAGCAGGTTACCTCAGGGGCTATGGCGACCCCGAATTCATCGAAAGCCTACAACGCATTTCCCTGCCGTTTCTAACCCATGGAAAATACCGCGCCTTTCCCGTAACGGGTGATTCCATGCCGCCCCATAAAGAGGGCTCGTTTGTCGTGGGAGAATACGTAGAACGCAGCAGCGATATCGTCGATGGCAAAACTTATATTCTAATCACCAAAAACGATGGTATGTCCTATAAACGCTTATATAAGAAGGATAAAAACACGGTGATGGCGCATTCGGATAATACCCTATACGAACCCTACGAAGTACACTATGGGGATATTTTAGAGGTATGGCGGTACGCCTGCAGCATAGCGACCCAAGAATTTCAACCAGAGGATCTAGGCGCCCTAAGCGTCACCGATATACTGCAAGGGATAAGAAAAGATATAGCCGCCTTAAAGACAGAGTACAGCATGAGAAAGGCCTAGCCTAAAAGCTAATCAGAGCAGGGTTATAGTTGGGATAGGCAAATTCCATAGGGTGGTTGCTAGCATCCAACCAGGCTTTTTCATCTTCCCTCAGTATATGAATCGGCATCCGTTGGTCGCCTTCCGTTTCTTTGCGGTTGTGCACGTATTGCATCATCTCATTGGCTTCAGTAGTAACAATACTATAAGTATTCCAAACCGCTCCGTTTATATCCTGCCAGGTATTGTAAATACCAGCTAAATAAAACACTTCATCCACCGCCGAATGGATTTCATATCTAGTCTTAGACTTACCCGCTGGGTCGTTCCAATGCCAATCAAAATAAGCCGATACAATCACTAAACAACGCTTGGTCATAGAAGGCGCAAAAGAAACCTTATCCCCCAAGGTTTCCACCCGAGCATTCAGCGTACTCTTCCTAAAATCAGCCTCCCGATTCGTCGGAACCAAACCCCAAGTATAACTAGTAGTAATAAGCTCCGGCCTACAATCCAATACTACAGGAAGGTTAGGGAAGCTAAAACCATTAATAAAAGCAGACTGCACCACATTCCCCGGATCATCCACGTTCCGATTGTAAAAGTCGCTGAGCTGTCCGGCCGTTTTGCCTTGTTGGGTGTAATAGCACATTACCTGTCAATTTAGGGTAAAGATATTTAAAAAAAAACAGCCCATAAAAGGGCTGTTGTATATTTTTTTAGACAAGGCAAGTGAATTAAGTAATCCATTTTCTTCCTTAAAATTCCCTAATCTGTCTGCTCTTGCGGTGCGCATCATACTAGTTTGTTTGTGACTAATTAATTTATACTTAATACCAAATTAAAAAGGATCACTTAATTCACTTACCCTGATGAGTTTTTTGTTTACAAATTCATAGACACCTAGTTCCGAAAGTTCTCTTCCATATCCAGAACCTTTAGTGCCGCCAAAGGGCAAATCAGCCTGTGTCCAAGTGGGGTGATTAATATAAACCATCCCGGTATCAATTTGGTCGGCTACCCGCTTGCCTCGATCTATATCTTTTGTAAAGACGGAGCCACCTAAACCAAACGGAGAATCATTGGCTAAATCAATGGCTTCTTGTTCATTTTTAACCGTAAAGAAAACGGCAACGGGTCCAAAAAATTCTTCAAAGTAAACCGGATTATCAGGGAGCATGTTGGTAAGAACAGTAGCTTCCATATAAGCACCCGGCTGATCAACCCGTTCGCCTCCCAATAAAATTTTAGCACCGCCTTCTACGGCTCTCTTTACCTGATCAGCTATGTTAACGGCTGCTTCTTCACTGCATAAAGGTCCCAATTGGGTGCTTGGTTCCATCGGGTTACCCACGACCAACTCGGCAAATTTGTTTTGTAACTTCTCAAAAAATTCAGCGGCTATGGGCTCCACGGCAATAAATCGTTTTGATGCAATACAACATTCACCATTGTTGTTGATTTTGCCTACCACGGCCCATTCGACTGCTTTATCAATATTCGCATCTTCCAATACAATAAAGGCATCACTACCGCCTAGTTCCAATACCGATTTTTTTAAATTCTTGCCTGCTTCTGCAGCTACACTTGCGCCTGCAGCTTCACTACCCGTAAGCGAGACACCTTTTATTCTTGGATCAGACACCAATGCCGAAGCTCTTTTACCACTGATAAGCAAATTGGTATAAAGCCCAACGGGTGCTCCGGCCTCCAAAAAAAGGGCCTCAATGGCGATAGCGCATTGGGGAACGATAGACGCATGCTTGATCAGTATGGTATTGCCCGCCATGATGTTGGGTGCCACAAAACGGGCTACTTGGTAAAAGGGAAAATTCCAAGGTTGCACACCAAGCAATACTCCAATCGGACTATGTCTTATCAAAGCCTGTCCATGAACCGGGTCTAGTATTTTGTCGGATAGAAAGGCTTCGGCATGGTTGGCATAATAATCAAAAATTTCCGCACTTAGTTTAATTTCTCCTTCAGCCTGAGTAACTAACTTACCCATTTCAAGGGTAATCAATTCGGCTAGCTCCTTTTTTTTGGATCTTAACAAACCAGCTACATTGTGCAATAATTCAGCCCGATTTGAGTAGGGCGTTTTTTTCCAGATCGTAAACGTTTCAACCGATTTTGAAAGGGATGCTTCAATGGCAGTTTCAGATAGTTCTTCAAATTTTTTGACCACTTCATTCGTTGCAGGATTGGTGCTTTGTATCGACATAATTTTGTTTTTTAAATGACGTGTTATTACTTATCCATTTCCAAATCCCGCATCATGGTGACTTTGTCGTGGTCGGCTACCAGTAAAGCATGCTGTTCTTTAATCATCGATTGTTGCTCCGCATTTAGATTTTCTAAATCATTTTCCAAGGCATCTTTGTACGTATCTTTTGCTACATCTTCGCCATATTCGCATGAGTTAAGTATGGCTTTGCGATCATTGCCGGTGAGTGCCGCTTTTACATCCATCCATACCCTGAAAAATTTACCCGTGGCTTTTGTTCCATCCGTAGCGGTACCACCTAGCCTAGTCACTTCTCGGGAAAGTTCTTCATTGCAGTTCACGCTGGTTTGCTTTAGGTCGCTAAAAAACGTTTTTAAATCGTGTTCTTCGGTTTCTTTGGCTGCTGTTTCATAGCCTTCAATTCGATCGTTGTTGATAGTAATGAGTGTGTTTAACACTTCAATTGTTTTGTCGTTTTCCATTTTATTTTTTTTTAAATTATACTATATTAGTGTTAAAGAGTTCTTTTTTTCTTAAACGTTTAAAGCGCCTTGCGTACCGCTAACTAAATTTTTTCCAGTAACCACCGAGGCAACCACTTTCAAAAAGTTGATCATTTGGTTGCTATCGGTATCCCAATAATAAGCGCGGGTTGGCGTTACTTTAATAACCGTAATGCTGGGATCGTGCTTCCCTTCCTTAAACCATATTTTCGCAATAGGCGTCCAGAGTTCGTCATTTTTTTCTTTGTCTAAAATGATGGTGGCTTCCCCGTTGACCACTAAGTAGCTGCTTTTCCCTGGATGCGAAAAAAAGAGTTGCACCTGTTGGTCTGCTGCAATGGCTTTGTTCTTGTCGCTGTCCTTTTCGCTGAAAAACCAAATGTTTCCTTGGTCGCAAACTTTTAGCGCAGTCATAGGCCTACAGGTAGCGCCGTCGTCTATTTTTAAGTCGGTGCAGAAAAGGCACACCATGATGTCACTAACCAAACTTTTTAGTTTCTCAATGCCATCTTTGTGATTCAAATTTTTTATTGGGCTCATTTTAATTTTAGGTATTGATGATTATATTTTTCTATAAAGTTCCATTATACAAAAGTGCCGTTTCCACCTGCGGTACGCATTGCATAATTGTATAAATAAGTTGTATGATTCCTACTTTTAGAGAATAATAGCAGCAAGGGTTAGCGAAGTACAGCAACATTTTAAAAGTAAAAAGCAGCCCAATATATTGGGCTGCTTTTTGTTCTTTAATTTTGGTATTTTTTGTGGAGGATGGGCTTTTTACAAATTTACTTTATTTGCGTTTTGCC
>CANBOV010000080.1 GCA_947371275.1 Flavobacteriaceae bacterium | reverse complement strand
TTTTTCTTTTCTCTTTTTCTTGGGCATCAACAACCGAAACGGCTACCATGTTGACCATTTCTTCTACACTGGCTCCTAATTGGAAAATGTGTACTGCTTTTTCCATTCCCAGCATAATAGGACCGACTGAATCTACTTTATAAAGCTCTTTTAGGAGTTTGTAGGTGATATTGGCTGCTTCTAGATTAGGAAAAATTAGGGTATTTACTTTTTTCCCTGCTAATTTTGAGAACGGGAATTTAGCTTTTAACATTTCGGGGTTCAGCGCAAAATCAGTTTGAATCTCGCCGTCTACGGTTAAATCGGGGTAGTATTTATGAAGATAAGCTACTGCTTCTCTAACTTTTGAGGCACTTTCATGGGTGGAGGAGCCAAAATTAGAGAACGACACCATAGCAATAATGGGTTCCATTCCGAACATTCTAACGGTCTTGGCGGTCATTAAGGCAATTTTGGCAAGTTCGTCAGCGGTAGGATTAGGATTGATGGCGGTATCGGACAAGAACATAGGACCTCTGTTGGTCATCATCATGTTGGTCGTTGCTATCAGTGTAATTCCGGGTGCTTTACCAATTAACTGCATTAAGGGTTTAACGGTGGATGGATAGCTTCTTGAGTAGCCCGAGACCATGGCATCGGCATCACCTTCATTGACCATCATAGCGGCAAAATAGTTACGTTCACGCATCCATTTTTGAGCATCTAAAAGAGAAATGCCGCGACGTTGTCTTGATTTCCAATAGATGTCGGCATATTTTAGGCGGCGTTTATCTTCATCCTTAGTTTTAGGATCAAAAATAGGCACATCGGCTTCGAAGCCCAGTTCCTCTTTGAGTTCTAAAATCAATTCTTTATTACCTAATAAAATAGGATGCGCGATTCCTTCTTCGTAGGCGATTTGAGCGGCTTTAAGCACATCTAGATGATCTGCTTCGGCGAATACGACCCTTTTTGGGTCGGTTTTTGCGCGATTGGTCAACAAGCGAACCATTTTATTATCGGAGCCTAGGCGTTCTAGAAGTTCCTCTTCGTATTTTTCCCAATCGGTTATAGGGTGTAGTGCCACTCCTGAATTCATAGCCGCTTTGGCTACAGCTGGGGCTACTACTGCTATAAGTCGGGGGTCAAATGGTTTTGGAATGATGTAATCTTTACCAAAGTTCAATCGTGTTTCACCGTAGGCAATATTCACTTGTTCGGGCACGGGTTCTTTGGCTAATTCGGCAAGGGCATGCACGGCGGCCATTTTCATTTCCTCATTAATCTTGGTTGCTCTTACATCTAGTGCACCTCTAAAGATGTACGGAAAACCAAGTACGTTATTCACTTGATTAGGATGGTCTGAGCGGCCTGTTGCCATGATGATGTCTTTACGCGTAGCGATGGCAAGGTCATAGTCAATTTCAGGAATAGGATTGGCCATAGCGAAAACGATAGGGTCGTTAGCCATCCCGAGCAGCATTTCGGGAGTAAGGATATTCCCTGCTGAGAGTCCGAGGAACACATCAGCATTGATCAATGCTTCTTTGAGATCAATTCCAGGTTTTCCGTGGTTGTATTTTTTTTGCAAGTCGGATAAGTCGGTTCTATCAGCAGACAGTACTCCGTCTTTATCGAACATGATAATATTTTCTGCTTTAACGCCAAGTAGAAGGTATAAATTAGCACAGGCTAGGGCAGCTGAACCGGCTCCTGAGATGACAACTTTCACCTCGGTTGTTTTCTTCTTGGCTAATTCTAAGGCATTTAACAAGGCTGCGGAAGAAATAATGGCTGTCCCATGTTGGTCATCGTGCATGACTGGGATGTTTAATTCTTCTACTAATCTTCTTTCGATTTCGAAAGACTCAGGCGCTTTGATATCTTCTAGATTGATTCCGCCAAAAGTTGGCGCAATATTTTTAACGGTTTCGATAAAAGCGTCTACGTCTTTGGTTCCTACTTCAATATCGAACACATCAATATCGGCGAAGATTTTAAAGAGTAGGGCTTTCCCTTCCATCACTGGTTTGGATGCTTCAGGACCGATATCTCCAAGTCCGAGTACCGCAGTACCGTTAGTGATTACCGCTACAAGGTTTCCTTTGGAGGTATATTTATAAACGTTATTAACGTCTTTGGCAATTTCTAAACAAGGTTCGGCCACTCCGGGAGAATAGGCTAGCGACAAGTCTCTTTGGGTCGCATATTTTTTGGTAGGAACGACTTGAATCTTCCCGGGAGTTGGTTTGGCGTGGTATAAAAGCGCTTCTCTTCGTTTACTGTATTTATTCATTTTCTTATGGTTGAGAAGTACAAAGGTAGAAGACTGAAATTAAAACGGAAATTTTTAAGGGTTTCTTTTTGAACAAAGTAGTAGTTGGTTTGCAAAACAAAACACAATTGATTTGAACTGGAACGAAAGTGTTCCCAATGGGTCAAATTTGAGCTTCCTTTTATTCTATCAAAATTAGAACATTGGGTAAAACTTATCTACAAATAAGAATAGCCTTTACTATACGATAACTATACGACAACTATACGATAACTATACGACAACTCTGTTTAAGACACCTATAAAATAGTGTATAATTTAACCCCTAAATAGATTTAAATCGTACTCATTTAGGGGGAATCCTATGGCATAAAAAAGGGATAAGCAGCAGCGCTAGCTGACTACTTATCCCAAGGGCATTAACCAAATAAAAGTCTTTGTTATTTTTTAATTAATTCGATGATGTTGGCAGCATCGGGCAGTTTGCCGAGGCTTTGGAGTTTGATTGCGGCTAATTTTTGCGCAATAGTCATGCATTCTTCTAAGTTCAATTGTTGTAATTGGGCATATAAAAAGCCAGTCCAGAACGCATCGCCGGCACCCGTTGCATCTTTAATTTCATTGATGGGTAAGGCATTTTGCACAAACCTACCTTGTAGGCTATCGGAAACGACTACACCGTTTTTCCCTTTGGTGAGGCAAATGGTTTTGGCACCCAGCGTATGGAAGAATTGGAAAATATAGTCTTCTGATTTGGTTTGGCCGAACAAGCGGTAGCAATCGTCTTCACTGAGTTTAACGAGAGGATCATTAGCCAAATATTCCCTTAAGACTTGTATGGCTTCTGCTCTATCGGGCCAAATACGTTCCGAGAAATTGATATCGATGCTGAGTTGCAGGCCTAATTCTTTCGCTTTTTTGGCACGATTGATGATGGTTTGTCGGGCAGGGTTTTTGCTTAGAGCGAAGCAGGTGGTATGAAATATTTTGGCCTGGCTGATGACTTCATCTGGCAAAAAGGATTCGAAAATTTGGCAATCGGCTTGGCGGTAGGGAATAAAATCGGGGGTTGTCGTTGATTTGGACACAAATATCACTGATGTCGGTATGGATTCCATTCGGGAAATAAAGGTTGTATCGACATTTGCTTCGTTTAATTTTTTAAGGATATAATCACCTAAGCCATCGTTACCACAGGAGGCCACAAGCGTGGATTTTAATCCGAGGCGTGCGGCATTTACTGCAACATTGGTAGGTGAGCCACCTAAGAATCGGTGGTAATCTTTTGTTTTATTGATGGGCGTGTTGATTTCATGACCGATAAAGTCAATGAGCACTTCTCCAATACACAGGATGTCTATGGCTTTCAATTTAGACTAGTATTTTAAAATTATTAAAAAGGGTTTGATGCATTAGGACTGCGGCTGCGGCACTCCAGGCACAATAGGAAACCCCGTTTGGTTCAGTTGTTTGGGTATTGAAATTTTCATAAAACGCATCATTTTCTCTTGCGTTTGCTTGGTTTATTTTATGCAGGAGCAGGAGTGCTGCCTCTTTTTTACCTTTTGAGCAAAGCGCTAGGCCGAAAAATCCATTGACCATGGCCCAGCTTCCACCATTATGAAATTCATAGGGGAAATTTCGAAATTCGTATTTACAATTATTTTTTAGCAGATTCCAGTGTTCGTCTGACTCAAAAACCGGCGGCCAAAAGGCCGGTACTAATCCCATAGTCGTATCGGCTGCTAGGGATAGCGCATGGATTAGGATTTTGTTTTGGAAATTGGCATCCCCGATATTTAGTATAACTGCTAGGGAATTAGCGAAGGCATCAAAATTTACTTTGTACCCAGAAGGCGAAAATGAGCACGGCATAAAATCTTGAAAGATCAGTTCGTTGTAGGCCCGTTCGTGGTATTTATCACCGTTGGAATTGGGTAAAAAATTAGTTTCCACTTGGGCGACACATTGCGCAATTTTATGCGCTAACGCTTCCTCTTTTTCGAAATAATTGAACGTAGAAAGGGCCCATATTCTTAGTAATTGGTCGTATAAGACATAGCCGTCTGTGATGTATTCATCGGCCCAATTTCCTGAGAGGGGGACATAGATTAAATGTTTGTTATTAAATTCCCACGTTTCTAGGAGTTGGATTGCTTTCTTGATATTGGGTTTGTACTTCATGACAAAATCAATATCCCCTGTAGTATGAGCGTACTGACATACTCCAATCACGAACCAGGTGTGAGCATCAACTCTACCCGCTAATCCCCCATAACTTACCTCGGTGGCATCCTCACTTGTTAGCACGTTGGAGGGTATGGTGCCTAGTGGATGTTGGTTTTCGGCTAGCGTTTCTAGTGTGTTTTTGAAGGTTTCTATTAACTGTTTATCACCCGAGGCTAGTGCTGCAAGTCCGCATATCACTCCGTCTCGCGCCCAAACCCTCTTGTAATTGGAGGTGTTTTCGGCACTGGCCAAGAACCCCTTCGGGGTGGAAACCTGACGTAATAAATCTATCGCTTTGTTATAGGCACTATAGGTGTTCACGTTCCGTTGGCTTTTTGGTTACTATAAAAAGGGTACAAATAGCGCTGATGGCTAGCAGCACACCAGCAAAGGTTATGGCCAATCTTGGATCATTGTTTAGCAAATGTTTCATAATGAATCCGAAGGTTACCGTTTGAATTAGCATAGGAATCACGATCATCATGTTGATGATGCCCATGTATACCCCGTATCGTTCTTTAGGAATATTGGATACAACCATTAGATAGGGAATACCCATCATGCTTGCCCAACCGATACCGAAACCGGTAATGGCGGGGAACAATAAATATTTATTTTCGATATGAGGAAAAATTAGAAACCCAATGGCCGCTATGGAAAGGCAGCTAAAGTGGACTAATTTGGCCGAATATTTTTTGGCAAAAAACACTAAGGAAAAGGCACATAGAAAGGTAACGATGTTGTACCAGCCGTTGACCAGGCCTGTCCAGCTTACCGCTTCTCCATAAAGTTGCATGTTTTTTTCGGGGGTGGTATGCCAAACGGATAGGGCTATGCTTTTGGACGAATTTTGCCAATAACAAAACAAAGCATACCATTGGAATAGGTACACTAGGGCCAGTTGCCACATTACTTTGGGCATTTCCTTTACCGCTTTGGCAATATCTATGAAAGGCGTAAAGAGGCTGATGCGTTCGGCTTTCATTTTTTGCAACTCCTCTGGCGATGGTGGGATTTCTTTGGTTGTATGCGAACTCCACCACACGGAGGCTATAGAACAGAAGGATCCTAGGAAGAATGAGGCCAATACCCAAGTAGGCAATTTACCGGTAGTTCCTAAAAAAATTAGGGGGAATATGAATAAGGAAATGTTGGCTAAGGTTTGCCCGAAACCTGTAAAAAAGCTTTGGGCTTGAAAACCTAACGGCTGTTGGGATTCGTCTAATTTATCGGCAATGAAGGCACGATAGGGCTCCATGGCCGTATTGTTTCCAGCATCTAAAATCCATAGTAAGCCTGCGGCCATCCATAGGGAGCTGCTGAAGGGAAAAAGAAATAGAGCGATACTGCAAATCAGTGCCCCAATTAAAAAATAAGGTTTTCTTCTACCACCTAATTTTGGTGACCAAGTTTTATCACTTAGTGCGCCTATTAGGGGTTGGATTAGGAGTCCGGTTAAGGGACCTGCTAAATTCAGTAACGGGATTTGGTCAGGGTGTGCCCCTAGGAAATCATAAATTGGATTCACGGCACTTTGTTGTAAACCAAAGCTGTATTGAATACCAAAAAAACCAACATTCATGTTGATTATTTGCCAAAAACTAAGGTTTATTTTTTTGCCCATGAGATGAATTTAAAATTAAGTACTTTAAAAGTAGTGCATTTGTTTTTAAAAATAATTCCCATACCAATAAATATTGGTATAGGAATTACTCAAATTAAACATGAAAATCTTTCTTAGAATCTGTACGACAAGGCCATAGAAACCGATCTTCCTGGAAGCGGTCTTGCTCTAACGTAGTTCACAGTATTAGCGGTGATGCTTCCTTCTTCTGCTTCGGTAATTGCCAAAGTGTTGAATAAGTTGTTACCGGCAACATTAAGCGATAAACCTTTAGTTAATTGGAAATCAACGAAACCATTTACGATTAGGAAACCGTTCATTACTAATTGGTTGCTGTCTTGTGTAAACGCTTTTGTTTGACCGATTAAGCTTAATCCTACCGCATCTTTATTTTTAGCAAATTTATAAGAAGGAATGAAGCTGTACATCAATTTTGGTTGTCTTCTTGGGTCGTTCCCTTTATTAGCACCTGAAGTGATTTCGGCTTTTGTATAGGTAAATCCACCTCTTAAATTTAAATCTTCGGTAGCGCTGTAAGAAGTCTCTAACTCTAATCCCATTGATTTGTAATCGTTTTGAATAATGCTGTTAGAAGTTGCTTCGTATCCTCCTTGTTCGTTAGTTTTAGAACTGAAGAAGGTTGCATATACGTATCCTTTCTCGAATTTTCTTTTGTATCCGATTTCGGCTTGGTTCAAGAAATCAAGTGCATTGATTTTATTTCCGTTTAAATAATCTAATCCCGAGAATAGGATACGATCTGCTTTGGCAGACGCCCCTCTACTGTATCTTGCGAACACTGATTGTTGTGCATCAATTAAATAATTAGCACCCACTGAGTAAGACACATAGTGGTATTGATAATCTACTGCTGTTGCATTGGCTGTATTTACAGCGAATACATTTTGTTCAGGGGCAGAAATGATGTTATCATTGTTGATATCGTATGGTCTTGAAGTACCACCAGCAAAAGATCCGTTTACTTGACCTTTGTCGTAACGAATACCCCCTTCAAGTGAAAGCTTGTCGGTTGCATCATAAGAAATGTTGGCATAAGGCGCGGCAACATTGTATTGTGTATCGTAGTTTCTAGCTAAGTTCCCCCATGCAGGAGTACCGTAGGCATACAAACCATTCTCTGATAATGAGTTACCCCCTGCATCGGTTACATTGATTAAACGTGGGTTGTTATCAGACACTTCTTGTAGGTAAGAATTCCACAACCAAGACATCGAGATGTTTTGGATTGATTTGAAGTATCCAGCAGTAACACCAAGACCAATTTTATCGAATTTTTTAGTAATTCTCAAGTCATTCATGAAGTTATCCATGTTGTTTAATTGCGTATCGAACATGTGGATACGTGCTACTAAACCATTAGGATTATTAAAAGGAGTTCCATCATTGGCGAAAGTCAAGGTTGCGCCCGTACCAAAAGAGTTGGCTATTGCAGCAGCAGTACCTACTTCAGCAGGGAACGGAGCGATAAACAAACCACTATTAGAAGAGAAGCGGCCATTTTCAGTTACTTTCCAACCTTCGGCTAAATCGAAGTTGGCACTTACCCCAATTGATTTTGAAACAGGGTGCATACCGTCAGAAACTTTGGCTCTTCTTAATTCGCCATTAGGACCTAAACCAACATTGTGATCTAGATAAATCGATTGCATCGTACCTGTAGTAGCGTCATAACCGCTGATGCTGCTCCAGTTAGGGTTTGAATTAGAACCCGTTACTTGCATTGGCATTGGCATATAGGCAGCGGCTCTATCGTTTAAGAATTTGGCATAAACGGTAACCGTACCTTTTTCGAATTCTTTGGTTACATTGAATTTAAATTGACCACCATTATTAGCTACAAATCCAGGGCTTCTTACCCCTTCACCTGTTCTATAGAAACCACCAGCGTGGAAATACATACCGTCACCGATACGAGCACCGTATTCTAAATCAGTTCTGAAATCATTATAGTTTAAACCGAAGCTAGTTGCCATAGTTCCTCCTTCTGTTTTCCCAGTTTTGCTGATGAAGTTGATGATACCCCCTGGGGCATTTGAAGATAAAATTGAAGCTGAACCTCCACGGATTGCTTCTATTTTGGCAATATTTCTATCGAAACGTGTAAAGATATCGGAAGTCGCAAATGCGATATCACCGAATAAAAGTACCGGTAAACCATCTTCTTGCAATTGTAAATATTTAGATCCTCCAGAAGAGATAGGCACCCCACGAACGGCGATGTTTGCATTTCCTTCACCCCCTGAAGATTCAGAACGAATTCCTGGGATAGTTCTGAAGATTTCTGCCGTTGATCTTGGCGCAGATTGTTCTACCTGTTTTACATCTAAGGTGGTGATGGAAACACTAGATTTTAGTTTGCTTCTAGGATTTACTACCCCGGTTACCACTACTTCGTCTAAGGATTTTGAATCATCTTGTAATTGAAAATCTAAGACAGTTTTACCATTAATAGTGGTTGCTTTTTTTTGTGTCGCGAGACCGATAAATGACACAGTAACTGTTGCTGAACCATCATTTAATCCCGAGAAGGAGTAATTTCCGTCGGCGTCAGACATCGTTGCTTTGGACATTTTTTCTAACACCACATTAGCTCCTGCAACTGCTGCACCTTTGGCATCAGTTACTTTACCTGATAAGCTACTGTTTTGAGAAAAAGCTATGGTTCCGCATAGTAAGGCTATAACGAAAGACAACTTTTTCAAAAATAAAGTACTTTTTTTCATCTTTTGTAATTTTGTTTGATTAATAATTATTGTTGGATTATTTTTCGAATTTATATTTTTAGTTAACAAAAAATTATGAAATAAATTTCGAAAACGTTTTCGAAAACACCGAAAACGTTTTCGATATGATATTTATATTTTTTTTATGATATTTGTTTTATGAGAGACATCACTTTAAAACAAATCGCCGAAACTTTAGGAATATCGATCACAACGGTTTCTAAAGCTTTGAAGAATTATCCTGATGTTAGTGACAAGACTAGAAAGGCTGTTTTAGACTTGGCCCAATCGTTAAGTTATACCCCCAATAGTTTTGCTGTAAACTTACGCACTAAAGAATCAAGAACCATAGGTTTGATTATTCCGGAGGTGGTGCATCACTTTTTCTCCAACGTAATTAACGGGATTATTGATGAAGCGGAAAAGAATGGTTATTTGGTAATCATATTGCAATCGAATGAATCATTAGAGTTGGAGCAAAAGCAAGTAGAGCTTTTGATGAACAAACGAGTAGATGGTATTATCATGTCACTTTCTAATGAATCGAATGATGATGACCATATAAAAGACATCATTAGAAAAGAAGTTCCATTTGTCATGTTTGATAAGATTTCGAAACTCATCCCTTGTTCTAAAGTCATCATTAACGATCAGAAAGCGGCTTATAATGCGGTGGAGCATTTGATCTTGAAGGGCTGTAAAAAAATTGCCCATATTCGAGGACCTGTCAATCCGCAAAATGCCATAGATCGATTTTTAGGCTATAAAAAAGCGTTGGAGAAGTATGACATTCCTTTTGATCCGAAGTTGGTTTATACCTGCAAAAATGTAACGTTTGATGAGGGAAAGGCATTTGCGGAGCAGATCGCCAAGGAGCATCCTGCTGTAGATGGTATTTTTGTGATAACCGATTTGGTTGCTGTTGGCGTATTGGCTCATTTTAATGAAGTTGGCATTAACGTTCCTGATCAAGTTAAAGTAATAGGATTTAGCAACTGGTTTATGTCGCAGGTGATTACGCCGAAGTTGAGTACTGTAGACCAGCCTAGTTTTAAGATGGGGGTTCAATCTTTTGGACTGCTATTAGAAGAAATGAATGCTCGCAAAGAAATGAAGGGATTTGTTCCTCGAACGATTGAATTGGACACTGCTATTATCGCTAGAGAATCTACTTTATAAAATTTATATTTCGTTTTAGTCCTTCGAACTGGGTTCGTTTAAGGGGTGAATTGGTGAATACTTTTGTAAAAGTTTCGGTTGTAATTTCTTCCCAATCTTTTTTGGAGTACGAGAGTAATTCGGGATAGGGCGTAAAAGCAGTTTCGTTGTGCGGTATAGAAAATTTATTCCAGGGGCATACGTCTTGACAGACGTCGCAGCCAAAAATCCAATCGTCCATTTTGCC